>NZ_JBEXIK010000021.1:0-108783 GCF_040608515.1 Micromonospora sp. NPDC005173
GATCTTGACCCTAGACAAGTCAGATCATCCCAGATCAGAAGGCACTTTCGCGTTCCCGAGCGTCACCACCACCAGCCCTTACTGAAGGGCCGAGGCTAGTGGGCACGCAACTGATCGGATTGGTGAAGCGATGGCCGCACCGGTGTCAGCATTCGTGCAGGCTGGGTCAGCCTGGAGAGCTTCAGTGACCGGCCGCCGATGCCGATGCCCCTGCTTCACCGAATGCGTGACCACAATGGGGGAGGCAAGTTGGCTGCAAGTTTATGTGCGGCGGAAGGATCACTGAGAATCGCCAGGCGGTGGGACGTGCAGGTACTTGTTCAAACCGCCCGTCTTTGCGACTTGGCAGCCGTCAACGACCTGCACAAGCGCTGCTCGCGAGAAGCCCGGCGAGCCCGTTATCACGGCCCGCGCGATGGCCTCCGACCCGCCGAATGGAGGAGGCTGACCGATCCGGAACGAGGTTCGACCGTGTTGCTCAGGGCGAACAATGATCGTGGGCGTGCCATAGGCTTCGCCAGTCTGATGCATCTGCCGGATTCCGAGGCCGAGATAGCACTACTAATTGAAGACCGTTGGCAGAACCTCGGTATCGGAACGGCGGTAGTCAACCACCTCGCCTCCATCGCAAGCTCTCTGAGTATTCAGGCTCTGGCAGCCTGGATCGAACCGGGCAACGCACGAGCTCTGCGCATCATGCATGGGTTAGGCGCCAAGGTCGACCTCACCGATGGCGTTGCTGAGGCGCGAATCCTGTTGCGGAGCCGCGTAGATTCGTCTGTGTGACCTGGGCAGGGCCCCGGCATAGTCGTCAGGTGAGTGCGGAGTAGTGCCAGTGGGCGGGTGCACGCGCAGGCCGGTTATCGCGCTTTGCCGGGCCCTGTAATCGCAACCCAGGTACGCCCGCAACTGAAACGCTGCACGGGCTGACCAGTTCGAGGATGGCCCGATCCTCAGCCGGGCAATAGGTTTGTGCCCCTCCAGGGAGGGTGAGCCGGTGAAGAAGCAACGGCGCGTTTCGCTCGCACCGCCTGCCAGTGGCATCCGTCCACGCAGGAAGGTGCTGCTAATGGGGCTGATCATCCTGCTGGCGGGCCTGGGTCTGGCCGGCGGTGCCCTGGCCTACCGCTGGCACGTGTCCTCGGAGGCGGATCGGTTGCGGTCTGACGGCGTACCGGTGACCGCGTATGTCTCCGACCGGGCCGGGGGTGGCGGTCGGGGCAGCGGTATCGACCGGATCGAGGTCTCCTACCTGTACGAGTCGAGGCAGTACAGCACCTGGATCCCCTGCGCCGGTGTAACCGGCTGCCACAAGACTCCCGGACCGAGGATGGCGGTCTGGGTGGACCCGACCGACCCGGGGAAGTTCGTTGCGGAGAACGGGCACACGTCCGGCTCGCTGTCGTTCCTGATGTCCTGGACCACGATTCCGGGTGGACTGTTCTTCGCCGCGATCGGAACCGTGCTACTGGTGTTGGTCGTTCGATTCAAGGACGACAAGTGGAAATAGCGACAGCCCCGGCGGACGCGACCCTCGAAGGCCTACAACAACCGAGATAACCAGCATGACGAAGCCTGCGACTGGCGGTCGCCTGTTGGCTGGCCCTCCTGGGCCGCGGCCTCTCACGCTGAGGTTGCGGCCACGCAGAACTCGTTGCCCTCCGGGTCGGCCATCACCACGTGGTGCTCGTCGACTTCCTCCAGGACTCTCCCGCCTGCCTTCACCAGGCGCTGCGACTCTGCCCTGATCCGTGCCCACCGCTCGTCGGGGCTGCCGTGGCCCGGCACCCGGATGTCGATGTGGAGCCGGTTCTTCGCCGTCTTGGGTTCGGGGACGTTGAGGATGGACAGGCGGGGGCCGACGCCATCGGGATCGCACAGCCATGCAGCGTGCTCCGGGAGGTCGTCCTCCGGTAGGTCGAACTGCGCGAGCCACTCCTCCCGCGTGGCGAAGGGTGCGGGCGGCGGCTCGTCGACATAGCCCAGGGCCGTCTTCCAGAACGCGGCGAGCACCTGGGCGTCCGTGGAGTCAAGCGTCAGGTCAATGCTGGCTGCCATGCCGGGACCGTAGCCCGCACCTCTGACTTTCACCCAAGGCGTGCCTCGCCGGAATGGCGTCGGCGCTGAGGATCTCGACGCCTGCCTCCTGCACGTAGATCTCACGCCGGTCGACCGCCTGCCCGCGCTTGTCAAGAACGTAGCCGGTCAGCCAGATCCAACCGTGGTAGGTCGGACCCAGGTTCACCGCGGAGATGCGGAGCCGGAGAGCACGGTCACCGGCGAACTGGACGCTGGCGGCGGCGCCGATGAGCACGACGTCGCCCGTGGCCGGGACGCTCACGACGGCCAGTGGCCCCGGCTGATCGGGACGCGGTGCCGTATATGGCAGGGCAGCTCCGAACCGCAGCGGCAGACCCGCCGCCAACGCGTCCAACTCCACACGGGTCGGTGCTGCCGAGCGAGCGTCAACGCCGTGGCGAGCAGGTAGTCGTCGTAACGGATCCGGTTCATAGGCACTCCTGCGTCAAGCCCAAGGGACAGCCGTCAGGGCGACGGGATCCACGCCGCCCTGACGGGGCTGACCACCGGTTTGCCGAACCAAGGGAGCAGCCATCCACAACCTACGTCACTATCTGATGTAGGTAAACCCACCGTGCTTGATCCTCTTACATCACTTGCTGACGGAGGTTGGGCCATGGTCAGATGGCAGGGCCGAACCAAGGGAACCGGACCTCATGCCCTCTGCACCTGCCGAATATCGGCGTATCGCCGACGAGTTGACCGCGAAGATCAAGAGTGGCGATCTCGCGCCAGGGACGAAGCTGCCCAGCACGAGCGAGCTGGCCGATCAGTTCGGGGTCAGCGTCGCCACCGCCTACCGCGCGGTCTCGCTCCTGCACGACCGCGACCTGGTCGTGGGCCAACCCGGACGCGGCGTCTACGTCGCTGGCCAGAAGTAGCGGCAACCGCGCTGCCCTGATGGCGCCGGTCCGCCCGAAAAGCAGGTGCCGGATCTTTCCCCCGGTGCCATATGCTGCGCGCGTCGGCACGGGGCCACGGGGAGAAACACTTGCGACGCCACACCAGGGCAGCGGTCACGGCTGCGCTCATCACGATGACGCTGGCGGGCTGCGGCACGCCGGCCGGCACGGACGGTGACCTGTCCGACGACTGGAAGCCGATGGCCCAGGCGCAGCAGTTCAGCCCGAAGGCCGGCGAGTGCCACGTGATCCCCGAACCGACCGCGTACCTCGCCAGCTACGCGCCGGTGGACTGCGCGAAGACCCACCTGGTGGAGACGTTCCACGTCGGCACCTTCACCGGCGCCCTGGCGGCGCGGACCGCCCCGCCCAAGGTGGAGTCGGCGGCCATGCGCGCCGTCTTCACCGACTGTGACACCCGGGCCAAGGAGTTCGTCGGTGGCGACTGGCGCACGGCCCGACTGTCGGTGCAGGTCGCGCCCACCTCACCGGCCGGTTGGACGGGCGGCAGCCGTTGGTACCGGTGCGACATCTTCGAGCTGGACGAGGTGGACGGCGCCAACGGCGACGGCGAACGGGCGATCCACCGCGCCGCCACGCTGCGCAACGCGGTGGGTAGCCGCTCGCCGCTGACGTACGGCTGCATGAACGAGGATGAGTGGGGTCGACTTCGCCCGGCCGGCTGCACCACCGCGCACCAGTACGAGTTCGTCGGCATCTGGACCGCCCCGGACCGCTCCTACGAGGACGCCGGCCGGGACGAGGACTCGGTGCATTCCGCCTGCCGCACCGCGGTCGCCCGCTACGCCAAGGTGCCCGTCGACGCCAAGCTGCGCTACCGCACCGGCACCTCGTACCGCTTCCCCTCGCCGGAGCTGTGGGCGCGCGGCGACCGGGGGGTGCGCTGCTACTTCTGGTCCGGTGGTCCCAAGCTCACCCGGTCCATCGCCGGCGGCGGCCCGGCGGTGTTGCCGGTCAACTGAGCCGGGTTCGTCAGCTCTTGAGCGCCTGGGCGGATTTCCAGGCCACGGCACGGTTGATCCGGTCCGGGTAGCGCTCGATGATCGCCGCGTACAGTTCCTCGGCAGTTCCCGTACGCTGCGCGGCGGCCTCGACCTCCTCCAGGTAGCGGCGGGTCTCCTCGACGTTGGTCAAATCGTCGTCCGCGCCGTCACGTTTGTGCCCGGCGATCACCACACACGGCCGCAACGAGTTGACCATCTTGAGGGCCGCGTACCAGCTCTGAATGCCGTCGTTGCCCGCCTCGGCGAGGTACAGGTGGACGTCGTTGTAGACCACGTCGCCTGCGACGACGAGACCGAGCGACGGTACGTGCAGCACGGTCGTCCTGTCGGTGTCGGTGTGGCCCGCCTCGACGGCGACCAACTGCTCGCCCTCAAGATCGATCGTGTTACCGGCCAACGGCTCCGCCATCGGTGGATGCTCGGCGAGCTGGTCGGGGAAACCCTTGCGCCAGACACCGTCGAGCCACTGCTCCCCGAGCTGAACGCGCATCTTCTCCACCACGCCGCGAGGTGCCACCATCCGCGCCTGAGGAAAGCGCTCCAGCACGGCTGCCGCGCCGAAGAAGTGGTCGCCGTGGCCGTGCGTGATGTAGATCGTCGTGAGGTTCCTGCCGTTCGCCGCTACCCAGTCGGCCAGGGCCCGGCCCTCGTCGACGGTCAGTAACGCGTCGACCAGGACGGCGTCGCGATCGCCGTAGATCAGCGTCGAGCTGGTGGGCGACCACAGCTCGCGGCTCTCGCCCGGCGGCAGGTTCGTCGACACGACCGGCTTGGCCGGGGCGACATGGGTTGACCAGGTCAACCGTCCCATGGTTGCTCCTCACCGCCCGGCGCGCTCCCCGACACCCAGTGCAGCAGACCACCACGGCGCTCTGGGCGGGATCGCGGAAAGAGCGAACCGGGGGTGGCTCAGCGGCGCTCCAGCAGCTCGGCCAGCGCGGCGTCGCCCTGCCCGAGCTGCGACCCACCGGTCGGTGCCACGACCAGGAAGCGCAGGCAGCCGTCGAGTTCCACGTACCGATCGGGTCCGCCGGTGCCGTCGAGCGGGCGCAGCACGGCGAAGCCGGACGCCGGGGTGGCGCACTCGGTCGCCGGCCGAGCGGCTGCCAGTTTGCCGAGCACGGCGGCCTGCCGGTCCGGCGGTAGCGGCCCGCCGTACGCGAAGTCACCGGCCGGTTTGCCGCCACCCTGCTGCGACGCGGGCACCTGGTAGACGCAGAAGCGCAGCGGCTCCGCGTCCGGGACCGCCGGTGCGGGCGGCCCGGGCCGTCCGATCGTCGTCTCCACCCACACCATGTCCGCCCACCGCTGCTCGCAGCCGGCGGCCTCCGCCGCCGCGGATTCGACCTCCCCGACGGTACGGGTGTCCACCGTGGTCAGTCGCAGCGCGTCCAGGGCCGCCAGTACCTCGGGACGAGGCTTGCGGCATTCGTTCACCGGCAGGTACGGCCGCAGCCAGCGGCCCCGTTCGTCCAGTAGTGCCAGCCATGGCGGGATGACCATGTCGAGGGTGCAGGCGATCTCCCCGTCCGCCTGCTGGTCGGGGAGGCGCAGGGCGGCGATCAGCGGACCGATCTCCTCGGCCCGCCGTTCGGTGGCCACCTGCTCCCGACCGCCGCCGGGGCGTGGCCGGACCTCCCGGCCGCACAGCACGGCGGTGACCGGGGTGAACGCCGGGTCGATCCGCCCGATCGCCGGGTCGTCGCCGCCCGGCGCCGGCAGCTCACCGGACTGCGGGGCCGCCTCGGCGCACGAGGTCCACTTCTCGACGATCCGGGCCGGGCCGGGATCCTCCACCACCCCCGGCCCGGCGCTCCGGCCCGCACAGCCGACCAGCGCCACGGCGAGCAGCGCCACCGCCAGTACCGTCCCGCCCGATCGCACCCGGCTCACCACCTCTCCACCAGGCGATGGGACGGGCGGTCACCGCCCCCGGTTCCCTCAGGTGCCGACGTAGGCCGCGAGGTGCTCGCCGGTGAGAGTGGAGCGGGCGGCGACGAGGTCGGCGGGTGTGCCCTCGAAGACGACCCGGCCGCCGTCGTGTCCAGCGCCGGGGCCAAGGTCGATGATCCAGTCGGCGTGCGCCATGACCGCCTGGTGGTGCTCGACGACGATGACCGACTTGCCGGAGTCGACGAGCCGGTCCAGCAGGCCGAGCAACTGCTCGACGTCGGCGAGGTGCAGACCGGTGGTCGGCTCGTCGAGGATGTAGACGCCGCCCTTCTCGGCCATCCGAGTGGCCAGCTTGAGCCGCTGCCGCTCGCCGCCGGACAGCGTGGTGAGCGGCTGGCCGAGGCTGAGGTAGCCGAGCCCGACGTCGGCGAGCCGGTCGAGGATGGCGTGCGCGGCCGGCGTGTGTGCGTCGCCGGAGCCGAAGAACTTCTCGGCCTCGGTCACCGACATCGCCAGCACCTCGCTGATGTCACGGCCGCCGAGGTGGTACTCCAGCACCGATGCCTGGAACCGCTTTCCCTCGCACTCCTCGCAGAGGGTGGCGACGCCGGCCATGATCCCCAGATCGGTGTAGATGACGCCGGCACCGTTGCAGGCGGGGCAGGCCCCCTCGGAGTTGGCGCTGAACAGCGCGGGCTTCACACCGTTGGCCTTCGCGAACGCCTTGCGGATCGGGTCCAACAGCCCGGTGTACGTCGCCGGGTTGCTGCGCCGCGAGCCCTTGATCGCCGCCTGGTCGACCGACACCACGCCGTCCCGGCCCGACACCGAGCCGTGGATCAGCGAACTCTTGCCCGAGCCCGCCACCCCGGTGAGGACGACCAGGACGCCGAGCGGGATGTCGACGTCGACGTCCTGCAGGTTGTGGGTGCTGGCGCCGCGTACCTCCAGTGCCCCCGACGGCGTCCGCATCGACGACTTCAGGGAGGCGCGGTCGTCCAGGTGCTGCCCGGTGCGGGTGCCACTGGTCCGCAGCCCCTCGACGGTGCCCTCGAACACCACCTCACCGCCCTCGGTGCCGGCGCCCGGGCCGAGGTCGACGACGTGGTCGGCGATCGCGATCGCCTCCGGCTTGTGCTCCACGACCAGCACGGTGTTGCCCTTGTCCCGCAACCGCAGCAGCAGGTCGTTCATCCGCTGGATGTCGTGCGGGTGCAGCCCGATCGTCGGCTCGTCGAACACGTAGGTGACGTCGGTGAGCGACGACCCGAGGTGGCGGATCATCTTGGTCCGCTGGGCCTCGCCGCCCGACAGGGTCCCGGACGACCGGTCGAGGCTGAGATAGCCCAGCCCGATCTCCACGAACGAGTCGAGCGTGTGTTGCAGCTTCGCCAGCAGCGGTGCGACGGATGGCTTGTCCAGACCGCGTACCCACTTGGCGAGGTCGCTGATCTGCATGGCGCACGCGTCGGCGATGTTGACCCCGTCGATCTTCGACGACCGAGCCACCTCGCTGAGCCGGGTGCCACCGCACTCGGGGCAGGCGGTAAACGTCACCGCCCGCTCCACGAAGGCGCGGATGTGCGGCTGCAGCGTGTCGACGTCCTTGGACAGGAACGACTTCTGGATCTTCGGGATCAGACCCTCGTAGGTGAGGTTCACGCCCTCGACCTTCACCTTGGTCGGCTCCCGGTACAGGAAGTCGTGCATCTCCTTCTTGGTGAACGTGCGGATCGGCTTGTTCGGGTCGAGGAGGCCCGACTCGGCGTAGGTCCGCACCGTCCAGAAGCTGTCCGACTTCCAGCCGGGGATGGTGAACGCGCCCTCGGCGATCGACTTCGAGTCGTCGTAGAGCTGGGTGAGGTCGATGTCGGAGACGTTGCCCCGGCCCTCGCAGCGCGGACACATGCCGCCGGTGATGCTGAATTCGCGACGTTCCTTGACGGTCTTCCCGGCTCGCTCCAGGGTGACCGCACCCGCACCACTGATCGAGGCGACGTTGAAGGAGAAGGCCTGGGGCGAGCCGACGTGCGGCTGCCCGAGTCGGCTGAAGAGGATGCGCAGCATCGCGTTGGCGTCGGTGGCGGTGCCGACCGTGGAGCGGGCGTCGCCACCCATCCGCTGCTGGTCGACGATGATCGCGGTCGTCAGCCCGTCGAGCACGTCGACCTCGGGCCGCGCCAGCGTCGGCATGAAGCCCTGCACGAAGGCGCTGTACGTCTCGTTGATCATCCGCTGTGACTCCGCGGCGATCGTGCCGAACACCAGCGAGCTCTTGCCGGAGCCGGAGACGCCGGTGAACACCGTCAACCGGCGCTTCGGCAGCTCGACGCTGACGTCCTTGAGGTTGTTCACGCGGGCGCCCTGCACGCGGATCAGATCGTGGCGGTCGGCAGCGTGCAGCTCAGGCGACTGCGTGGCCTTCCCCGTGGCCTTGCTCATCGTGTCTCCATCTGTTGGGCGGGACCGCCGTCACGGTCTCCGTCGGCGTCCGCTGGCTCAGCCGGTTGGGGCGTCGGACCGACCGGTCACCCGCTCCTGCCGGACGGTCGGTCTAGCGCAGTTCCTGGATGCGGACCATGTTGCCCGCGGGGTCGCGGAAGGCGCAGTCGCGGACGCCGTACGGCTGCTCGGTCGGCTCCTGGACGACCTCGGCGTCGCTGGCCTCCAGCTTGGCGAAGGTGGCGTCGAGGTCGGCGGTGGCCAGGTTGACGCCGAAGTAGCTGCCCTTGGCCATCAGCTCAAGGATGGTGCGCCGCTCGTCGTCGGTGATGCCGGGGCTGGCGGTCGGCGGGTGCAGGACGATGGACGTGTCGGGCTGGTCGGCGGGGCCGACGGTGATCCAGCGCATCCCCTCGTATCCGACGTCGTTCCGAACCTCGAAGCCGAGGGTGTCGCGGTAGAAGGCCAGCGAGGCGTCCGGGTCGGTGTGCGGGAGGAAGCTCGAGTGAATGGTGATCTGCATGACGGTCACGCTAGGCGCGGCCCGGGAGCCGGCGCTTCTCGATTCCTGACCGGTCTGGTCACCTGTTTCGCCACGCAGGACGGCATCCCCGCCGTCGCGGCCGCCGCCTCACGCCGGTAGGTGCTGGGCGGCACACCGACCAGCTCAGTGAAGCGGGTGCTGAAGGTGCCCAGTGACGAGCAGCCGACCGCGAAACAGACTTCGGTGACGCTGAGGTCGCCACGGCGCAGCATGGCCATCGCCCGCTCGATGCGCCGCGTCATGAGATAGCTGTACGGCGACTCGCCGTAGGCGAGCCGGAACTCGCGGCTGAGGTGCCCGGCGGACATGTGCGCGCCACGGGCGAGCGCCTCGACGTCCAGCGGCTGTGCGTACTCCCGGTCGATCCGGTCGCGGACGCGGCGCAGCCGCGCCAGGTCGCTCAGGCGCTGCGCCGCGTCGGGTTTGCTGGTCACCTGCGAAATCGTGCCACAAAGCAGGGGCCAACGGTCGAGCGTGACGCGTCCGGTCGATCAGGATCGGCTTCGCGAGGCTGACCGGCTGCGCGACCCCGCCGAGCGGGAGGACACTGCCGGCCGGGGCCGGCGCGACCGCCGGCATGATGACCGGATGGCACATCTGGGACTGGTCGCGCTGCTGGTACGGGAGTACGACGAGGCGATCGACTTCTACGTCGGCGGCCTCGGCTTCGAGTTGGTGGAGGACACCGCCCGCCCGGGCGGCTCCCGCTGGGTGGTGGTCCGCCCGCCGGGCGCCCGGGAGACGGCGCTGCTGCTGGCCCGGCCGAGCAGTGCGGAGCAGCAGGCCCGGATCGGCGACCAGACCGGCGGCCGGGTCGGCCTGTTCCTGTACACCGAGGACTTCGCCCGGGACCATGCCCGGATGGTCGCGGCCGGGGTGCGGTTCCTGGAGGAGCCGCGGCACGAGGCGTACGGCTCGGTCGCGGTCTTCGCCGACCTGTACGGCAACCGGTGGGACCTGCTCCAGCCTCGCAGCACAGGGTGACGCGTCGACGACACTCCGCGCATGGGGGGTGATCGACTGTCACCGGTCATGTTATTCTCCGATGTCGATCTCTGCCGCGCGGACCCGGACCGGGTCGTTGTCGGAAGGACACCTCCCGATGCCGGCCGTTGCCACTCCGACCGCGCCGCCGCCCGCGCTGGACAATCCGGCCGGCGGCGCGTTCGGCCTCATCTTCACCACGTTGCCGGCACTGCTGCGGCTGACCTGCGGGCTGGTCGGCGCGGTGGTGGCGCTGTCGGTGCGTACCCCGCCGGTCGAGCCGGCCCTGCTGCTGCCCGGCGTGGCCGCACTGACCGGCTGGTCCGTCTGGTACGCCGCCCGCGCCCTGCGCCACGGGATTTCCCCGGCCCTGGTCGCCGGTGACGTCGCGGTCACCGCGGTGGCCTGCCTGCTCATCCCCCGCCTGGTGGCGCCCGGGGTGCTGCCCGGCGAGGGCAGCTGGATCGCGGTGCTGGCCAGCACCACAGTGATCAACACGCAGGCCACCGCCCCGGCACGCTGGTCCATCCCGGCCGGGCTGCTGGTCACCGCCGCGTACGCGGCCGGGGCGCAGGGGGCCGGCAATCCCACCGAGGCCCGGGCGCACGCGGCCACCCTGCTGGTGCAGACCGCCTGCACGGCGATGATGACGGCCGTGATGCGCCGCCGGATCGGGCGGGCGGACCAGGCGTTCGCCGAGCACCAGCGGCTGACCCGGGACGCGTTGGTCGCCCGGGCCGCCCGGGAGGCCGAACGCCGGCAGAACCGCGACCTGCACGACACGGTGCTCGGCACGCTGACCATGGTGGGGCTCGGCGCGGTGCCCGGGCGGTCGGCCATGTTCAGCGAACGGTGCGCCGCTGACCTGCGTGCCCTCGTCGCGCTGACCGACGGCGGCCCGGTGCCGGGCGACGGTCCGGTGCCGCTGGACGGGCGGCTGCGGACGGTGCCCGACCGGCTGCCGGAGCTGCGGGTGAGCCTGGAGCTGGCGTCGTGCGCGGTGCCCGCCAGCGTGGCCGACGCGATCACCGACAGCGCCTACGCCGCGCTGTCCAACGTGGTCCGGCACGCGCCGGGCGCACGGGCAACGCTGCGGTTGACCCGGGACGCGGTCGCCATCGTGGTCGAGGTGGCCGACGACGGCCCCGGCTTCGACCCGGCCAGCGTCCCACCGCACCGGTACGGGCTGCGCGAGTCGGTCCGTGGCCGGATGGCGGCGATCGGTGGGCGGGCCGAGGTGCGCTCGGCGCCCGGCGCGGGCACCGTGATCCGGCTGGAGTGGCCCGGTGTCGGCTGACCTCGGTGCCCCGGCGGAGCGCCCCGGAGCACCGGAGGCAACCCTCCGCGCCCCGGGGCCGGCGCTCCAGCCCGGCCTGACCAGCGTTCCGGGGCCCAGAAACCCGGCTCCGACGATGGTGCTCGCCGCGCCGGCGGCAGTGGCACACGCCTCCGACCGGGGTGCCCGGATCGCCGCCGTCGCCATCGCGCTGGCCTGGCATGCCGCCATCGGGCTGCCGGCGGTGCTGGGCGCCCGCACGGAGTTCGCCGCGCCAGCGGTGGTGCTCGGCGGCTGGGCGCTGGTCGCCGTGGCCGGCGCGGTGGCCGGGGTACGGCTGCTGCGCGGCGCGCAGCTGCCGCCATGGCCACTCGCCGCGCTGCTGGTCGCCGTCGACGTGGCGGTCTTCGCCGCAGCCGGCGAACGGCAGCTGTTCACCGCCGGCAACTGGGTGTGGAGCACGCTCGGCTGGTTCTTCCTGCTGGCGATGTGGGGCCGGCGGGTCACCGGGCTGCTCGCGCTGCTCGCCACGCACGCGTTGATCGCGTTGGCCGCCGTGCTCTGGCACGGCCCTGACACGGCCGACCTGGCCCGCTACGTGATGTACGTCTACGGCACCTTCTCGCTGCCGGTGGCGGTGTTCATGGGCAGCGCGGCGATCGTCGGCCTGGCCCGGGACCGGGCAGCCACCGCAGCCGCCGGTCACGCGATGGCCGCGGAGCGGGACGCCGCCGAGCGGGCCCTTCGGGAACGCCGCGACCGCCTCGCCCTGGTCGGCGCGGCGGCCGGGCGGGTGCTCGGGGACCTGGCCGCCGGGCAGGCCGATCCGGACGACCCGGAGGTGCAGCGCCGCTGCATGCTGGCCGCGGCCCGGCTGCGCCGCCTCATCGCCGAATCCGACGACGTGCCCGATCCGCTGCTGCACGAGCTGCGGGCCGCCGCCGACCTGGCCGAACGTAACGGACTGCCGATCGATCTGGTCACCATCGGCAGTCCGCCGCCGCTGCCGGTGGAGATCCGCCGCCGGCTGGCCGACCCGCTCACCGGCGTCCTCGCCGACGCGCGGGGCTGGGCCCGACTGACCGTGGTTTCCGGTCCTGACGAGGTGGTGATCAGCCTGGTCACGCCGGACCGGGAGGGGCCTGTGGCGGCCGGCCCGCCGCTCGGGGAGCACGACGACGGGCCGGTACAGCACCTCTACGAGCGGGACGGGGACATCAGATGGGCGCAGACCCGGTGGCGGAAGTGACCGGCGACCGGCCGGTCGGGGTGGCGATCGTCGACGACCACCCGGTGGTGGTCGACGGGGTGCGCGCCTGGCTCGCCACCGAGCCGAGGCTGACCGTGCTGGCCACCGGGGACGACCCGGACGAGGTGCTGCGGGCGGCGCCGGACGCCGACGTGGTCCTGCTCGACCTCCGCCTGCACGGTCGGATGGTGCTGGACAAGCTGGCCGAGCTGAGCGCCACCGGGCGGCGGGTGGTGGTCTACTCGGAGCACACCGACCCGGAGACGATGCTCGCCGCGTTGGACGCCGGGGCGGTGGCGTTCCTGGCCAAGCACGAGGGCCGGGAGCACTGTGTGGCGACCGTGCTGGCTGCGGCGAGCGACCGCGCGTACGTGCCGCCGGCGCTGGCCGGCGCGATGGTCGGCGACCCGCGACCGGACCGGCCGATGCTGTCCGACAAGGAGCGCGAAGCGCTGCTGCTCTGGTTCCAGTCGATGTCCAAGGCGTCGGTGGCTCGCCGGATGCGGATCAGCGAGCACACGGTCAAGCAGTATGTCGACCGTGCGCGGATCAAGTACACCCGGGCGGGGCGGCCGGCCGCCACAAAGGCGGCGCTGCTCGCCCGGGCGATCGAGGACGGCCTAGTCCGCCCGGAGGAGATCGGCATCTACCGGTCACAGGCGACGCACGACCGGCCGACCCCCTAACGGGCGTCATGACAGCGGCTCGCTGATCCACCAGGCTTCACACCACAGCCAGCTGACCGGGAGGTCGTGACGATGCACGCCGACGCGTCCCCGTTCTTCATCGGCCCCCACCGGTTCGATGCGCCGGACGACGATGTCAGGCCGACCCTGGATCGCCGCTACGACCTGCGCCCGGTGCCCGGCGAGCGGGTGCTCGGCCGGTACCGGCTGCTGGTCGCGGGTTACCTGCTCGGGCCGACGGAGTCGCAGCGTGGCTGGCGGCTGCCCGGGCCGGTGTCGGTGACCGTCACCGACCAGCGGATGTGCTGGGTGAGCAGCGGCTCGCAGTTTTCCCTGGTCGCCGACGACACGTCCGGCCTTCGGCCGGCGGGTCGGCTGACCGGCCTGATGAGCGGTCAGATCCGCTGGCAGTGGCCGTCCCGGTTGGAGCTGCCCCCGGCCGACCCGGACGGCGTGGCGCAGCTGCTGATCGTCTGCGACGCGCTGCGCACCATTCAGCAGCCGGCGCTGGCCCTCGGCGGGTCGACCGTAGAGGTCATCGCGCTGGCCCGGCAGGTCCGTCGGGCGGTGGCCACGTTCCGGCTCATCCACCCGCAACTGGTCGACCTCTCCGCGCAGGAGCGGGACGTGCTGCTGCTGCGGGCCGGTTCCGGGTGGCTCGCCGGAAACACCCGGGTCACCCTGCCGGGCTCGCTGCCAGTGGAGTTCCGGTCCCGGGACGACTACTACCGTTCGGTGCCGGAGCCGACCTCGTGGAGCGGGCTCGCAGGCGGCGCAGCATCCGGGCGTCGGTGAAGCCGACCGTCCGCGCGGCGGCCTCCACCGTCGCGCCGTGCCCGATCAGGTGCTCGGCGCGTTCCACCCGTAGCAACTGCTGGTAGCCGAGCGGGGTGAGCCCGGTGGTCGCGCGGAACAGCCGGGTCAGCGTCCGTTCCGCCACGCCGCCGGCAGCGGCCAGGTCGGCGAGCGGCAGCGGCTCGGCGTACCGGCCGTCGATCAGGTCCTGCACCCGGTGCACCGCGTCGGACAGGTGCGAGCGATGCCGCATCATCGCGCTGGCCTGCGGCTCGTGCCCGTTGCGCCGGGCGTAGACGACCAGCGTGCGGGCGATCCGGGCGGCGGTCGCCGGGCCGTGCCGGGTGGCCACCAGGTGCAGCGCCACGTCGATGCCGCTGGCGATGCCGGCCGAGGTGACCACCCGGTCGTCGACCACGTACAGCACGTCGCGGGCCACCCGGGCCGCCGGGTACCGGCGGGCCAGGTCGTCCTGCACCTCGTGGTGGGTGGTGCAGCGCCGGCCGTCGAGCAACCCGGCCCGACCGAGGGCGTACGCACCGGCGCAGACGCTGGCCACCGTGCCGCCGGCCGCGTGGTGCTCGGCGAGCCGCCGCAGGTCGGTCGCCGACACCGGTCCCTGCGGGCCGTGCGCCGACGGTCGCCAACCGGGTACCAGCACCAGGTCGTCCGGGGTCAGCTCGGGCCATCGGGTCTCGGCGACCAGCGGTACGCCCTGCACGCTGGGCACCTGCTCCCGCTCGGCGACGTAGTGCAGCCGGTAGTCGTACCCGAGGTCGGCGGCGCTGGAGAAGACCTGGGCCGGCCCGGCGAGGTCCAGCAGGTGCAGCTGCGGGACCAGCAGGAAGACGACCCGGGTCACCTGGTCAGCCCCGGACGCCGGTCAGGGTCGCACCCGTCAACTCGTCCACCGTGCGGATGGTCGCGAAGCGGCCGGCCAGCGCGTACTCGGTGCGGGTGACCATCTCCTCGGCCGAGAGGGTGCGCGGGTCGGCGAGGATCTCCTCGACGGTGGCGGTCTCCGGCAGGTCCCGGTGCGGGGTGGGGAAGGTCAGCGTGGCGTCGGTGACGAACGTCATCCGGTAGCCGAGGTCCGCGCCGACCCGGGTGGTGGTCTCGACGCACTGCTCGGTCCGGATGCCGCAGACGGTGAGGTCGTGGATGCCGGCCAGGGTGAGCAGTTGCTGGAGGTTGGTGGTGCTGAACGCGTTGTGCGCGGTCTTGACCAGCGTCGGTTCACCCTCGGCAGGGACCAGACCGTCGATCAGCCGCACGTGCCCGAGGGCCGGGTCGAACACCCCGCCCGTGCCGGGCTCGGAGTGCAGGACCCAGACCACCAGGTCGCCGCGCTGGCGGGCGGCGGCGACCAGCCGGTCGACCTGCCGGACCAGGTCGGGGTTGGAGCCGCACGCCCAGATCGGGCGCTGGCGGAAGGACTCCTGGACGTCGACAACGACGAGTGCTGCTCTGCTCATGTCTCTGATCCTGGCCAGATGGCGGCCGCGATGGCAGACACCATCATGCCCGGTTGCGGAACGATCCGGTCACCGTCGCCAGGTCACACGGTGGGGGCGCGGTGCTCACCAGCGGCGTCCAGGGCGGCGGCCTCCTCCAGTGTCGGTGCGCTGCCGCCCAGGTGTGCCGGCTGCCACCAGGTGTCGTCCGGGCCGGCCGGCGAGTCCGGGTACTCCCGCTGCGCCCGGTCGACGAGCGCGCTGAGCCTGGTGGTCAGCTCGGCGGACAGCACGTTCACGTCCGTATAGTCCGCCGGGTCGATCGGCTCGCCGATCAGGATGGTGATCGGGGTGTGCCGGCGGGTGAGGGTGCGTGGGCGACCCTTCGTCCAGAGCCGCTGGGTGCCCCACACCGCGACCGGCAGCACCGGCACCTTCGCCGAGCGGGCCATCCGGACCGTGCCGCTCTTGAGCTCCTTGACGGTGAACGACCGGCTGATCGTCGCCTCGGGGAAGACGCCCACCACCTCGCCGCGCTTGAGCGCGTCCACGGCCGTGCGGAACGAGGCCGCGCCAGCCTGCCGGTCCACCGGGATGTGCTTCATCCCGCGCATCAAAAAACCGCCGATCCGGTGCCCGAAGACGGACTGCTTGGCCATGAACCGGACCAGCCGGTGCGACGCGTGTGCACCCAGGCCGGCGAAGATGAAGTCGAGGTAGCTGACGTGGTTGCTGGCCAGCACTGCCCCGCCGGTGCGGGGTACGTGATGGGCGCCCTCGATCGTGATCTTCAGGTCGAGGACCCGGAACATCGTCTTGGCGGCGGCGATAACGGGCGGGTACACGAGCTCCGGCATTCGCAGAATCTACCCTGCCCGTCTGTGGGTCGCCTGGGTGGAGACCGGGCGGCGACGCCGGGCTGCGCGTCGCCGCCGATTCACCGGCTCGGCCGGCCGGTCGGGTCAGTCGGCGAGGTTGTGGAGGTCCAGCCGGCCCCGGGCGAACGCGTCCACCCGACCCCAGCGGCCCGGAATGTCCAGCACCTCGATCCGGCCCATCCCCACCGGCAGCCGTGGTTCGACCGCGAGGTGCCCCTCGTGCGGCTCCAGGCCGAGCATGGTGCGCAGCAGCAGCAGCGGCGTACCGGTCGACCAGGCCTGCGGGCTGCACGCCGTCGGGTACTCCACCGGGAACTTGGTCAGCTCCCGCGGGTAGCCGCCGAACGCCTCCGGCAACCGGCCGTCGAAGTAGGTGGCGGCGTCCAGGATGCCGCTGGCGATGGCGGCGGCCTCCTCGGCGAAGCCGTACCGGCGCAGGCCCCAGGCGATGAAGGAGTTGTCGAACGGCCAAATCGTGCCGTTGTGGTAGCCGATCGGGTTGTACCGGACCTCCCCCTCGGCCAGCGTCCGCACCCCCCACCCGGTGAAGAGCCGCGGCCCCACCAGGTGCTGCGCGATCTTCTCGGCCCGCTCCGGATCGACGATCCCGCTCCACAGCAGGTGGCCGATGTTGGAGCTGAGGGTGTCGCACTGGCGGCCGTCCGGGTCCAGGGCCAGGGCGAAGTACTCGCCGTCGTCCACCCACCAGTCCCGGTTGAACCGCACCTTCAGCTCAGCCGCCTCCCGCTCCAACTGGTCGGCGAACTCCGGGTCACCCCAGAACAGCCGGGCCATCCGGGCCGCCCGGATCTTCGCGTCGTACGCGTACCCCTGCACCTCGCAGGTGGCCCGGGGGAACGGCGGCAGCGTGCCGTCCCGGTAGGAGATCGAGTCCCAGGAGTCCTTCCAGCACTGGTTCTCCAGGCCGGTGTCGGTGTTGCGCCGCTCGTACCAGATGTAGCCGTTGCCGACCAGGTCGGCGTAGTTGTCGATCCACCGCAGCGCCGCCCGGGACTCCTGCTCCAACTCCTTGACCAGCGCCACGTCACCGGTCCACCGCTCGTACTCGTCGAGCAGCACGACGAACAGCGGTGTGGCGTCCACCGAGCCGTAGTACGGCGAGTGCGGCTGCTCCTCGAACGCGGCGGTCTCGCCGTAGCGCATCTCGTGCAGGATCCGCCCGGGGTCCTCGTCCCGGAAGTCGTCGAACCGGCTGCCCTGCAGGGAGGCCAGGACGCGGAGCGTGGTCTTCGACAGTTGCGGGGTGAACGGCAGCGTCTGCAGGCAGGTGAGAATGCTGTCCCGGCCGAACATCGTCATGAACCAGGGCAGGCCGGCGGCCGGCAGGGTGGCGCCGCCGAGCGACAGCGGCGAGAAGCGCAGCGCCGCCAGGTCGATCAGGCTGCGCTGGTACGTGCTGGCTACCCGACCGTGCTCACTGTTGACCTTGGGGGCGTCCGCGATCCACTTCTCCAGGTCGTGCTGGAGGGCGAGCCGTTCGTTGCCGTGCACCCGCAGTCCGAAGCGCAGGTCCCGGCCGCCGGGCCCGACCGCGTTGGTCTGGACGTCGATCGCCGCTTCCCACTGCTCGTTGGGCTCCAGGTGGACGGTGTACACGAATCCCGTGCTGTCGTAGCGGGCCGCCACCGACGAGGAGATGACCGTCTCCCGTTTGAAGTTGCCCCGGCGGTAGCCCAACCGCAGCCGGTCCGCCTCGACCTCGGTGTAGATCTCGCCCTTCTTGTTCAGGATCTCGTCCTTGACCTGGAACAGGTCGGCGAAGTCCGACGCCGCGTCCATTCGGATTTCCAGGTCCACCGGCTTCTCGTCGTGGTTGAGGATGGTGAGCTGCTCGCGGAAGCTCCCGCCGACCGCACGCTCCCTGATGATCGACAACTTGGCGTCGATGTAGTGCGTGGCCATCCCCGGCACCAGGAAGAAGCGCGACTCGAAGTACTGGAGGTCGTCGAAGGAGAGCGAGTTGAGCCGCTCGCCGTTCACGGTCAGCACCCAGGTGGACAGAAACCGGGTGTCGATGGAGAACAGCCCGGTCGGCTCGCTCGGCGTCGCCTCGATGTCACCGGTGTCCTCGCAGACCACGAACGTGTTGCCGTCCAGGATCCGGACCGTGTTGCTCTGGCCCATCAGTGCACCTCCCCCGCGAAGCGCCGGCGCGGCCCGCGGGCGTCCGGGGAACCCGGGAAGACCCGCTCCACCTGCACCACCAGCCGGGCGTCACCCAGCACCGTCATGTCCCCCCGGAACAGGGCGGCCAGTCCGTGCTCGCGGCCCGCGGCGATGTCCTCGAAGAGCGCCGGGCTGGTCCCGAGGACCGTGTCGGCCTCCCGGTCCTCCTGGCTCACGTCCACCCGGCCGTGGTCGATCCGCAGCAGCCAGTGCCTGGTCTGCGCCCCCTCCTGCAGGTCGATGCGCAGTGTCCCGGATGCCTTCGCCAGCAGGGGTTCGTACCCCCGCCGGTCCAGGTCCTCGAAGAACCTCGTGGTCGCGTCCACCATCGGGTCCACTCCTCCCCAGTTGGCCGGGCCGGGATCCCACCCGGCGTGCTCGCGTCGCACGCGCGGCCGGCTTCGCACGTCCCCGCACGGGTCCCCGCCGGTCCTCCGGTCAACCTCGCCCGAATCGGGTGAGCCGCCGGGTGGTGTCGGATAGGCCGGGTAGCGTGCCGGGCACCGGGGTGGGCGCGACGGGACGTCCGGGACGGAGGGGCAGATGACGGTGCAGACGCCAGAGGTCGACCGCCGGCAGGTGCTCGCCTACCGGGTCGGGGCCCAGCAGCTCGACCGCTCCGGCGGCCGGCGTCCCGGCGACCTGGCGGTGCTGGCCCTCGGCGTGCAGGACACGCCCTACGGCACGGCCCGGCAGGCGCTGGCGGCGCGCGGCGCGACCGAGCCGGACGACCGGCTGGAGCTGGTCTGGTCGATGCGGGGCGCCCCGCATCTGCACCGGCGCGCCGAGCTGCCGACGCTGGCCGCGGCCATCTGGCCGCTCAGTGACGCCGACGCCACCCGGCGGATCCCCGGGCAGATCGGCGCGGGTGCCCGGCTCGGGCTGGCCGCGTTCCGGGCCACAGCCGAGGCGTTCCAGGCGGTGGTCACCAGCGAGTTGGAACGCGGCGTAGTCAGCCGGGCGGTTTCCGACCGGGTGCCCGCGGAGTTGACCTACGACTGCCGGACGTGCCAGGCGCGGCACATCTCCGGGGCGGTGTTCCAGCAGGTCGGGCTCGCCGGCGGGGTGCGCCTGGTGGTCGTTGGGCGGGCCGCCCGGCTCGCCCCGCTGCCCGACTGGCCCGGCCCACCTGCCGAGGCGGCGCACACCGCCGAGCTGATCACGACCTACCTGCGGCTGCTCGGCCCGGCCACCCCCGCCGACGCGGCCGGCTTCCTGGGCTCCACCGCGACGGAGCTGCGCCGGGTCTGGCCGGCCGGCCTGGCCGAGGTACGGGTCGACGGCCGGGCCGCCTGGCTGCCGGCCGACGCGCTCGACGCGTTGACCGGCGCTGCCCCGCCACGGCTGGTGCGGCTGCTGCCGCCGGGCGACCCCTTCCTCGCCGGCCGCGACCGTGACCTGCTGGTGCCGGAGCGGGAGCACCAGCAGCAGCTGTGGCGGGCGATCGGCAATCCCGGCGCCCTGCTGGTGAACGGCGAGGTGGTCGGCACCTGGCGGGCGCGGCAGGCCGGAAAGGGGCGGCTGGAGCTGACGGTCAGCCCGTGGTCGGCGTTGTCGGCCCGGGTCCGACGGGAGGTCGACGCCGAGGCCGCGACGGTGGCCTCCGCTCGCGCCGCCACCGACGTGCGGGTCCAGGTCGAGTCGACCTGACGTCCCGGAACGGCGCAGCGCCGGCCCTCCCGTGCGGGGAGAGCCGGCGCGCTTGCGGCGGACGGTCAGTTGTTCGGATCGTCGGCGCTGATGTCTGCCAGCACCGACTGTGGTTCGCGCTCGACCGCGAGGTCGCCCATCGAGACCAGGCCGACCAGCCGCCCGTCGTCGATCACCGGCAGCCGGCGTACGGCGTAGGTGCGCATCAGGTCTGCGGCGGCCACCGCGTCGTCGTACTGGCTCACGGTCACCACATCTCGGGTGGTGACCTGGTTCAACCGGGTCGAGCCCGGGTCCATGTTCTCGGCGACACCCCGGACCGTGATGTCCCGGTCCGTGACGATGCCGACCACACTGTCGCCGTCGGTCACCACCACATCACCAATCGCGCTGTCGCGCATCTCCTGCGCGGCTGCGATGAGTGTGTCGTTGCCGTCCATCGTCACCAACCGGGTCGTCATGAACTCTCCGACCGTTGTCATGGTGCTCCCCTCTCGGTGTCGGCACGGCCCGTCTACCCGCCGCTCGGGGCGGGGTAACGCGGGGTGGCCGGCCGACCGTAGGACGACGGGCGAGCGTCAGCCTCGGGGCGGCGCGCCGTAGATCCGCTCCACGGGCAGGCGCAGCACCAGCCGCCGCTCGGCGACCATGGCTTCGCGGTATTCGTCCCAGTCCGGGTGTTCGCCACGCAGCGACCGGTAGACCGCCACCAACTCCTCGACGGTCTCGTCGCCGGGCTCGCTGGCCGGGGCGGTCAGCTCGGCGCGCCCCTCGACCACCGCGTAGGCCCAGCCGTCCTCGCTGCCGACGTGGAAGCTGGCCCGCGGGTCCCGGCGGAGATTGGCGGTCTTGGCGCGGCCGTCGGTGACCGAGACCCGGATCAGCCCCGCCTCCCGATCGAACGAATAGACCACTGTGGACAGTTGTGGCCGCCCGTCGCGCTTGAGCGTCGCCAGCACGCCCATCGAGCGGCCGGCGATCAGGTCGGTCAACGCCTGCTGGGTGCGGTCGTCCGGCACGGCTTCCTCCAGGTGGCACGGTCAGCTTCGTCCATCCAAGCACGACCGGCTGCCCGTCGCGCCCGATGGCCGACCGGCGACATCCCCTGAAACGACCCGAGGCCCCCGCCGGTTGCCGGCGCGGGCCTCGGGTGACACCGACGGTCAGCGACGCTCGGCGGCGACCAGCTCGGCGATCTGCACCGCGTTGAGCGCGGCGCCCTTACGCAGGTTGTCGTTGGAGCAGAACAGGGCCAGCCCGTACTCGACGGTCTCGTCCGCGCGGATCCGCCCCACGTAGCTCGGGTCCTTCCCGGCTGCCTGCAACGGCGTCGGGACGTCGGTCAGCGCCACCCCCGGGGCGTCGGCGAGCAGTTCGTGGGCACGCTGCGGGGTGAGCGACCGGGCGAACCGGGCGTTGATCTGGAGCGAGTGGCCGGTGAAGACCGGCACCCGGACGCAGGTGCCGGAGACCTTCAGGTCGGGGATCTCCAGGATCTTGCGGCTCTCGTTGCGCAGCTTCTGCTCCTCGTCGGTCTCGAACGAGCCGTCGTCGACGATCGAGCCGGCCAGCGGGAGCACGTTGAAGGCGATCGGTTCGGCGAACGAGCGCGGCGCGGGAAACTCCACGGCCGATCCGTCGAAGGCGAGCGCGGCGGCGTGCTCGGCGACCTTGCGGACCTGCTCGTCCAGCTCGGCGACGCCGGCCAGCCCGGCGCCGGAGACCGCCTGGTACGTCGAGACGACCAGGCCGACCAGGCCGGCCTCGGCGTGCAGCGGACGCAGCACCGGCATCGCGGCCATCGTGGTGCAGTTGGGGTTGGCGATGATGCCCTTGGGGCGCTCGGTGACGGCGTGCGGGTTGACCTCGGCCACCACCAGCGGCACCAGCGGGTCCATCCGGAACGCCGAGGAGTTGTCGATCACCACGGCACCGGCCTCGGCGACTCGGGGGGCCAGCTCCCGGGCCGTCCCCTTACCGGCCGAGAAGAGCACGATGTCCAGCCCGGAGTAGTCCGCGGTCGCGGCGTCCTCGACGGTCACCTCGCCGTCACGCCAGGGCAGCGTCCGCCCGGCGGACCGCGCCGAGGCGAACAACCGCACCTGCTCCGCCGGGAACTCCCGTTCCGCCAGCACCTGCCGCATCACGCCACCGACCTGGCCGGTGGCCCCCACAATGCCGATCCTCATGCCCGCGAGGCTACCCAGCCCGCCCCCACAACCGGGAGCCCTTTCCCACCCCCCGGGTCCCGCATCACACCCAACCCAGACCCCCGGCCCACCGGCCCTCCCCCGCCCGCTCCGGTGATCATGGGGTTGGCGGGGTGTTCGGTGATCGAACTCCCCGTCAACCCCATGATCAGCGCGGAATCAGGGGTGGGTGATCAGTTCGCCGAGGTTGGCGGCGGTTAGCTCGTCGCGGATGATGGCGGCGTCGCCCTCGACGACCAGGGTCAGCGCGTCCGGGTGCAGGTGGGTGGCCGCCGCTGCGGAGACCTGGTCCACGTCGGCGGCGAGCAGCGCCTCACGCAGCCGTGCGTGGTAGTCGTCCGGCAGGTCGTGGACCACCAGCGTGGTCAGCGCGGAGGCGATCGCCCGAGGGCTCTGCAACTCGACCGAGAGCTGCCCGGCCCGCCAGGATCGGGCCACCGCCAGCTCGTCCTCGGTCACCCCGGCGACCTGGGTACGGGTGATCTCGCCGACCGCCTCGACCAGGGCCGGCGTGGTCACCGCGGTCTGCACGCCGGAGCTGACCGCGAACCGGCCGAACCGCCGCGACGAGGCGAAGTCGCCCCGAATGCCGTACGTGTAGCCGCGCACCTCGCGGATCAGGTGGTTGAGCCGGGAGGTGAACGCCCCGCCGAGCACCGTGCCGGCGAGCGTCATCGGCACGTGGTCGGGGTGCGACCGGTGCGGCGACGGGTGGCCGAGCCGCAGCGTGGACTGCACCGAGCCGGGGCGGTCCACCAGGATGATCCGCCGACCGCTGTGCAGCGGCACGTCGATCGGGCCACCCCGATCGGCCGCGCCCCCACCGGTGCCGGCGAACGCCGCGGCGGCCAGCGCGTCCAGGTCGATCCGGTCCAGGTCACCGGCGACGATCAGGGTGCCCGGCCGCAGGAACCACTCGGAGTGGAAGACCGTCACGTCCTCCACGTCCAGCCCGGCCACCGACTCCGGGTCGCCGTACATCGGGCGCCCCCAGCGGTTCTCCGCGCCGAACAGGTCCGCGCGCAGCGCGGCGTCGGCGCGCGGGCCGGGGTTGGCCCAGTCCATCCGCAGCGCGGTCGCCTCGTCGTCACGGACCCGGCTGACATCGGCCGGGTCCACGCGGGGCGTCCGGACGGCCTCGGCGAGCAGCTGCACCGCGGCGGTCAGCCGGTCCACCGGCACCTGGACGCTGACCTGGAACGAATCCCAGTCCAGCCCGGTCACCAGCTCGGTGCCGAGCGCCTCGATGGCCAGCGCGAACGCGGTGGCGTCCCGCTGCGCGGTGCCCTCCTCCAGCGCCTTGGCCAGCACCCCGCCCAGCCCTTCCTTGCCGGTCGACTCTCGGCCGGCGCCGGCGTCGAGCAGCAGCAGCGCGACGGCGAGGTTCTGCCCGGGCAGGTGAGCGGCGACCACCTGACCGCCGGCCACGGCGCGGCGGACCACCGGCGGGAACCGGTACGGGCGAGCGGCACCCGGGCCGGGACGGACGGCGATCAGCGTCATGGGGTCTCCTCGGGCAGGTAGGTCAGGGTCACCCGGTTGGCGGCGTCCAGCACTTCGGCGGCGGCCTCGGCGATCTGCTCGGCGGTCACCGCGAGCCAGCTGGGCAGCCGGTCGGCGGCCCGTGCCGGGTCACCGAACTGGGTGGCGTACCGGCCGAGCGTGTCGGCGCGGCCGTCCACCGTCGACATCTGCCGCCACCACGCGGTGCTCAGCAACGCCTTGGCCCGGTCCAGCTCGGCGGCAGTGACCGGCACGGTGGCCAGCTCGTCGACGACCTCGGCCAGCCCTTCGGCCAGCCGCTCGGCGCTCACCCCGGGGCGGGCGGTGGCGGTGGCGATCAGCGGCGCCGGGGCGTGCGCGAGGTCCACGCCGTACGCCCCGACCAGGTCCGGTTGGGCGATCCGCTCACCATCGGCGAGCCGCTGGTAGAGGCGGCTGCCCCGGCCGCTGCCGAGCACGGTGGCGAGCACCGTGAGCACGTCGTACCCCGGGCTGCCGAACGGGTAGCCGCGGTGCGCCACGTACACCCGGGGGGCCGGCACGTCGGTGGTCACCGTCTCGGCGGCGGGTCGCCCGGTCGCCGGGACGCTCCGGCCGTCCGGGGCCAGCGGGATGTCGTCGCGGGCGGGCAGCGCGCCGAAGTACTTGTCGGCCAGCGCGAACACCTCGGCGGCCGCGGCGTCGCCGACCACGGTGAGCACCGCGTTGTTGGGCGCGTAGTGCGTCTCGTGGAACGCCTGGAAGGTGGCGAGGTCGGCGGCGTTCAGGTCGGCCATCGAGCCGATCGTCGAGTGGTGGTACGGGTGCCCCGGCGGGTAGAGCAGCGGCAACAGCCGCAGCCAGGCGTCACCGTACGGGACGTTCTCGTATCGCTGCCGGCGCTCGTTCTTTACCACGTCGCGCTGGTTGTCCAGGGTTTCCTGGGTGAGCGCGGGGACCAGGCCGCCCATCCGGTCGGCCTCCAACCAGAGCGCCAGCTCCAGGTGCTCGGCCGGGACCGTCTCGAAGTAGTTGGTCCGGTCCGGGTTGGTGGTGGCGTTGAGCGAGCCGCCCGAGCCCTGGATCAGCTTCATGTGCTCGGTCTTCGCCACGTTCACCGAGCCCTCGAACATCAGGTGCTCGAAGAGGTGGGCGAAGCCGGTCTGCCCTTCGGGCTCGTGCCGGGAGCCGACGTCGTACCAGAGGTTGACGGCCACGGCCGGCGCGGTGCGGTCCTCGCTCACCACCACGCGCAGGCCGTTATCCAGTCGGGACGTCTCGATGGGCCAGGGGTAACCGCTGTCGGGCATGGCACGACGCTATCCGATCTCGCGGGCGGAAAGGTGACGCGTGGTGGGTCGGCGAGCCGACCGCGCCACCGCGGCCCGGGGCGGACGCGCCGCGCCTGGTGCTCGCGGTCGCGTCCGCGTGGGCCGTGGCGGTCGGTCAGTCCGGCGGCTCGACGGCGACCACCGTCTGATCCGAGGTGCGGTGCTCCAGCACCGTGTCCGGGGCCGCGTTCTGGTCCGCCTCGCGAATATCCGACTCGGTGAGGATGGCCTCCGCCTGCGCCTCCGCGTCGTCGCTGCCAACCGCCGCCTCCTCGGGTAGGAGGTGCGCCCGGGACTCGACCCGGTCCTGATCGCTCTGCTCTTCTGTCATGGCACCCCTGTTACCCCCGCCTCGGCCCTGCCACGCGGTGATCGTCCAGCCTTCTGGGACGACCCGCTCAGCTTCACGGCCCGGTCGGGTACGCTGGGCCCGTGACGCGTTCGTATCGATGGTTTAGGCAGCCGGCTCGCACGCCGGTGACTTCACCATGATCTGACGTCACCACGGACCGAGCCGGCTGGGCAGGAGCTATCGTTCCTGCCCTTTTGCGTACGAGCAGCCGGCTCGTCCCGGGCACCGGCCCCGGGCACGGTCGGCGGAAGGATTCCCACCGTGACGACCCCGGAGACCGATCGGGTCAGCGATCAGCGGATCGACCGTGTCGTGCCGCTGACCACGCCCGCACTGCTGCACCACGAGCTGCCCCTGGACGCCCCGCTCGCCTCGGCCGTGCTGACCGGCCGACGCGCGGTGGGTCGCGTGCTGGACCGCGAGGACGACCGCCTGCTGGTGGTGGTCGGCCCCTGCTCGGTGCACGACCCGGTTGCCGCCCTCGACTACGCCCAGCGG
Organism: Micromonospora sp. NPDC005173; assembly: GCF_040608515.1. Lineage (NCBI taxonomy): Bacteria > Bacillati > Actinomycetota > Actinomycetes > Micromonosporales > Micromonosporaceae > Micromonospora > Micromonospora sp. NPDC005173. The sequence continues at coordinate 25,918 of NZ_JBEXIK010000021.1, forward strand.
CTCCGCGTCGCCGCCGACCGGGTCGCCGACGACCTGCTGATCGTCATGCGGGTCTACTTCGAGAAGCCGCGGTCCACGGTGGGCTGGAAGGGCCTGATCAACGACCCGGGGCTAGACGGCAGTGGGGACGTCAACACCGGCCTGCGGCGGGCACGGGCACTGCTGCTCGACGTGCTGCGCCTCGGCCTGCCGGTGGGCTGCGAGTTCCTCGACCCGATCACCCCGCAGTACATCGCGGACACGGTGGCTTGGGGCGCGATCGGAGCGCGCACGGTGGAGAGCCAGGTGCACCGGCAGCTCGCCTCCGGCCTCTCCATGCCGATCGGCATGAAGAACCGCCCGGACGGCAGCATCGGCACCGCCGTGGACGCGATCCGCGCCGCCGGCGTCCCGCACGTCTTCCCCGGCATCGACTTCTCCGGCACCCCGGCGATCATGCACACCCGGGGTAACACCGACGGGCATCTGGTGCTGCGCGGCGGGGGTGGCCGGCCCAACTACGACGCGGAGTCGGTGGCCGGCGCGCTCGACCTGCTCCGCGCCGCCGGGCTGCCGGAGCGGCTCGTGATCGATGCCAGCCACGCCAACAGCGGCAAGGACCACCGCAACCAACCGCTGGTCGCCGCCGATGTGGCCGCCCAACTGGCCGCCGGCCAGCGCGGGATCACCGGCGTGATGCTGGAGTCGTTCCTGCTGCCCGGCCGCCAGGACCTCGACCCGACCCGGGAGCTGGAGTACGGCCGCTCGGTCACCGACGCCTGCCTCGGCTGGGACGACACCGCCGAGGTGCTCGATCACCTGGCCACCGCCGTCCGGGCCCGGCGGGCCACCCTGCCGACCCCGGCCTGACCTGCCGGTCGCTGTGACGGCGACCACAGGAAAGGGCGGAACAGCGGTGGGGGTCCGCTCGTTGACTGGGGTGTCGGTGTGTCCAGTGTCCCCGGGCCTCACCTAAATAGCCTTCGCGGAATACCGTCCGGCTGGAGCCGCGTAGTGCCACTCGCCGAGAGGCGACCTGCACACCGACACCAGCGCCGCCCCCGGCCCACCGGCCGGGGGCGGCGCTGTCGTATGTCCGCCACGGCCAAGCGCGGGGCCATTTGGCGCGACGTTTGACCGATTACGGCCCGGGTAGCTGATCGGCGTGACCGACGACGCATCCGTGGCCGGCGAGCCGGACACCCAGGCCCTCGACGACCTGCTCGACGACATCTACCGGGGTCAGGAACGGGTCACCCAGGCGGAGATCTACCGCCGGGCGGTGGCCGCCGAGCTCCCGCCGGACCTGCTGGCCCGGATCGACTCGCTGCCCGAGGGCGAGTACGCGGTGGACGAGGTCAGCGACCTGCTGGGCGGCTCCGTCGGGTGAGCGCGCCCGCCACCTCGCACCCCGACCCCGAGCGCGCCGACGACCTCTGGAGGGACACCGACATGACGCACCACGAGGACCACGACGAGAAGGTGGCGGCGCTGGCCCAACCGCCGAAGGGCAGGGACACCACGCCCGAACCGGACTTCGCCAACGAACATGACAAGACGGCGGTGGACCGGGACATCATCACCGGGGCCGACGAGGACGAACGGGAGCCGGAGTCGCCGCACGGCTGGTCCGGCATGCAGCGCTGACGCGTACGACAGCGGGGGCCGGCAACCGCCGGCCCCCGCTGCGCTCTGTTGGGGTCAGTCGTCGTCGTGCCCGCCCTCGGCGGCCTGCTGCGCCGTCGCGTACGCCATCTGGAGGAAATCGGACGCGGCGATCGCGGTCAGCGCGGTGGCCACCAGCCGGGTCAGCCGGGGCGCGAGCACCAGGCCCCCGGTCAGCCCGGTGGCGACCCAGACCGCCAGACAGAACGGGCAGCTCAGCAGCTCCCCGATGGCGTGCCGGGTGGAGCTGCCCGAGTCGCGGACCTGCTCCATCACCTCGCCGCTGCCGATCGGGCGGTCGTACCGGGTGAACGGCGCCCGCAGCGGGCTGGTCACCGCGTCCTTGGACAGCAGCCGGCTGAGCTTGTGCGTGGCGATGGAGAGCAGCACCACGTCGGCCGGGGCGGGACGCTCGGGCACCGGCCGCCCGGTCGCCTTCACCAGGCCGGCGAGCGCCCCGGTGACCCCGGCATAGGTGCCCATCGCCACCAGGTAGCCGCCGAGCGGGCGATGCTCGTGCGGCGCGTACGCCCGGCGCAGTCGCGCCACCTTTTGTCGCAGGCCAGTGGGGGTCACCCGGTCTCCTCGCGTGTCGTGGTGGTGCGCGCTTGGCCGTCCCGCGCGGCTGGTCGGGGATCGCAGGCCCGCTACCGGGGCGCCGGCCGGGTTCGGGCCGGCGAAGGTCTCAGCCGGCCTGGAGGTTGTCGGCGACCTCGCGGATCAGGTTGCTCAGCGCCTCGTCGGCCAGCTGGTCCGGCTCCGGCCCGCCCGACCTGTCAACCAGGTCGAGCTGGATCCGGGCGCCGCCGGAGTCCGCCGGCTCCACCCGGATCTCGGCGGACCAGTCGGCGTCGTCGCCGTCGCCCCAGCGGGCCCGCAGTTCCTCGCCACTGATCTCCGCCGCGGGACTGCCGTCGCCGCGCAGCGGCTCCGGCAACCACGCCGACGCGCGGGCGGGGTCGGTGGCCGTGTTGAAGACCACCTCGGGCGGCGCGGACATGCCGCGCACCGCACGCGCCGGCATCACACGCCCCGCAGGCGGCTCGGGTCGATCTCCCGGCCCGGGTGCCGGGCCAGGTACTCGGTTTCGAGCTCCGCCGTACGCCGCAGGTGGTTGGCGAGCGCGGAGTCCGCCGCGTGTCGGAGGGTGTCCAGCCGGGTGCGGTGCAGGCTGTGCATCTCGCGGATCAGATCCTCGTCGGTCAGCTCCGTCGGGTCGACGCCGAGCAGGTCGCCGTCGGGATCCGGGCCGTCGCCCGCCGGGTCGGCGAGGTGGTCACCGCCCCACTCGGGCACCCGCTGCTCCGGGCTCATATCCCTGTTACCGCTGGACGGAAAGCCGTCCTCGCGTACCGATCCGGTCATCATCGCCCCCCTGGTCTCGTTTGGGCTGGCGTCTAGACGGATGCCCACACCGGGTAATGCCAAACCATCCCCCGCCGTGCGACAACTACGACACGGTGTCGGAGAGCGGCAGCGTGCCCGGTACCCTCGATGCCATGAGGTGGCTCTGGACCCCGGCGTGGATCGCGCGTCACGTGGCCATGGTCGTGCTGGTCGTGGGCTTCCTCGGGCTGGGCTGGTGGCAGATCAGCCGGGCCACCGCCGGCAACAGCATCAGCTGGGGGTACGCGGTCGAGTGGCCGATCTTCGCCGGCTTCGTGGTCTACGTCTGGTGGCGCGAGGTGCGGCTGGCCCACCGGGCCGCCGCAGCGGCCGACGCGCCGCCGGTTGACCCGGCCGCCGAACCTGAGCCGACCGTCACCGCCGGGTCCCGACCGGCGGTACGCCGACCGGTGCGGGTGTCCCGGGTGCCGGCCGGCGGCGAGGCCGTCGACGACTCGGACCTGGCCGCCTACAACCACTACCTGTCATGGTTGAACGCCAACCCGGGCGCTCGACCCGGTGACTATCCCGGCTGAGCCGGGCTCGGAAGGACGGACGAAGGTGGGCGCAGCCCTTACCCGGTACCGCGTGATCGCCTGGATCGTGGGCGTGGCACTGATCCTGCTGGTCGTGATCGGCATGCCGCTGAAGTACGCGTTCGACAATCCGGTCGTGGTCGAGACGGTGGGGCAGGCGCACGGCTTCCTCTACATGGTCTACCTGCTGGCCGCGTTCGACCTGAGCCGTCGGGCCGAGTGGCCGCTGAAGCGGATGCTTCTGGTGATGCTGGCCGGCACCGTGCCGTTCGTCTCGTTCTACGCCGAGCGCCGGGTCACCGGGTGGCTGGCCGCACCGCGGCAGGAGCAGACCCCGGAGCCGGTTCTCCCCCGATGACGGTGCGCACGGCTTGACGGTCGGGGTGTTCCGACCTTCACGCCGCGCGGCGGGCGAGCAGCCAGCCGGCCAGGGCCAGCGCGGCACCGACCGCAACCAGTAGGACCGAGTCGACCGCCACCAGTCCCACCAGAATCAGCACCGCACCCGCTACCGACAAGGCGTACGCCTTTGGGTTGCGGGCAGCGGACGGTCGCCACCCAACTCGTTTGACCGGTTTCGTCATGTCATCTCCCTTTGTGGTCGGTGGGCCGGTGCGTCTGGCTCCGCTTGTCGGATCTCACCAGGGCGAGCATCAGGCCGCCCGCGATGACAAAGAGCACGCCGACCGGAACGAGGGACCAGGACATCAGGGGGAACAGCGAGGCGTCGGTCCGGTCGTTCTCCGCCACGAAGTGCTCCGGATCGCTCGGATCCACCCAGATGGTCAATGCCTGGGGCGGCTCGCTGCGGCAGGCTGCCAGCTTGGCGCAGGGGATCCAGTCGTGGTGCTGCTCCCCGTCGTACATGTAGTAGACCTCGATCCGGTCGATGCCGCTGCCTCGGGCACTGCCACCGGCCCGGTCGGCGAGCGTGGCCGGGACCTGCACGCCCTCGACGCGCAGCCGGTCCGCCTCGGAGGAGTCCCACCACCGGTAGCCGAGCGAACCCACGGCCAAGCCCAGACCGACCAGGAACATGGCCAGCCCTCCGCGGGCCGTCTGTCGCCGGGCTGCTGCTTGCTCGCTGGATGGCGCGCCGGAAACCGGCCGCCGCTTCTTCGTCACGACATCCCCCGTCGACCATCCAGCCAAGGCCCGCAACCTTCAATATCGAAGATCAGCGTATTCGACTGGATCAACAATCGAATTGCGGTCGGTTGGGGGTAACCGCTGCCCGCGCCAGATCAGCGGCTGGGCCGCCACGGGTCGGCCGAAGCGAGCGGGTCCACCCAGCCGCCGTACCGGTTCACCTCCCGGGCGCGCAGCAGCGCCCGGGTGACCTGGCCGAACTGCCGCTCGTCGTCGGCGCTGAACAGCAGCACCTCGGCACCCCGGTGCCACCCCCACAACTCGTACGGCGGTGGCCGCCAGCGGTCGCCGACCAGGGCCAGCGCCGCCGGCAGCAGGAACACCGCACCGAGGATGAGGTACGCCCCGGCGGTCAGCCGCTGCAGGCCGCCGGTGAAGCCGAGCAGCAGCCCGACACCGCCGATCATGGCGGCGGTGATCGCGACGGCCCGGACGGCGATCCGGTCGTGGGGGCCCCGGGTGGTGCGCAGATGGGTCAGGTCGGCGACCCGGTAACTCGTCCGGCCGACGGTGAACCGGTCGACGGTCACGATGATGCCGGGTCGCGCGTACAGCAGGGTCGACCTTGCGCCCGGCACCGTTCGCGACGGTCGCGTCTTTGCGCCTTCACGATTCACGGTTCCTCCCGCGGGGCGGTTCGCCGGGCTGGTCTGCGGGTGAGGCATCGTTGCCTGTCGACGGGATTCCCGGCTCCGGCCTTCATTGTGTTGTGGCGCCGCCAGCCCACCGGGCAAGTTACGGCCTCCCGACAGCTCACCCGGCCGGGGGACATCGTCGCGAAACAGCATCCATTTCAGGTTTTATCGGTTATGGCGCACTGCTATCCGGCGTCATACGCCCGGAACGACGAAGGTCGTATATCCGTCAATCGACCCAGAAAGGGATCGCGCCGGAAGACTCGTCGCGCGTCAGCAGCCCCGCTAAAGCCACCTGCCGCAGCGCTACTTCCCGCCACTTTGCCAACATTCGCCCCTGCTTCAACTGCGGGCGACATCCGTCCCGGGTTAGGTTGGGCGGGCCGGTCCGGCCCAGTGCCGTCCGCCCGGGTGGCCCCGGCCGGTGTCGCCGAGGGCATCAGCAGCCCCGTCGGCGGCCGTGGGAGAGGAGCCTTCCGCTCTTGTCATCCCTGAGAAACCTGCTGCGTACCGTGGCGCTGGTCGGCATGTCGGCCGCGCTGATCGCACCGACGGCGGCGGCATACGCCGAGCCGTCACCCGCTGACCTGACCCGCCGGATCGAGACGTCCTCGGCCGAGCTGGAGCGGGTCGTCGAGTCATACAACAAGCTCCGCGAGGAGATCAAGACCAACAAGACGGCAGCGGGCCGATTACAGGCCCGCATCGGCCCGCTCGAACAGCAGGCCGAGCAGAGCCGGACTGACGTCGCCGAGCTGGCCACGACCGCGTACAAGAGTGGTGGTCTGCGGACCGCGGACGCGCTGCTGCGTCCCGGCGGCTCGGCGGCGCTGCTGGACCGGCTCGGCGCGCTCGATCAACTGACCCGCCAACGGCAGGAACGCATCTCGGGCTTCACCGCCACCCAGCAACGGCTGCTCGATGAGAAGAGCCGCCTGGACGCCACGCTGACCCGGCAGGCCGCGCAGGCCCGCCAACTCTCGGCGGCCAAGAAGCAGATCGAGAAGGACCTGGCCAACCTGTACGAGCTGCGCCGGCAGGCGTACGGGGCGGCCACCGAGCAACCCGCGCCCAGGGCGGCGGCCACCGAGGCCGCGAACGTACCCGCCGTCGCCGGTGCGGCCGGCGTCGCGGTGCGCTACGCCTTCGGCGCGCTGGGCAAGCCGTACGTCTGGGCGGCCGACGGGCCGAACGGCTACGACTGCTCCGGGCTGACCTCGGCGGCCTGGCGGGCGGCTGGGAAGTCGCTGCCGCACAACACCCGGATGCAGTGGGGTGCGGTCGCCCACATCGGTCGGGGCGACCTAAGCCCGGGAGATCTGGTCTTCTACAGCGGGCTCGGGCACGTCGCCCTCTACGTCGGCGGCGGCCAGGTGATCGACGCACCGAGCGCCGGCCGCAACGTGCTCAAACGGGGCATGAACATGATGTCCATCCAGGGCTACGGCCGGGTCCGCTAGCCGGACCGGATACGGCGAACGGCCGGCGTCCCCCTATCGGACGCCGGCCGTTCGCCGTCATTACTGGCAGGTCAGGCTGCCTGCAGCCCCTCTGCCCGGGCCAGCTCACGGAGCCGGCCGAGGGCCTGGATCTCCAGCTGCCGGATCCGTTCGCGGGACAGGGAGAACCGGGACGCGACCTCGGTGAGCGAGTGCTCGCGGCCGTCCTCAAGCCCGTACCGGGCCCGCATGATGCCGGCCGACCGGTCGTCGAGGTGGTTCAGCAGCCCCTCGATGCGCTGCCGCTCCAGGCCGCTGAGGACGATGTCCTCCGGCGACGGCGCGTCACTGTCGGCGACCAGGTCGCCGAGGTTCGTGTCGCCGTCGTCGCCCACCGGGGTGTCCAGCGAGACGGTGTCCTGCGACCAGCGGCGTAGCTCGTTGACCCGCTCGACGGTGACGCCGAGGGCGGCGGCGATCTGGTCCGGCTCCGGGTCGCCACCCAGCTCACGGGTGAGCTGCCGGGCCACGTTGCGCATCCGGTTGACGTCCTCGACCAGGTGCACCGGAAGACGGACCGTGCGCTCCTGCTGGGCGATCGCCCGGCTGATGGCCTGGCGGATCCACCAGGTGGCGTAGGTGGAGAACTTGTAGCCGCGCTCGTAGTCGAACTTCTCGACCGCCCGGACGAGGCCGGTGTTGCCCTCCTGGATCAGATCCAGCATGGGCATGCCCGAGCGCACGTAACGGCGGGCGATTGACACGACCAGTCGCAGGTTGGCGCGGATGAAGAGGTCCTTCGCGCGCTCCCCCTCGACGACCAGCCACTCCAGGTCAGCCCGGTCGACACCGGCGGGGACGCGGTCCTCGCCGAGCAGGTGCTCAGCGTAGAGGCCGGTCTCGATCGCCTTGGAGAGATCGACCTCCTTGGCGGCGTCCAGCAGTGGCGTCCGGGAGATCTCGTGCAGGTAGACGCCGACCAGGTCGCGCTCCTCGGCAACCTCGTCGGTGCGCATGCCGATGTTCTTGTCCACGTTGCCCACGGTCCCCTCGCTCGCGCCGGTTGCCCGGTTCCTTGCCGTCCCCACGTCCGTCAGCCCTTCCCCGGTAACCTTCTGCTGTGCCCACCGGTGCTGACACCTACACAACAGATGAGACGTGTCAGGGATTCCATGTCCAGAGTCGAAAGTGTCACGAATGCCTGAGTAGTAGCTGAGAGCACGGTCCACGTTTGCTGTCAGCACCCGCCGGGTGGCGCGCCTCTGGGCACCACGTACGGGTTGGCGGGTCGACGAATCGCCGAACGCCCGCAACTATGGCAACACCGCCCGCCGCGGGGGCACAGCGACCCGGGTCACCACCGAGCTGCGATCCTGGTCACTGCCAGATACGCACCGGTGGACCGGTCGGTTCATCTACGGAGGTGGTATTACCCCCCGGCCAGATGAACAATCCGGAGCCCCGTTCGCTTCCCATCCGTCGGTACGGGGTTTGGGGGCTAGGAGGCGAGCAGGGCCAGCGCGCCGCGAACCTGGTCGGCAGAGCGGGCCAGAGCGGCCCGGGCGGCGGCGACCTCGGCACCGGAGACCAGCGAGACCAGCGCGGTCTTCAGATCGCCGTCGGCCTCGTTGAGGGCCCGCCTGGAGATCTCCTCCGAGCAGCCGGTGGCCTCGACCAGGATCGAAATCATCCGCCCGCGGAGTTTCGCGTTGGTGGCCACCATGTCGATCATGAGGTTCGAGTAGACCCGTCCCAGGCGCACCATGACGGCGGTGGAGAACGTGTTGAGCACCAACTTCTGCGCGGTGCCCGCCTTCATCCGGGTCGACCCGGTGACCACCTCCGGTCCGGTGTCCACCCCAATGAACACGTCGACCGACCGGGCGGCCTCCGCCTCCGGATTGGCGCAGAGCAGCACCGTCGAGGCACCCGTGGCGCGGGACGCGGCGAGCGCCCCGAGGACGTACGGGGTGCGTCCGCTGGCGGCCAGACCGACCACCAGGTCGCCGGCGTGCACACACCCGGCCGCATCGACCGCGCCGCCCCGCTCGTCGTCCTCGGCGTCCTCCACGGCCCGCCACATCGCGTCCGGCCCACCGGCGAGGTGGGAGCAGAACCAGTGCCGGGGCGAGTTGAAGGTCGGTGCCAGCTCGGCCGCGTCGAGCACACCCAGGCGGCCAGAGGTGCCGGCCCCGAAGTAGTGCACCCGATGGCCGCCACGCAGCGCCGCGACCGCCAGATCGACCGTTGCGGCGATCTCGTCGAGCACCGCGGCGACCGCCGCCGGTACCCGTCGGTCGGCCTCGTTGATAACGGTGAGCACGTCACGGGTCGACATCAGGTCGAGGTCGACGCTCAGCGGGTTGCGCCGTTCGGTCGGGGCACCCACCCGGACCGTCGGGCGGGCGGGGCGTGCTGGCGTGTCCTCGTCGGGCTCGACGCCGGCCGTCATCCCCGCCTCCGGTTGGCGCCCACCCGGTGCGACTGGACCGCTTCCGCCGTCGCCTCGAGGGCCTTACGCGCCTTGGACCGGTTGCGGGCGGCCACGCCCACGAAGAGGCAGTCGACCACCGTGAGCTGGGCCAGTCGGCTGGCCGTCGCGCCGGAACGGTAGGTGGTCTCGCGGGCGGCGGTGGTCAACACGAAGTCGGCCACGTCGGTGATCGGCGAGCGCGGGAAGTTGGTCAGTGCCACGGTGGCGGCGCCCCGCGTCCGGGCCTGCTCCAGCACCTCGATCACGTCGGAGGTGGTGCCGGTGTGCGAGATGCCGATCGCCACGTCGCCGCGACCGAGCAGGGCCGCCGAGGTCAGCGCGGTGTGCACGTCCGGGAAGTAGAAGGCGATCCGGCCGATGCGGTGCAGCTTCTGTTGGAAGTCGGAGGCGACGAACCCGCTGGCCCCGGCGCCGTAGATGTCGATCCGGCCGGCGTTGGCGATCGCCTCGACCACCTGCTCACAGACGGCCGGGTCGAGTTGCTCGGCAGTCTCCTCCACCGCGCGTGCGTCGTTGAAGGCGATGGTGGCGATGATCTGGGCGAGGTCGGCGCCGGGCGGGATGTCACCGCCAACCACCCGGGCGTCCGGCGGCTCGATCCGGCGCGCGGCCTCCGCGGCGAGCCGGATGCGCAGCTGCGGGTAGCCGTCCATGCCGACCGACCGGCAGAACCGGATGACGGTCGCCTCGGATGTCTCGGCCGCGGTGGCGAGGTCGGTGATGGTCCGCCGGGCGGCGGCCGCCGGGTCGGACACGACCAGACGGGCCACCCGCTGTTCGGCTGGCGACAGCGACGGAAGCAGGCCACTGATGTGGACGATCAGCCCACCGGGCTCGTGACTCGCGGAAATCTTCGGACTCTTCGCCACGGATGAAACTTACTTTCATGAGGCGTGAGCGTCAACCATGACTGGCCGTGATGGGAAAAGTACCGTCGATCGGGATCACCCGTCCTGCACAGCGTGCCACTCCCCCAGGAGCGCCGCCTCATCCGCCGGGTCCAGTCCGCCCTGCCGGACGGCGGCTGGTTGTGCGGCCATCCAGGTCGCGGTCGCCCGAACGGTGTCGGACAGCGGCCGGACCGCCAGTCCGGCGTCGAGCGCCGGTCGGACGTCCCGGTCCATCAGGCCGCCCCACTCCGGCAGCCGCACCCACAGCGGTAGTGCCCGCTCCCCCGACCACTCGCGTATGTCCCGGGCCAGTAGAAAATCCTGGTCGACCCAGGTGAGGAGCGGATCGGCGACGCCCAGCCCGGCGGCCACCCCGGCCAACAGTTCAGCCCGGGACAGCGCCGGACCGCTGCCGTCGTACGTGCCGGTGAGGCGGGTGCCGGCGGCGTGCAGTAGCCAGGCCGCCAGATCGGCGACGTCCACGAACTGCACGCGGTCGGTCGGGCGTCCGGGCGCGAGCACCTCCCCACCGGCCGACAGCCGCCGCACCCAGTACGGAAAGCGGTCGCTCGGGTCCTCCGCCCCCACGATCAGCCCCGCCCGGCAGATGAACGAGCGGTCCTCGCCCATCCGCTCCCGGACCAGCCGCTCGATGCTCACCTTGCACTCGCCGTACCAGCGGTTGTCCGCGCCGACCGGCCCGTCCACGTCCGGCGGGGCGGGTGCCAGCACCGGCGCGTCCGCCACGTTCTGGCCGGGGGTGGTGTTGTCGGCGTACACCGAAACCGTCGACACGAACGACCAGTGGCCGACCTGGTCGGCCAGCGCGGCCAGCGCGTGCCGGGCATGACTGACCTGGCGGGTCACGTCCACCACCGCGTCGAAGCCCTCCCTGGCGAGCGGCGCCAGGCCGTCCGGGTCGTCCCGGTCGACCGGCACGAACCGGGCCTCGGCCGGGGCAGTGCCGGAGACGCCCCGGGCGGCGCAGGTCACGTCGTGCCCCTGCGCGACGGCGAACTGGGCCAGTGCCCGGCCGAGGAACCGGGTGCCACCGAGAATGAGGATCCGCATCCGCTGATGCTGCGCTGCGAGCGGGCTGTTCACCAAGCCGCTCTGCTCTCGGCAGAGCACTCCCGCAGCCGGCCCGCAGCCGGCGTGGCCGCTAGCGTGGGCGCATGGCAGATCGCAGTGTGCTGGTGACCGGAGGTACGGGCGGGCTCGGCGGGGCGGTTGTCGCCACCTTCTTGACGGCCGGCTGGCGGGTGGTCGTACCGGAGCGGGAAGCCCGGCCCCGGTCGGAGCCGGCAGTGGACGGGCCGGTCCGGCTGGTCGCGGACCTGACCGACCCGGCCGGCGCGGCACGGGCGGTCGAGGCCGCCGCCGGTGAGCCGGTGGCGCCACTGCGGGCGGTGGTCAACCTGGTCGGGGGGTACGCCAGCGGCGGGCTGGTGCACGAGACACCGGTCGAGGAGTTCGAGCGGATGCTCACCGCCAACCTGCGGCCGACCTACCTGGTCACCCAGGCCGCGCTGCCGCACCTGGTGGCGGCTGGCGGCGGCGCGGTGGTCTGTGTCTCGGCCCGCGCGGCAGTCGCCCCGTTTCCCGGTGCGGCCGGCTATGTCACGGCCAAGGCGGCCGTGCTCGCCTTCGCCAACGCGGTCGCCGTGGAGTACCGGTCCCGCAATGTGCGCTGCAACACCATTCTGCCCAGCGTCATCGACACCCCGGCGAACCGGGCCGCGCAGCCCGACGCCGACCACTCCCGCTGGGTGACCCCGGCCGAGATCGCGCCGGTGATCCACTTCCTCGCGTCGGCGGAGTCCGCACCGACCAGCGGCGCCACCGTCCCGGTCTACGGGCGGGCCTGAGCCACCAGCGGCCCGGCGGGATAGCGACCGCTCTGCTCCCCCGCCGCCGGCTCGGCGGACGTGGTCACGACGGGTGGCGGCGACGCCGACGGCTCCGGCACGGACGGCTCAGGCGGCACGTCGGACGGCGGCGGGACGGCCGACGGACGGGCGGGGTCGGGACGGGCGTCGGGCGGCAGCCAGGTCGCCAGGTGCGCCTGAATCTGCTCGGTCACCTCCTCGGCCGGGCGGCCCGCGTCCACCAACACGAAGGTCGGGTACTCGGGTAGGGCGCGGTAGGCGGTGTCGGCCGCGGTCAGCCAGCCCATCGTCTCGTGGTCGGTGCCGCGCTGTTCGATCCGTCGGTACGCCTCGGCCGGGTCGACGGCGAGCAGGAAGGTCACCTGGGGCGTCGGGAAGCACCGGTAGCCGGCCCGGGCCAGCCGCTCCCAGCGGTGCCCGCCATGGGCCCGGATGCTGGCGTACTGGCAGGCCGAGTACCGGTCCATCACCGCCGTCCGGCCGGTGAGCAGGCAGCTGAGCAGCGCGGCTGCGATGGCGAGCCAGCGAAGCACGGACTCCACCGCCAGCATGCCGTCGCGCCCGACAAGTCGCTGGGCGTCGGGGCGGCCGAACCGGTGGGCGACCCGGCCGAGCCAGCGGCGCCCGCTCGCGTTGCGCCGGTACTTGGCCGGGCGGCCAGCGGCGGTCAACGCGTCGGCCAGCCGGTGCGCCTGGGTGGTCTTGCCCGAACCGTCAATGCCGATCAGGGCGACGGTGCGCAACCGGGCCCTGCTGCGTCGCATCCCCGTTGATCTGGCCACCCTCGACAGGTTATCCGACCCGCGCTCCGACTCGGCGAGGTTTATGGTGCTTCATCCCGGTTGGCACCCGCCCGCGACCGGACCAGGTGTGGCCGACCGGAATGCCGGGTACGGGAGATTCAAATCCAACCGCCTGTCCACCGACCTGACCGACGGGAGAACCAGATGGCTGAGCGCGGGGACGAGAGTCTGGTGCACACCCTCAAGAAGGTCGCCGCCGTGCTCAAGCAGTCCGAGATCCCGTTCGCGCTCGGCGGCAGCTTCGCCGTCTACGCCCACGGTGGCCACTCCAGCGACCACGACGTCGACTTCCTGATCCGGGAGGCCGACGTCGAACGGTCGCTGGAGGCCCTGGTGGCCGCCGGCTTCGTCGCCGAGCGCCCCCCAGAGGACTGGCTGGTGAAGGTCTTCGACGACGGGCGGATGGTGGACCTGATCCACCGGCCGATCGAGACGCCGGTGACCGAGGAGACGTTCGGCGACACGGTCATCCGGCCGGTCGACGCGATTCACATGCCGGTTCTGTCCGCCACCCAGCTGATGGTGCACAAGCTGCTCAGCTTCTCCCAGCACTACTGCGACTTCGCCCGCGGCCTGCCGCTGGCCCGGTCGCTGCGGGAGCAGATCGACTGGGAACGGGTACGCAAGGAGACGCAGCACTCGCCGTACGCCGAGGCGTTCCTGGTGCTGCTGGACCGGCTGGAGGTGGTGCCGGAAGCCGGCACCCAGGCAGGAGAGGGGACACCGTGACCCACCATCGCGACAGCGGCGCCGGGCCGCCGGACGAGTACGTCGAGGCGGAGATCCACCGGCTGCTGGCCGAGGACCCGGCCGTCGCCGAACAGGGGATCACCGTGGTGCGGCGGGAACGCGCCCTCGTGCTCTACGGCGAGGTGGAGAGCCCGCACCGGCGCGAGGAGATCCTGCGCCGGGTGGCCGAGCGTTTCCCGGACGTGCCGATCACCAGCGACATCGGGGTGATCCGTGTTCAGGCGCCCACGGAGATCGAGCAACTGCCCTGAGGGAGGTTCCATGGTGATCCGGATCGCCGCCGTGGGCGACGTGCATCTGGACGAGGACGTGGTCGGCCGGTTCCGCCCCGCGCTGGAGGAGCTGCCAGAGTGCGCCGACGTGCTGCTGTTGGCCGGGGATCTGACCCGGCACGGCACCGAGGCCGAGGCGCGCTGCGTCGCGCAGGAGTTCGGCGGGTTGGCCGTGCCCGTGGTGACCGTGCTGGGCAACCACGACCACCAGTGTGACCAGGTGCCGCAGGTGGTCAAGGTGCTCGAGGACGCGGGCATCACCGTGCTGGAGGGCAACGGCGTCGTGCTGGACTGCGCGGGCGGGCGGCTCGGCATCGCCGGCGTCAAGGGGTTCGGCGGCGGGTTCGCCGGTCGGTGTGCGAGCGACTTCGGCGAGCCGGAGATGAAGGCGTTCGTCCAAACCACCAACGACAGCGCGGACCGGCTCGGTGACGCACTGCGCTCGCTGGACTGCGACATGCTGGTCGCGCTCACCCACTACTCACCGGTGCCGGACACGCTGGCCGGCGAGCCGCTGGAGATCTACCCGTTCCTCGGCTCGTACCAGCTGGGGCAGTCGATCGACTCGGCCCCCACCGCGCTCGCCCTGCACGGGCACGCGCACGCCGGCACCGAGCGCGGCACCACCCCCGGCGGGGTACGCGTACGCAACGTCGCGCACCCGGTGATCAAGCAGGCGTACAGCGTCTTCCACGTGGGCGATCAACTTGACACCGACCAGGTTTCCCCAATCGGCGGGTCGGGTAGTCAGAGGTCATGGAGCTGATTCTCTGGATTCTCGCAGTCGTACTCGTGGTCGCCGGCATTCTCGCGCTGTTCCGCCGGCAGATCCTGTGGGGCATCGTCCTCATCGTCGTCGGGCTGTTGGTCGGCCCGGGTGGTGTCAGCATCTTCAATTGACGTTCGCATCTCGTAACACCGGGACCCGCCGGGGTCGCCGCGACCGGAGCTCCGTCCTCCCGACAGGAGCACCGCCCGCGGCGACCCCGGCGCTGTGCTGTCCGAGGGTCTGAGCATCCAGGCGGAGGCGTCCCGCCCCGCCGCCCCCGCCCGGGTGCCCGCTTCAGTCCCTATCGAGCTGCCCCAGATATGGGGCGCCGGAGCCAGCACCAGTTACAGCATGTCCGCGCCAGTTGGCCGCCACGACGTGAGCGCACCAGTCGGGCCACGACGGCGTCCCCGCCCACCCGCGAACCCCCGACCGCGCCGCAACGCCACCCACACCGACCGGCTCGGCCACGACCGCGCCCCAACACCACCCCCACCCCCGGTTCAGCCACGACCGCCCCGCAACACCACCCCCACCCCCGGTTCAGCCACGACCGCCCCGCAACACCACCCCCACCCCCGGTTCAGCCACGACCGCGCCGCAACGCCATCCGCGCCCACCGGTTCGGCCACGGCGAGGGCTGCACAGCGGTTCGGCCCACGAGGGCGTATCCGCACGAGTACGGTCACGGCGCAGACCGGTCCAGATCTGGGGCAGCTCGACAGGACCGCGCTGGCGCGGGCACCGGCGGCGGCAACCTGGGCGCGAGCCCTGCCTGGGCCGGTGCAGCGTTTGACCGCCGACCAGACGGAAACATCTTGACCGTGAAGAGATCGCAGGACGTGCGTCCAACCTCCAACCGACGGTCGCGCTGGGCGTTGGTCGGCTTCGTGGCGGCCGTCTTCGTCGCGGCCGCGATCGGCGGGTTGGGGGTGCAGGGCACCACCGAGGAGTACGCGAGCCTGCGGCAGCCCAGCTGGGCGCCGCCCTCGTGGCTGTTCGGCCCGGCCTGGTCGCTGCTCTACGCGCTGATCGCGGTGGCCGGCTGGCTGGTCTGGCGCCGGGTCGGCTTCTCCCCGCCGCTCTGGGCGTGGACCGCCCAGCTGGTGCTCAACGCGATCTGGACCCCGCTGTTCTTCGGCGCGGGGCAGTACGGGCTGGCGTTCGCCGAGATCGTGGCGATGTGGCTGGCCATCGGGCTCACGGTGGTGTTGTTCGCCCGGGTCTCGCGGGTCGCGGCGGCGCTGTTGCTGCCCTACTGGGCCTGGGTCACCTTCGCTGCCGCACTGAACCTGTCGATCTGGCGGCTGAACTCCTGACCTACCGGTCCCCGGCGGCGGCGCCCGCCGGGGACCGTGCCGTTCCCGGTCAGCAGCGGGGCACGTTGGGGATGTAGCCGTCGTGACCCGTGTACACGTACGCGTCGGCGATGTAGCGGCCACTGCCGATCCGGTCCCAGATCGAGCTGGTGCCGTAGGTGCCGGTGACCGTGGTGCCGCTGGTCTGGCAGGCGATGGTCACCCGGGTGCCGTCGGCGACGGTCCCCACCGAGGCGTACCCGGTGCCGGGGCCGGAGCGGACGGTCAGCGGGGTGCCGCTGGTGTCGACCGTGCCGGAACCGGCGCCCGAGCTGCAACCGTTGTCGCTGGTGTAGCTCCTGCTGCCCCAGTACAGCGCGAGGGTGCCGTTGAAGCGGACCTGGATGTCGCTGCCGTTGAGGCGCTGCTCGTAGTGCAGGTGCGGGCCGGTCGAGCCGCCGGTGCTGCCGACCCAGCCGAGCACCTTGCCGTAGGCGACCGTCTGCCCGACCGAGACGTTGAAGCCGTTGAGGTGGGCGTAGTACGTGCTGTAACCGCCACCGTGGTTGATTCGGACGTACTTGCCGTAGCTGGTGCCACCGAGGTCGGTCACCCGATCGACGGTGCCGGGCGCGCTGGCCACCACCGGGTCACCGAGGTCGTCGGTGCGGTTGAAGTCGACGGCGTTCGCCGGGCTGTGGTTCGTCCGGGTCTGCCCGGTCCAGGACTGGCCGCACGGGAACGGCACTTTGAAGGTCGGCGCGGCCAGCGCCGGGCTCGCCGGGGCCAGGACTCCCCCGACGAGCAGACCCGTCACCAGCAGGCTGATCCACCGCTTACGCATACAGCTCCTCCTATGTCGAAAACCTTCGATGCGTGGTACTCAGCCTGACAGATATCGTCATCCTTCGAAAGAGTCGAAGATCTGGCCCGGGAGCGCGCCCACGAGGCAGCCCGGAGGTTTCCGGATTGTTACTCGCTCGTGTCTGACAGGGGCTGGACCGAACCCGATGCAAGCGCTTACATGTGTGCACGCCCATCGGGACCGGCGCCGGGCCTTTGAGCACGACCGCGCCGGCTAGAAAGGAGGACGGCATGGCGGTCTTTACCAGACCACGCCAGGCCTTCGCGATCGCCGGTGTACTCGGGCTGGCGCTCAGCGCCACCGCTTGCGGTACCGGCGACGACAAGAAGAGCGACAACGCGGGCTCCGCGGAGTGTGCCGCATACGACAAGTACGAGGGCCACGACGGCAAGAAGGTCTCCATCTACGCGTCCATCCGTGACGCCGAGGCCGACCTGCTGGAGCGGTCGTGGTCGCAGTTCACCGAGTGCACCGGCATCGAGATCGACTACGAGGGCAACGCCGAGTTCGAGGCGCAGCTCCCGGTCCGGGTCGACGGCGGCAACGCGCCCGACCTGGCGTTCGTGCCCCAGCCGGGTCTGGTCAAGCGGTTCGCCGACGCGGGCAAGCTGAAGTCCCTCGGTGCCGACACCAAGACGATGGCCGAGCAGAACCTGCCGGCCGACTGGCTGAAGTACGGCACCGTCAACGGCACCCTCTACGGTGTGCCACTCGGCGCCAACGTGAAGTCCTTCGTCTGGTACTCGCCGAAGCTCTTCAAGGAGAAGGGCTGGGCGGTCCCGACCAGCTGGGACGACATGATCAAGCTCAGCGACACGATCGCTGCGAGCGGCGTCAAGCCGTGGTGCGCCGGTATCGAGTCCGGTGACGCCACCGGCTGGCCGGCCACGGACTGGATCGAGGACGTGCTGCTGCGGACGCAGACCCCCGAGGTCTACGACCAGTGGACGACCCACGCCATCCCGTTCAACGACCCGCGGATCGTCGACGCGGTCAACCGGGCCGGCACCATCCTGAAGAACGAGAAGTACATGAACGGCGGCTTCGGCGGCGTGAAGAGCATCGGCACCACCGCCTTCGGTGAGGCCGGCCTGCCCGTCACCACCGGCAAGTGCGCCATGCACCGGCAGGCGTCCTTCTACGCCAACCAGTTCCCCGAGGGCACCAAGGTGGCCGAGGACGGTGACGCGTTCGCGTTCTACTTCCCGGCCATCGACCCCGCCAAGGGCAAGCCGGTGCTGGGCGCGGGCGAGTTCGTCGTCGCCTACGCCGACCGCCCCGAGGTCCAGGCGGTGCAGACCTACCTCGCCTCCAGCGAGTACGTCAACAGCCGCGCGAAGCTGGGCAACTGGGTCACGGCGAACAACAAGCTGGACATCGCCAATGTCGCCAGTCCGATCGACAAGCTCTCCGTCCAGATCCTGCAGGACAAGAGCGGCGTCTTCCGCTTCGACGGATCCGACCTGATGCCGGCCGCGGTCGGCGCGGGGACGTTCTGGAAGGGCATGGTCGAGTGGATCAACGGCAAGGACACCGCACCGGTGCTCCAGGGCATCGAGAGCAGCTGGAAGTGATCTGAACGGTGGGCCGGTCCGCACCCGCGGGCCGGCCCACCGGCGGATCCGGACCTGGGAGGGTCGATGGAGTTCGACTTCGCGGAGGAACAGCCGAAGTTCCTCATGCTGATGTACGGGCTGATCGCTTTCGTCGCGGTGGTGGGCGGTCTGCTCCTGCTTCTCGACGTGGTGCCGGCCTGGTTCGCTCGGCGGCGGGAGGCGCAGTTGGTCGCCGCGTCCGTCAGCGGCACCCCGCTCCCCCGCCGGCGCAAGCAGGGGGAGGGACTCTTCGCGCTCTTCTTCCTGCTGCCCACGCTGCTGCTGCTCATGGTCGGGTTGGTCGTTCCGGCCATCCGCACCACACTGCTGTCCTTCATGGACGCGGGCAGCAACAACTGGGTCGGGCTGCGCAACTACGGCTGGCTGTTCTCCGACGGCTCGATCATCCGGGTCCTGATCAACACCCTGGTCTGGGTGGTCCTGGTCCCGCTGGTTGCGACCGCGTTCGGCCTGATCTACGCCGTTCTGGTGGACAAGGCCCGCTTCGAGGCGGTGGCCAAATCACTGATCTTCCTGCCGATGGCGATCTCCTTCGTCGGTGCCAGCATCATCTGGAAGTTCGTCTACGCCTACCGCGGCGACGGCGACCAGATCGGTCTGCTCAACCAGATCGTGGTCAGCCTCGGCGGTGAGCCCAAGCAGTGGCTGCTCGAATCACCGCTGAACACGCTGCTGCTGATCGTCATCATGGTCTGGATCCAGGCCGGTTTCGCCATGGTGGTGCTCTCCGCCGCGATCAAGTCCATCCCCGGTGACATCGTGGAGGCCGCCCGCCTCGACGGCGTCAGCCCGTGGCAGATGTTCTGGCGGATCACCATGCCGAGCATCCGGCCGGCGCTGATCGTCGTGGTGGTGACGCTCACGATCGCCACGCTCAAGGTCTTCGACATCGTCCGGACCTCGACCAACGGCAACTACGACACCAACGTGATCGCCAGCGAGATGTACAACCAGGCGTTCCGGTACGGCCAGAACGGGCAGGGCTCCGCACTCGCGGTCTTCCTCTTCATCCTGGTCATCCCGGTCGTGATCTACCAGATCCGCAACCTCCGTCAGCAGCGGGAGGGCTGAGATGACCACCGCAACGCCCACCGTGGCCGCCGGCACCCAGAAGACCGACGGCACCACGCCCACCACCGCCGGGCGGGTCCGCAAGCGGCTGAACAGCCGTACCGCGACCCTTGTCTCGGTCGTCATCGCGGTGGTCTGGACCATCCCGACCTTCGGCCTGTTCATCTCCTCCCTCCGGCCGGAGGACGAGATCAAGACCACCGGCTGGTGGACCGCCTTCACCAACCCGCAGTTCACGCTGGAGAACTACCAGCAGGTCCTGTTCGGGCGGTCGTCGTCATCCGGGCAGCTCGCGAGCTACTTCGTCAACTCGTTGGCGATCACCATCCCCTCGGTGCTCTTCCCGCTCGCCTTCGCGGCCCTGGCCGCGTACGCGCTGGCGTGGATCAACTTCCGTGGCCGGGACTGGCTCTACATCGCGATCTTCGCGTTGCAGATCGTGCCGTTGCAGATGGCCCTGGTGCCGCTGCTGAAGTTCTTCTCCACCGGCGTCACCCTCGGCGGCGTGACCCTGATGCCGGCCTGGGATCTGGTCGACGAACAGAAGTTCGCCCAGGTGTGGTTCGCGCACACCTGCTTCGCGCTCCCGTTCGCCGTCTTCCTGCTGCACAACTTCATCTCGCAACTGCCGGGAGACCTGATGGAGGCGGCCCGGGTAGACGGGGCCAGCCACCCGAAGATCTTCCGCAGCATCGTGCTGCCGCTGATCATGCCGGCGCTGGCCGCGTTCGGCATCTTCCAGTTCCTCTGGGTCTGGAACGACCTGCTGGTCGCGCTGATCTTCGCTGGTGGCGGCAACGAGACAGCTCCGCTCACCGTCCGGCTGGCCGAGATGGCCGGCACCCGGGGCAACGAGTGGCAGCGGCTGACTGCCGGCGCGTTCGTCTCGATCGTCGTACCGCTCATCGTGTTCCTGTCCCTCCAGCGCTACTTCGTGCGAGGTCTGCTCGCCGGCAGCGTCAAGGGCTGACCCGCATGCCCGCCGCCGCCTGGCCCCTCGGGCGGCGGCGGGCGTGCGGGTAGGGAGCGGGGGAACCGTGACGAAGATTGATGATGTCGCCCGGCTGGCCGGAGTGTCCACAGCCACCGTTTCGCGGGCACTGCGCGGGCTGCCGACGGTCTCGGCGGCCACCCGGCGCCGGGTGCTCGCCGCCGCCGAGCAGCTCGACTACGAGGTCTCGCCGAGTGCGTCCCGGCTCGCTGGCGGCCGGACCGGCACGGTCGCGGTGGTGGTCCCCCGGATCACCCGCTGGTTCTTCAGCACCATCGTCGAGGCGGTCGAGGAGTTCCTCCACCAGTCCGGCTACGACCTGCTGCTGTACAACCTGGGCGGCCGGGAACAGGTCCGCCAACGGGTGCTGCGCACCGCCAACCTGCACAAGCGGGTGGACGCGATCATGCTGGTCGCCACGCCGCTGCGGCCGGCAGACCTGACCGCGCTGGCCACCCTGGACCTGCCCGGTGTGACCATCAGCTCGGGGACCAGGGTGCCCAACTGGCCGTGCGTGCGGATCGACGACGTGGCCGCCGCCCGGACCGCCACCCGGCACCTGCTCGACCTCGGTCACCACCGGATCGCGCACATCTCCGGTGACCCCGACGACGAACTGGCCTTCACCACCCACCTGGACCGACGCCGGGGCTACCAGGCGGAGCTGCGGGCCGCCGGCCTGCGACCCGACCCGAGCCTGGACGTCGAGTCGACGTTCACCATCGACGGCGGCAACCGGGCCGCCGCCGAGCTGCTGGCCCGGGGCGAGCCGCCGACCGCGATCTTCGCGGCCTGCGACGAGATGGCGATGGGCGCGATGACCGCGCTGCGCGACGCCGGGCTGCGGGTACCGCAGGACGTCAGCGTGATCGGCATCGACGACCACGACCTGGCCGGCGTGCTCGGGCTCAGCACCATCGCCCAGCCCGCCGCCGAGCAGGGCCGGCTGGCCGCCCGGATGCTGCTCGACCCGCTCGCTGCCCGGAGCGTGGGCCCGATCGTCGGTCAGCGGACCGCCGGCTGCGAGACCCCGGTGATCCTGCCCACTCGGCTGGTGGTCCGGGACTCGACCGCACCACCCCGGGCACACTGAACGGACCCATCCGCCGCCGGCCGGCGGCTGGCGGCGACGTGGCCGGCAGCAGCAGCGCCCGGCAGTCCACCCACAGCTCGACACGGGAGACGACCCTGAACACCGACCCGACGCAGCAGATCCCCTCCGGCGACCCGATCACCGGCTGGTGGACCGAAGCCGCCATCTACCAGATCTACCCCCGCTCGTTCGCCGACTCGGACGGCGACGGGGTCGGCGACCTGCCGGGCATCACCGCCCGCCTCGACCACCTGGTCGAGCTGGGCGTGGACGCGGTGTGGCTCTCCCCGTTCTACCCGTCGCCGCAGGCCGACGCCGGCTACGACGTGGCCGACTACCGGGACGTCGATCCGCTGTTCGGCACCCTCTCGGACGCGGACAAGCTGATCGCCGAGGCCCGCTCCCGCGGTCTGCGGGTGATCGTCGACCTGGTGCCGAACCACACCTCCTCGGCGCACCGCTGGTTCCGGGCCGCGCTGCCCACCGCACCCGGCAGCCCGGAGCGGGCGCGGTACATCTTCCGTGACGGCCTCGGCCCGGCCGGCGACCAGCCGCCGAACGACTGGCAGAGCGTCTTCGGCGGCCCGGCCTGGACTCGCACGGTCGACCCGGACGGGCGGCCCGGCCAGTGGTACCTGCACCTGTTCGACACCGGCCAGCCCGACCTGAACTGGGACAACCCCGAGGTGCACGCGGAGTTCCTGGACGTGCTGCGGTTCTGGCTGGACCGTGGGGTCGACGGCTTCCGCGTCGACGTGGCGCACGGCCTGGTCAAGCAGGCCGACCTGGCCGACTGGCAGGAGCCGCAGGAGATCCTCTCCGGCAACGAGGTGGACAAGCCGCGCCCGCCGATGTGGGACCAGGAGGGCGTGCACGAGATCTACCGACAGTGGCGGCAGGTCCTGGACAGCTACCCCGGCGAGCGGGTGCTGGTCGCCGAGGCGTGGGTGGAGCCGGCCGAGCGGCTGGCCCGCTACGTCCGCCCGGACGAGATGCACCAGGCGTTCAACTTCGAGTATCTGCTCGCCTCCTGGACCGCACCGGCCCAGTACGCGGTGATCACCCGCTCGCTGGAGGCGACCGACTCGGTCGGCGCGCCGACCACCTGGGTGCTGTCCAACCACGACGTGGTGCGGCACGCCTCCCGGCTCGGCCTGCCGACCGGCGCCGGCCGGCCCAACGGCATCGGGATCGGCGACCCGCAGCCGGACGCCGCACTCGGCCTGCGCCGGGCTCGGGCGGCCACCCTGCTGATGCTGGCCCTGCCCGGCTCGGCCTACCTCTACCAGGGCGAGGAGCTGGGGCTGCCCGAGCACACCACGATGCCCGACGAGGCCCGGCAGGACCCGACCTGGCTGCGTAGCGGGCACACCCAGCGTGGTCGCGACGGCTGCCGGGTGCCGATCCCGTGGGAGGCCGACGCGCCGTCGTACGGCTTCGGCCCGACCGACGCCAGCTGGCTGCCGCAGCCACCGCTGTTCGCGGAGTACGCCCTGGACCGGCAGCGCGACGTGCCCGGCTCGACGTACGAGCTGTACCGCACGGTCCTGCGGTTGCGCCGTGCCCACGGGCTGGGTCGCGGCACGCTGGAGTGGTTGTCCTCCGGCGACGAGGTGCTGACCTTCCGCAATGGCGGGCTGACCGTGCTGACCAACTTCGGTGACGCCCCGGTGCCGGTTCCGGCCGGTGCCGAGTTGCTGGCCGCCAGCGCGCCGCTGGACGACGACGGTGCGGTCCCGACCGACGTGACGGTCTGGCTGCGCGGCTGACCTCAACCCGACCGGCCCCTCCCGTCGACCCCTGCTCCTGACCGGGCCGACGGGATGGGCCGGCGAGGGCCGGGGGCGGCGGGACGGCGCCGCCGAGCGCGGGGGGCGGGGTCGGTTCAGAGACGGTCGGCGCGGGTGTGCAGCAGGTCGTGCACGTTGTCGATGTCCGCCGGTGAGGTCCGCGAGGCGAGCCAGTACATGATGCCGGTGGGAATGAAGAAGAGCTGGAACGCGGCCAGCCCGACGGCGAAGTTCAGCGGCGGCGGGAACGCCGTACGCAGGCCCTGGAAGGCCGCCCCGACCAGCCCGTTGCCGGCCGCCCGGCCGACCCCGTTGACCAGGTTGCCCAGGCTGTACACGGTGCCCCGGTGCTCGGGCGGGTTGACGTCGGCGATCAGCGCGAACCAGTTCGGCGAGTTTGCCGAGGTCAGCGCCAGCGCCACCACCGCGGTCAGCAGGCTCAGCCCGACCGTCGGCTCGGTGAACACACTGGACAGCACCGCGCCGACCACCGCGCCGGTGCTGCCGCCGTTTGGCACGTCGATGGTCACCGGCACGAAGAACAGCACCAGGTAGAACGGCAGCGCGGCGAGGATGCCGACTGCGGCGACCAGTGCCCGGCCCCGCGGGGTACGCCGCTGTACCGCGTCGCCGATCAGCCCGCCGACGATGGAGAGCACCCCGCCGAGCTGGAACAGCGTGGCGAAGACACTGCCCACCACCACCGCTGTCGACTCCGAGTAGCCCTGGTCCTCGGCCCGCTCGGCGAAGAGCACCGGCAGCCAGACCAGCGAGCCGAAGGCGGCCTGCGCGGTCAGGCCCTGCAGGATCAGCCACCGGTTGGTCCGCCGGGCCAGGATTCGCGGCAGGTCGGCCCGGCTGATCCGGTAGTCGTACTCGGCTCCGGCCTCCAGTGCCTCGGCCAGCTCCGGCTCGCTCTGGCCACGCCGGATGTCGTAGGTGAACAGGTAGGCCATGGTGGCGGCCAGGCCCACGCCGGTCAGCACCAGGAACGGACGCCGCCAGTCGGTCGCGCCGAGCAGCCCGCCGACCAGCGTGCCGGCCAGTGTGCCGACGCCCTGGGACAGCCCCCAGAAGCTCATCACCAGCCCTCGTCGGGTCGGTGAGATCAGGTCGGTGACCACCGAGAAGCCCACCGAGCCGACCGCACCGAGACCGACCGCCGCGACCATCTGCGCGGCCAGGAATGTCAGGTAGTCGCCGGCGAACGCACTGCCTCCGGTGCCCGCCGCCCAGAGCAGCGTGCCCACCATGAGCAGGGGTTTGCGGTTGGTCCGGTCGCCGACGTACGCCCAGCCGACCGCGGCCACCGCGCTGACCAGGAAGCTGACCGCGGTGACCAGGCCGAGCAACCGCGCCGACACGGCGAACGCGTCGGAGATCGGCCCGTACAGCGGCGGGACCAGCCCGATCGCCACGTTGTCCAGCGAGGCGAGCAGCACGAACACCACGACGCTGTACAGCCGGTGCGCCCGGCTGCCGCCCCTGGCCCGCCGAGGCCCGTCACTGGTCACGGTCATGACCGGCAGCCAACCAGACCGCGCCGACGAGTGCGTCATGCGGGTGGGTGCCGCCGGTCAGCGGCGGTCGAGGACCAACCCCCGAGCGGCGGCGTACTGGTCACGGACGGCGGGGACGGGCTCGGCGCCGTACTCCTCGGTGCCCTCGACCGCCCAGGCGGGCGGCGTCGGACCGCCCAGGGCGACCCAGGCGGCCTGCCGGGCGGCGCCGTCGGCGACGTACTCCCCGGCTGGCGGAACGACCACCGGGCAGCCGAAGACCTGCGGCGCGATCCGGCGCACCGCGACCGACCGTGCCCCGCCGCCGACCAGGATGACCCGGCGGACGGTGGCGCCCTGAGCCGTCAGCGCGTCCAGGCCGTCGGCGAGCGCGCAGAGCATGCCCTCCACGGCGGCCCGAGCCAGGTGCGCGGGAGTCGAGGTGCGCAGGGTCAGGCCGTGCACCGCGCCGGTGGCCAGCGGCCGGTTCGGCGTCCGCTCCCCCTCCAGGTAGGGGACCATCACCAGCCCGTCCGCCCCCGCTGGCGCGGACAGCGCCAGCTCGGCCAGCTCGTCCAGGCCGACCCCGAGCATCGCGGCGGCGGCGTCCAGCACCCGGGCGGCGTTCAGCGTGCAGACCAGCGGCAGGAATCGTCCGGCTGCGTCGGCGAAGCCGGCCACCGCGCCACTCTCGTCGGCGGCCGCCACGTCGGCGACGCTGAACACCGTGCCGGAGGTGCCGATCGAGACGACCACGTCGCCGGGGCCGGCACCGACGCCGAGCGCGGCGGCGGCGTTGTCCCCGGTGCCCGCACCGAGCAGCGCACCGCCCGGCCCACCCAGCGTCCCGGCCGGCAGCGTGCCGGCCGGCTCGGCCGGGCCGAGCACCTCGGGCACCGCCAGCCGCCGGCCGAAGGCCCGCTCCAGCAGGTCCAGCCGGTAGCCGCCGGTGGCCGGGGACCAGTAACCCGTGCCGCTGGCGTCACCCCGGTCGGTACGCAGCGCGGCCAGCCCCGGCGCGCCGGCCAGCCGCCAGGTCAGCCAGTCGTGCGGCAGGCAGACGGCGGCCACCCGGGCCGCCAGCTCCGGCTCGTGCCGGGCCAGCCAGCGCAGCTTGGTGATGGTGAAGCTGGCCACCGGCACGCTGCCGGTGGCCTCGGCCCAGAACCGGCGTCCGACCGCGTCGCCGCCGGCCTCCTCGACCAGCTCGGCGGCGGCGTCGGCAGAGCGGGTGTCGTTCCACAGCAGCGCCGGGCGGACCACCCGGCCGTCCTCGTCGAGGCAGACCATGCCGTGCTGCTGGCCGGCGACGGAGACCGCCGCCACGTCGGCCAGCCCGCCGGCCTGGTCGGCGGCGCTGCCCAGCGCCTGCCACCAGGCTTCCGGGTCGACCTCGGTGCCGTCCGGGTGCGGCACCCGGCCCTGCCGGAGCAGGGCACCGGTCTCCGCGTCCCGGATCACCACCTTGCAGGACTGGGTGGACGAGTCAACGCCTGCGACCAGCGGCATGGCGGGCCTCAGCGGGCGCCGAGCAGGTGCTCGACGGCGAGTTGGTTGAGCCGGACGAAGCCGAAGCCCCGGGCGGCCACCGCGTCGACGTCGAACTCCTCGAAGGCGGACCGGTCGGCCAGCAGGTCGGTGTACCCCTCGCCGGGGTTCAGCGTCGGGGTGGTCAGCTCGGCGACCTTGCTGACGGCGAGCGCCTCGGCCACCTCGGGGTCCGCGCGGAACGCCGCGGCCCGCTCCTTGAGCAGCAGGTACGTGCTCATGTTGGCCGCTGCCGACGCCCACACCCCGGCCATGTCCTCGGTCCGGGAGGGCTTGTAGTCGAAGTGCCGGGGCCCGTCGTAGGTCGGACCGCCGTCCGGGCCGCCGTTTTCCAGCAGATCCACCAGGGCGAACGCGTTGAGCAGGTCGCCGTGGCCGAAGACCAGGTCCTGGTCGTACTTGATGCCGCGCTGACCGTTGAGGTCAAGGTGGAACAGCTTGCCCTGCCAGAGCGCCTGGGCGATGCCGTGGGCGTAGTTGAGCCCGGCCATCTGCTCGTGCCCGACCTCGGGGTTGAGGCCGACCAGCTCCGGGTGGGCCAGCTGGGAGATGAAGGCCAATGCGTGCCCGATGGTGGGCAGCAGGATGTCACCACGCGGCTCGTTGGGCTTGGGCTCCAGCGCGAAGCGCAGGTTGTAGCCCCGGTCGATGACGTACTGGGTGAGCAGGTCGACCGCCTCGCGGTAGCGGTCCAGCGCGGCACGGACGTCCTTGGCGACGTCGTACTCGGAGCCCTCCCGGCCGCCCCACATCACGAAGGTGCTGGCACCCAGCTCGGCGGCCAGGTCGACGTTGCGCAGCACCTTGCGCAGCGCGTAGCGGCGGACGTCGCGGTCGTTGCTGGTGAAGCCGCCGTCCTTGAAGACCGGGTGGTTGAAGAGGTTGGTGGTGACCATCGGCACCACCAGGCCGGTCTCGTCGAGAGCCTTGCGGAATCGGGCGATGTGCTGGTCACGGGTGGCGGCGTCGACCCCGAACGGGACCAGGTCGTCGTCGTGGAAGGTGATCCCGTACGCGCCCAGCTCGGCGAGCCGGTGCACCGCCTCGACCGGGTCCAGCTCGGGACGGGTCGCGTCACCGAACGGATCGCGGGCCTGCCAACCCACGGTCCAGAGCCCGAAGGAGAACTTGTCAGCGGGGGTGGGACGGGGTGCCATGAGGAACCTCCGGGGGTGGTGGGGTGGTGTCGTCCACTATTTGTTCAACGATTGAATTATTTGCGCGACGTATGGCACTGTCAAGGGGTGAGCCCCACCAACGCCCCTGCCGGTGCGGTCCGTCAGGGCAGCCTGCGCGAGCTCAACCTCGCCCTGGTGCTCGGCCGGATCGCCGCCGCCGACCGACCCCCGTCCCGGGCCGATTTGGCCACGGCGACCGGCCTGACCCGGGCCACCGTCTCCGCGGTGGTCGAGGACCTGCTCGCCGGCCAACTGGTCAGCGAGGCCGACCCGGCGCCCCGAGCGGGCGCCGGCCGCCCGGCCCGGGGTCTGGTGCTGGCCGACCAGGGGCCGGCCGGGCTCGGCCTGGAGGTCAACGTCGACTACCTGGCGGTCTGCGTGGTGGACCTCGCCGGCCAGGTCCGGCACCGGACCGTGCACCGGGCCGACCTGCGCCCGGTCGACCCCGCCGACGCCCTGGCCCGACTGGTCGAGCTGGCCGGACAGGCCCGCGCCGACGCCGCCCGGCAGGGCCTGACCCTGGCCGGGGCCGCGCTCGCCGTGCCCGGCCTGGTGGACGACGCCGGGATGGTCCGGCTCGCGCCGAACCTCGGCTGGCGGGACGTGCCGGTGCCCGCACTGCTCGCCGGGCATCCCCCGCTGACCGAGCAGGTGCCCGGCATACCGGCACTGGTGGTGGACAACGAGGCCAACCTCGCGGCGCTCGGCGAGCTGCACTCCCGGCCGCCCGGCCCGGCCAGCTTCCTGCACATCTCCGGCGAGGTCGGCATCGGCGCCGGGATCGTGCTGGACGGGGCGCTGTTCCGTGGCGTCCGCGGTTGGAGCGGCGAGATCGGGCACCTCCCGGTCCACCCGCAGGGCCTTCCGTGCCGCTGCGGCGGGCGGGGCTGCCTGGAGCAGTACGCCGGGCAGGAGGCCATCGTGGCCGCCGCCGGGCTGGCCCGGGCGGAGCTTCCCGCGGACACCGCGACCGCGCGCCTGGCCGAGTTGGCCGAGGCGGGCGACGCCGCCGCGCTGCGGGCGCTGCACGACGCTGGGACCGCGCTCGGTGTCGCGGTGGCCGGCGTGGTCAACCTGCTGGACCTGGACACCGTGGTGCTCGGCGGCGGATACGCACCGCTGGCGCCCTGGCTGTGCCCGCCGGTGCTCGCCGAGATCGCCAGCCGGGTGCTCACCGCCGCCTGGTCACCGGTCACGGTCCGGCCGGCGACGCTCGGCGCGGAAGCCGCCGCGGTGGGCGCGGCCGGCTCGGTGGTCCGCCGGATCGTCGCCCGGCCCGCCGGCTGGCTGGCCCGCTGCGGCTGAACCGGGCCGTCCGCTCTGGGCGTCCGTCGGAGGGGCTCGGTACGCTTTCCCTCCGGCAACGATCCCCGGGCAAGGAGCCAGGAACAGCATGTGCAGAGGTCGTCAGACGCGGGCCGGCGTCGGGCGGTGAGCACGACCCGACAGTCCACCGGCCATCCGCTGCCGGCCGACTCCCAGTTGGCCCGTGAGCTGCTCGACGGGCTCGCCGAGGCCGTGCTGACGACCGACGCGGGCGGGCGGGTCACCCTGGTCAACGCCACTGCGACGGAGCTGCTCCCGGAGATCACCGCAGGCGTCGACCTGTCCCGGTGCCCGGTGCCGGCACTGGCCCGGGCGACCGCCGACGACACCGAGAGCTTCGACGCCGAGTATCGCGGCCGGCGACTGCGCGGCGCCCGGCGACAGCTCGCCGACGGCCGGTACGCCTGGTACATCCGGGACGTCACCGAGGAGCAGGCCCGCGCCGACGCCCTGCTGGCCGAGCGCTCCCGCACCGCGTTCCTCGCCCAGGCCGGCAGCCGGCTCGGGCTCTCCCTGCACCGGGACCAGACGCTGCGGGCCAGCGTGACCCTCGCCGTGCCGTACCTGGCCGACGCCGCCGTGGCGGTGCACCGACCACCTCCGACAGCCGAGCCGCACGTCAGCTGGATCCGGTAAGCCGACGGCGATCCGGCCCCGGTCGCCGGGCTGGCCGGCCCGGAGCTGACCGGCACCGTGCCCGGGCTGACCGAGGCGCTGGACGGCGAGCTCACCGAGCCGAGCCCGTGGCTGGAGGCCAAGCTCGCCAACCTGGCCACCGTGCTGCCGCCGGGGTTCGGCCAGCCGGGCAACGTGCTGGTCGGCCCGATGCTCAGCGCCGGCGGGCCGGCCGGTGCCCTGCTGCTGATCCGCCGGGCCGGGCGTGCCGGCTTCGACCGGCGCGACATCGAGCTGGCCCGCGAGTTCGCCACCCGGGCCGGCGCCGCGCTGGCCGCCGCCGAGCTGTACGGCGAGCAGGCCCACCTGGCCCGAGTGCTGCAGACCAGCCTGCTCCCGCCGGAGCTGCCCACGGTGCCCGGGGTGCGCATGGCCGGCGGCTACCGGGCCGCGGGCGACAGCCTGCGCATCGGCGGCGACTTCTACGAGGTGTTCCCGCACCCTCGCGGCGCGCTGTTCGCGCTCGGCGACGTCTGCGGCAAGGGCGTCGGCGCTGCCGTGCTGACCGGCCGGGTCCGTCAGTCGTTGCAGACGCTGCGGCTGGTCGAGCGGCGCCCGCTGGAGTTGATCCGGCTGCTCAACCGGGCGCTGTTCGACGCGCCGGACGCGGCACGCCGCAGCCAGCTCACCACCCTGCTGCTCGGCTCGATGGATTCCGGGCCGGCCGGGGTGGACATCCAGATCGCCGGCGGTGGCCATCCAGCGCCGCTGCTGCTCACGGCCGCAGGCACGGTCACCCCGGTTCCGGTCGGCGGAATGCCGGTCGGCGCGCTGGCCGCCGCCCGGTTCGCCGAGACCCGGGTGCACCTCGCCCCGGGCGACCTGCTGCTCGCGTACACCAATGGGGTGACCGAGGC
Organism: Micromonospora sp. NPDC005173; assembly: GCF_040608515.1. Classification (NCBI taxonomy): domain Bacteria; kingdom Bacillati; phylum Actinomycetota; class Actinomycetes; order Micromonosporales; family Micromonosporaceae; genus Micromonospora; species Micromonospora sp. NPDC005173. The sequence continues at coordinate 56,381 of NZ_JBEXIK010000021.1, forward strand.
GCGCGGCGGGCCGCGCGGCGTGGAGATGTTCGGCGAGGCCCGGCTGAGCGCCGCGCTCGCCTCGGCGGCCGGGCTGCCTCCGGCAGCGCTGGTCGACTGGCTGCTCCAGTTGGTCGACGAATGGCTGGACGGGCAGGCCCACGACGACATCGCGATGCTGGCCGTGCGTGCGTCAGCGCCGGCGTGACCGACGGGGCGTCAGGCGGTCCGGGACACCGGGGGCTCACCGGTGGGCTGCTCCCGGGATGCGCCGACGGTCCGCTCCGGGCCACCCGAGACGCCCGACCACACCGCCCGGGTCGGCCCGTCCGGATCCTCCACCGAGTCCGTCGGCCCGGTCGGCCGGTCCGGTCCGTCCGGCCCACCCGGCGCCTGCACGTTCTGGCTCCGCTGCCGGCGGGCGGTCTCGTCGAACTCCTGCATCCCCCGCAGCAGCGCGTTGCGTCCCGCCGGTGTCATCCCGTTCAGCACGGCGGCGAGCTGTGCCTGCCGGTTGGCCCGCAGCTCGGCGAGGAGCCGCTGGGCCTCCGGCGTGAGGTGCAGGGCGATCTCCCGCCGATCGAACCGACCCGGCTCGCGCTCCAGCATTCCGGCGGCGACCAGCCGGTCGCAGAGCCGACTGGCGGAGCTGAGCAGCATGTCGAGTCGGGAGGCGAGCCGGCGAAGGTTGATCCCGTCGAATTGCTCCACCACCATCACAGCCCGTAGCTGGGCTCCGGAGACCCGGTTGGCCGTCCTCTCCCGGGCGGACTCCCACACGGTCAGCAGGGCAGCCGCTGCCGCGTCTAATGCGGCAGCCATACTCGTCTCGGGGTCCGGCGGACCGTGCAGTTCGGCCATGGTGGCCCGAGACTACTCCGAACCCACTGGTGGTCGAGCTTTGATCAAGGGAGTGGTGATGAGCGAAACGGTCAATCGGGCACGACGCGCCCTGAACGAGACACCCGCCGATCGACTCGTCGTCGGCATCGGGGATGTTCTGGCCCAGTCGTACGGGATCACCGAGGCGGAGCTGTACCAGGTCGACTACCGGCTCTCGAAGCTGTTGCCCCTCACCGAGGGTGATCCCATCACGGGTCCCGGGCACCCCGCCTGGCGCGCCTTCGACCATCAGTCGCCGGTGCTCGCCGACGGCACCGCCTGGCTCCCGGTCAGCGTGCGCGGCGAGCGTCGGGGCGTGCTGCGACTGGCACCGGTCCCGGACGACCCTGCCCTCCTCGGCGAGCTGGCCGACATCACCACCGCGCTCGCCCACGAGCTGGCCGCCGTCTCCGCGGGCACCGACGTCTACCGCGCCGCGCGGCGCAGCCAGCGGCTCACCCTGGCCGCCGAGATGCAGTGGGACCTGCTGCCGGGCCGCAGCCGGATCCGGCCCTCGTTCAGTCTGGCCGGGCAGTTGGAGCCGGCGTACACGGTGCGCGGCGACGGCTTCGACTGGTCCGACGACGGGCAGCGGCTCTGGTTGTCCACCATCAACGGCACCGGCGAGGGTGTCGCGGCCTCCCTGCTCACCTCACTGGCCACCCACGCGCTCCGCAACGCCCGCCGGGGCGGGCTCGGCCTGGCCGACCAGGCCGCCCTCGCCGACCAGGCCCTGTACGACGAGTACCGGGGTGAACGGCACCTGTCCGCGCTGCTGATGGAGCTGGACCTGCGCTCCGGGGTGATGACCGTGGTCGACGCCGGCTCGCCCCGCCTGGTCCTGCTGCGCGACGGAGAGGTCACCGAGCAGCCGCTGGAGGCGCAGTTCCCGCTCGGCATGTTCGAGGCGACCGACTACCACGAGCAGCGGTTTCCGCTGGAGCGCGGCGACCGGCTCTTCGTGGTCAGCGACGGGGTGGTGGACGCCACCGGGCAGGACGTGCGCTACGGCGAGACGGCGCTGGACCGGTTCCTTCGGCGGACCGGCCCGATGGAGCCGCTGGACGCCGTCCGGTCGCTGATCGGGGACCTGCGCGCGTTCGTGTCCGGTGACCTGGTCGACGACGCGGTGGTGGTCTGCCTGGACTGGACCGGCCCGCAGCCGTAGCCGGCCCGGCGTGTCGTCGGCGGGGATCACCGCCGGCCGACGGTCAGTACGCGCCGCGGCTTTTCAGCACGGCGCCGAAGGTCTTCCAGAGGATGGTGAGGTCGGCGGCGAGGGACCAGTTCTCCACGTAGTAGAGATCGAGCCGGATGCCGTCCTCCCAGCTCAGGTCGGACCGGCCACTGACCTGCCACAGACCCGTCATTCCTGGCTTGACCAGCAGCCGCCGGGCCACATCACCGTCGTAGCGGGCCACCTCGGAGGGCAGCGGCGGGCGCGGCCCGACCAGGCTCATCTGCCCCAGCAGCACGTTGACCAGCTGCGGCAGCTCGTCCAACGACCACTTCCGCAGCAGCCGGCCAACCCGGGTGACCCGGGGGTCGTCGCGCATCTTGAACATCAGACCGTCGGTCTCGTTGCGGGCGGCCAACTCACCGAGCAGTACGTCGGCGTTCACCACCATGGTGCGGAACTTGAACACGCCGAACTCCTGCCCGCCCCGGCCGACCCGGACCTGCCGGAAGAGCACCGGGCCTCGGCTGTCCAGCTTGATGGCCAGCGCGATGACCGCGATCAGGGGCAGCAGCGCCAACAGCGCCATCGATGAGACGGACCGGTCGACAAAGCCCTTCACCAGCTTCCGCGCGCCGCGGAACTCGGGCGCCTCGACGTGGATGAGTGGCAGCCCGGCGACCGGGCGGGTGTGGATCCGCGGGCCGGCCACGTCGGTCAGCGCGGGCGCCACCACCAGGTCGATACCGGTCCCCTCCAACTGCCAGCCGAGTCGGCGCAGCCGGGTGGCGGTCAGCTCACCGGAGGCGGTGACCGCGACGGTGTCCGCGCCGATCGCGGTCGCGGCCTCCGGGATGCCACGGAACGATCCCACCACCGGCACGTCACCCAGCCGCTGCGCCACCGGCGCCAGCAGCGCGTCGGGGATGCACGCGCCGACCACCTGATAGCCCGCGTACGGCTCCCGGCGCAACGTCTGCACCAGCTCCAGCACGTGCGCGGTGCCGCCGACCACCAGCACTTTCCGGGACCAGCCGGCGCCCTGCGAGCGGGCCCGGTGCAGGCGCTTGCGGGCGGCGAAGCGGACAACCTCCAGCCCGACGGTGCCCACCGCGAAGGACATGCCGAGGAAGCCTCGGGACACCCCGACGTCGGCGATGTACCCGGCGATGGCGATCGCACCGGCCAGCCGCAGGCTGGCCGTGCTGACCCGCCGGTACTCGTCCGCCCCGTAGCCGATCACCCGGTCGTCGTAGCAGCCGAGCGCCTTGAGTGAGACCAGCCAGGCCAGCACCAGCCCCGGGGCCACCAGCACGTACGGGATCTTCGAGCCGCTCGGCTCCTCGTTACCGAAGCGGGAGACGTACCCGATGAGCAGCGCGAGGATGAGGACGGTGGTGTCCAGGACCACCAGGATCCGGATGTAGGACCGTTCGTCGGCGCGCGCCACCAGCCCGGCCGGACGGCCTTCCGGCTTCGCCGACGTGCTGGCGGGGGTCAACAGTGTCGCAGCGGTCACCGGCCCTCCCACTCCGCTCAGGACGGCCTCGGCCGACGGGTCGGACCGGAGGCGGGCCGACATTGTCGGACACGTCGACATCCTGCCCCGACAACTGTGGTGACCGATTACTTCCGACGCATTGCCGTCACTTTTCTTCAGCGTTGAGGGCGAAAAAGGGCCCGCCGTACCGGATTGCGGTACGGCGGGCCCTTTTGTGCTGCGCGTCGACTCAGCGCGGCGCCGGGGGACGGAGCGCGATGGCGTTGAGGAAGATGGAGCCGATCTCGGTCGGGTCCTTGGTGACGAAGCTACCGCCACCGGTCACCTTCGTGATCGACTCCAGCTCGGTCTTGCTGACGCCCTCACCGATGCCGATCATGACGACCTGGACCGGCCGCTCCGGGTCGGCGAGCCGCTTCAGCTGGGCGAGCAGCTCGGCCTGGGAGATGCCGTTGTCGTCCTCGTTCTTGCCGTCGGTGAAGAGCACCACCGAGTTGACCCGGCCGGGCTGCCAGTCCGCCTGCACCGTCTTGTAGGCCGCGAGCATCGTGTCGTAGAGGCCGGTGTCGCCGTCGGATGGCTTGATGTTGCCGAGCGCCGCCTCCAGCTGGGCCCGCTGGCCGGAGAGCGGGCCGATGCCGACCAGCTCGCGGTAGTCCCGGTTGCCGACCAGCTTGGTGGAGAAGGTCCACAGCCCGATCGACCAGGAGTCGTCGAAGAGGCCGAGGCCGCGGCGGGCCGCGTCCACGGTGACCTCCTCCCGGCTGCGTTTGTTGGCGCTGGGCACCTCGTCCTTCATCGAGCCGGACACGTCGATGACGCAGAGCATCCGACCCGACTGGGTGGCGACCGACCAGGTGGTGACGACGCGCTGGATGGCGGCCGGGTCCAGGCCACCCGCGGCGGTGCCGCCGGTCGCCGGCGCGGTCGACGCGCCGCCGGCCGGGCTCGGTGCACCCTGCGGCGCCTTGAAGCCAGAGCCCCAGTTGCCGTCCGGTGCGCGCAGCGACTGCGCCGCGAGCCGGTTGCGGAAGGTCGGGGTGGTGAGCAGCTCGAACAGCACCCGGGCCGCGGACGCCTTGGACGGCTCCAGGCCGGGCAGCACCGCGTACGGGTAGTCCAGCGGCATCGGCGCCGGCTCCATGTAGAGCGCGGCGAGCTTGACCGGCGGCTCCTTGCTGTTGTACGCGATCACGTCTTCTTCGGACAGGGCCGCCGCGCCGAGACCACTGGCGATGGACGTCGCGTCCTTGGAGGTCGGGAAGCGGGCCAGCAGGTCGTTACGGAGCGAGGAACGGCCGGTGGCCAGCGCACGCAGCGCGCCGACGGTGTTGCGCTGGGCGTCGCCGCCAGCCGCGCTGGCGGCCGTGGTCAGCGAGAGGAGACCGGACAGGCCGGCCGCGTCCCGGGTGGGCTCGACGATCCCGGTGCGCAGCGGCTTGCTGCTGTTGACCTGCTTGAGCAGATCCGTCCAGGTGAACTTCTTGTTGGGCCAGCCGAGCCGGGTTGCCACCGGCTCGGGCATCGCGACCACGATGGGGCTGCGCGCGATGGACGCGCCGTTGGTCGGAGCGAACGCGGTCGCGTCCTTCTTCAACCGCAGCAGCCACGTCGAGGAGTCCGGCACCCAGACGTCCGGGGTGACGGCAGTGCCACTGGCCTGCCCCACGCCGGCCAGGATGACCCCGTGCTTGGCCGCCACCACGGCGGCCACGTCGACCGGGTCGGACGCTGAGACGTCCACCCGGATGCAGGTGCCGCCTACCGCGGCGCCGTCCTTCACCCACTGGGACGCGGCGGCGTCCACCGCTGGCGCGAGCTCGGCCGCGACTGCCACCGAGAGCCGGATCTCGCCCGAACAGTTGGGCTGGATCAGCTCTCGATAGCCGAACCAGACGCCGGTCGTGACGACGAGAACCGTCGCCGTCGCGGCGGCGGCGGCTAGATGAAGTTTCGAACGCATGCGATGGCGGCCTGCTGACACGGTGACCATCTTGCGTACAAGATGCCGTCCTTGCCACAACCGTTCGGACTAAAGTTACGCAGGAGAAACAGTTGATCACTGTTTAGCAACTCACAGTGATGATGCGGCCCCGTCGTGTTGCCAAACCCGCGCCGCCCTCGCATCCCGTCCATCGACGCCGAGGCTCACGGCAGCACGCAGGTCGGGCTCGGCACCAGCACGGGCTCCCCGACGGGCGCCGGGACGCCGGTGTCGGCGTTCCGCCGGAAGACCCGCACCATGTCCGCCCGCTCATCAGCGACGTAGAGGTGGTCCCCGACCAGCGCGAAGTGCCGGGGCCACTCGCCACCGGTGTCCACTTCGGCCACCAGCTCGGGCAACTCGCCGGCCAGGCTGAAGACGGCGAGGGTGCCCACCCCGCGGTTGGCGACGTAGAGGAATCGACCATCCGGGGCGACCGCCACCTCCGACGGCTGGACGTGGCCGGTCCGCTCGCTCGCCTCGACCCGACCACGCTGGTGCAGCGCGCCGTCGTCGGTCAGCTCGTACGCGACGACCGAGGCGTCCAGCTCGCCGGCGAGGTAGCAGCGCCGTCCGTCAGGGTGGCGGGCCAGGTGCCGGGGCCCGGTGCCGGGCGCCGTCCGGATCCGTGGCCTGCGTGGGACCAGCCGCCCGCTCGCGCCATCCAGGTCGTACCGGTAGACCGAGTCGGTGCCGAGGTCCACCGCGAGCAACGGCCCCCGGCCCGACCCCGGGGAGACCATGTGGGTGTGCGCCCGCTCCTGGCGCTCCGGGTCGGGGCCGTGACCCTCGTGCACCACCAGGTCAGTGCGCTCGCCGGGCGAACCCTGCGGGTCGAGCGGGAAGACCGCGACGCTGCCGCCGCCGTAGTTGGCCGCCACCAGGTGGGCGCCGTCGGGCAGCACGGCCAGGTGGCAGGGCTCGGCGCCGCCGGTCGACCGGCTGCCGAGCGGGTCCAGCGCGCCGTCCGGCCCGACCCGCCAGGCGCTGATCTCGCCGTCCGTCAGCTCGTTGACCGCGTAGAGCACCGGCTGGGTGGGATGCCGAACCAGGAAGGAGGGCGACGGGGTGACCGCCACCGTGCCGAGCGGAGTCAGCGCCCCGGTGGCCGGGTCACGGCGGGCCGCCACGATGCCGCTGCCCCGCCCGCCGCTCTGCGCCGTGTAACCCCCGATGTGGACGATCTCGCCCTGACCACTCACGTGCAACCCCTCCGCCGGCATCCTCCGTCGATCCAACCAGAGGCTGCCCGCGATGCCCGCCCGTTAACCGGCTTTCCGGCGGCGGATCGGCATCGTCGACGCCTTCGCCCACGACAGCGTCGGCGCTGCCGAACGCGGGCGGCGCCCCGCTCAGGCGGCCGGCACCGGCTCCCCGCGCTGCCGGGCAACATGCTCGACCAGGGAGATCAACACCAACTTGCCGGACTGCCGGTCCCGGGCGTCACAGAGCACCATCGGCACGTCCGGGTCCAGGTCGAGCGCCCGGCGTACGGTCTCCAGGTTGAACCGGCGCGAGTCGTCGAAGCAGTTCACGCCGACCACGAACGGGATGCCGCGCTGCTCGAAGTAGTCGATGGAGGGGAAGCAGTCGGCCAACCGCCGAGTGTCCGCGAGCACCACCGCACCGAGCGCGCCGAAGGCCAACTCGTCCCAGAGGAACCAGAACCGGTCCTGGCCCGGGGTGCCGAACAGGTAGACCTGAAGATCCTCGGTGATGGTGATCCGTCCGAAGTCCATCGCCACCGTGGTGGTCGACTTCCCCTCCACCCCGGAGACGTCATCGGTGCCGATCCCGGCACCGGTCAGCACCTCCTCGGTCTGCAACGGCCGGACCTCGCTGAGCGCGCTCACCAGCGTCGTCTTGCCTGCTCCGAAGCCTCCGGCGATGAGGATCTTCAGTGCCAGCGGGATGGTGGTGCCAGATCCCACATGGTCATAGCGCACGGAGTCCACTGACCACCGCCTTGAGGATGTCGTCGTCGGGAAGGTTGCCGGCGGCCGGCGGTTCGTGCACCGCGACCAGGCCCTGGGCGAGGAGGTCACCGAGCAGCACCCGGACCACCCCGACCGCGAGGTCCAACTCGGCCGCCAACTCGGCCACCGAAACAGGTTGACGGGCCAGCTCGACCAGCCGCCGGTGCTCCGGAAGCAGCCGCGGGTCACCCGCCGGATCGAGGTCCGACCTGGCCAGTACGAACGCGACCAGGTCGAAACCGTCGACGGCGGAGCGTACCCGGCCGCCGGTGAGTGTGTACGGGCGCACTACCGGGCCGGCGTCGCCGTCCAGCCACTCGTGCTGCGGCCCGGGCGGCTCAGCCCGCATCACCGGCACCGGCCGACGATCGGGCTGGCGCGGTGAGGTTCTCCCCCACCCGGATCACCAGCATCGCCATCTCGTACGCGACCAGCCCGATGTCCGCGTCGGCATCGCTCACCACGGCCAGGCAGGCGCCCTGCCCGGCGGCGGTGACGAAGAGGTACGCCGACTCCATCTCCACCACGGTCTGCCGGACCGGGCCGCCGTCCACGTGCCGGCTCGCGCCCCTGGCCAGGCTGGAGAAGCCGGCGGCGAGCGCGCAGAGGTGCTCAGCGTCGGAGCGCCCCAACTCGGCCGACGAGCCGAGCAGCAGCCCGTCGGCGGAGAGCACCACCGCCTCCCGGGCGGCCGGTACCCGTACAACCAACTCGTCGAGCAGCCAGTCGAGGCCGGCGCTCTGCTTCGTCGAATGCCGCACTAGGCGTCCCTCTCACTCGCGGTCAGGGGTTCGGGGGCCGCCGCCGGTCCGGGCGCGGCGGTGGGCGAGGCGGGCCCAGGGTCGGCAGCCGGACCGGTACGGGGGTCCGCGCCGACCGGGCTGGCCGGGGTCACCGGCGCGGCCGAACTCACCGGAGCCGCCGCGTCCGCCGGAGCGGCCGGGCTGACCGGAGTTGCCCGGGCCGCCGGGCTTTCCGGAGCTGCCGGGACCGCCGGGATGGCCGGGGTGATGACGGTGGCGCGGCCCCGGGCGGTGCCGGCCTGGAGGGCCGACATCACCCGGCGTACCTCCTCCGGCGATCGGGGCGTCGCTGTGTCGGCGACGGTCGACCGGGGCCGGGTGGTGGGGGTACGCCGCCGCACCCGGCGAGGCAGCCCGTCCAGCTCGTCCACCGACTCGTCAGCGGGTGGCACCCGGTCGGCGACACCGTCACCTGGCCCATCGACCGCGGCCGGCGCGGTGACCGGCGACCCGTGATCGCCCAGCTCGGTGGCGTCCGACCCGATCGCGGGAGGCACGGCCGGAGCCAGGCTGCCCAGAGCCGGGGTGCCGGTGGCTGGAGCGGACGGGGCACCGGCGGCGGACGCCGCGGTGGTCGGTCGACTGCGGCCCATCCGGGGCCGGGGCACGGCGCCCCGACGGCTGGTCCGGGTCAGCCGCCGGTCCGGGCCGGCCGGCGCGGCACCCGGTGCGGCAGGGTCGGGGCCGGCCGGAGGCTCGGCGGTGACCAGGTCGGTGGGAACCAGCGCCACGGCGGTCACCCCGCCCTCCCCGGACGGGCGTAGCCGCACCCGTACGCCGTGCCGAGCGGCCAGCCGCGCCACCACGAACAGGCCGAGCCGGGCGCTCTGCGCCGGGTCGAACTCGGGCGAGCTGGCCAGCCGGGTGTTGGCGGTCTCCAACGCGGCGGCGGACATCCCCAGCCCACGGTCGGTGATCTCCAGGGCGTAGCCGTTGGCCACCTGCTCCCCGGTCACGGTGACCCGGGTGTCCGGCGGGGAGAAGGCGGTGGCGTTCTCGATCAGCTCGGCGAGCAGGTGGATGACGTCGCCGACGGCCCGGCCCAGCACACCGGCCGGCTGTACGGAGGTGATGTCCACCCGGTCGTAGGCCTCGACCTCGGAGATCGCACCGCGGACCAGGTCGACCATCGCGACCGGGTTGCGCCAGCCCCGGCCCGGCGCGGAGCCGGCGAGGATCACCAGGTCCTCGGCGTGCCGGCGGAGCCGGGTGGCGAGGTGGTCCACCTGGAACAGCTCGGCCAGCTCGTCCGGGTCCTCGGCGCGTCGCTCCATCCGGTCCAGCAGGTGCAACTGCCGGTGCACCAGGCTCTGGCTGCGCCGGGCGATGTTGAGGAAGACCTCGTTGAGCCCACGACGCAGGGTGACCTCGTCCACCGCGGCCTGGACTGCGGTGCGCTGCACCTCGGTGAAGGCTCGCCCGACCTCGCCGATCTCGTCGTGGCCGTACTCCAGTGGGGGTGCCTCCCGGGCGACGTCGACCTGCTCGCCTCGGCGCAGCCGGGTCACCACGTCCGGGAGCCGGTGCTCGGCCAACTCCAGGGCGGCGGTGCGGACCCCGCTGAGCCGTCGGACCAGTGTGCGGCCGACCCGCACCGCCACCAGCACCGAGACCACCACGGCGACGAGCCCGAGCACCCCGGCGGCGGCCAGGCGGATCAGGATCCGGACCGCCATCGGCACCGAGCGGTCGGTGAGCCCGTCGGCCTCGGCCAGCTCGAAGTCACGCAACTGCTGCTGCACCGCGTCGTGGCTGGCCTGCCAGCTCGCCGCGTCCACCTGCGGCCGGCTGGACCGGTCGGCCACGACCAGCGCGTCCTGCATGGTGCGCAGCTGGGTGAACGCCTCGCTCTCGGTCAACCGCTGGTACGCGGCCCGGCCGGCCTCGGGCAGGTCGGCCACCGCGCTCTCGGTGAGCCACCGCTGGTTGCCGATGGCCTGCACGAGCTGGGTGTGCTCCCCCTCGGCGTACCGGCCGGCGGTCAGCGCGCCGGCCAGCAGGGCGTCGGTCTGGCCGAGCAGCTCGCGGGAGCGGCCCAGCGCGGTGAGCGCCAACGCCTGCCGGTTGAGGTCGGGGTCGGCCAGGGTCGCCATGCCGGCGAACGCCTGGAAGGCCGAGGAGATCATGCCGCTGTAGAGGCCTATCGCGCCGGCCCGGTCCACCTTGCGGTCGTCGATGAAGTCCCGGCCGGCCGGCAGCGCCGCCAGCGCGGTGACCAGCTGGTCGACCCGGGTGTCGAGCAGGTCGTTGGCGGCGTCGCGCAGCTCCTCCCCGTCGACCCGGCGGCGCAGCTCGGTGACCGCCCGATCGGTGCGCTGCCGTTGCTCGGTCAGCGCGGGCAGCTCGGTGGTGCCGGCGAGTTGGACCACCGAGAGCCGGCGTTCCCGTTGCAGCTCGGTGACCACGACTTCACCGGGGCGACCCAGGTCGTACAGCAGGGTCCGGGCGGAGAGCAGGTTCAGGGCGGGACCGAAGGTCAGCGTGGTCGCGAAGATCCATAACGCCAGTAGTGCGGTGACCGGCGCGACGACCAGCGCGGTCAACTTCGAACGGATCGGCCAGTCGCGGGTTCTCATCAGACCTCGCCCGTGCAGGGGTGGCAGGAGGGGCGCCGGCACCGCCGGGCAACGCGCCGGCCGGCTGCGCCCGGCCATGACGCCGGGCACCGGCGCGGGCGCCTTGGGCAGGATACGTAATCGCGGGCCGTTGCACTACCGCCTGTCGCGCCGAGATCGACGCTCCGGAATGCACCCCGAGCGGTACGGCGAGCGCCCCGCCGGCGGACCGGCGGGGCGCTCGTGGTGGTGCGGTACGGGTCAGGCGTTGGCGGAGATGCCGAGCCCTTCGGCGACCCGACGGCCGTAGTTCTCGTCGCACTGGCTGAAGTGCCAGACCATCTTCTCCTGGATGTGCTTGTCGCACTGAGCCAGCAGCGTGGTCAGGTTGAGAATCAGGTCGTCGCGCTCCCAGTCCGCCATCTCGCGGAAGCGGCGGCCCGCCTGGGAGTAGTTGTTCTGCCGCTCGATCGGGGCCTTCATGACCTGCCCGGAGACGAACGGCCGGTACTCCCGGTAGGACTCGTCGGCCTCCTGGAGGCCGGCGACCGAGGACGGCTCGAAGTTGATGTGCGGGTTGCCGCCCCGGTTGTCCACCCCGTACGACATCTGGCCGCCACCCTGGTTGGTGCTGACCTGGACGTCCTCGCGCGGCCGGTTCACCGGCAGCTGGAGGTAGTTCGGGCCGACCCGGTAGCGCTGGGTGTCCGAGTAGGAGAAGGTCCGGCCGACCAGCATCTTGTCGTCGGAGAAGTCGATGCCGTCGACCAGCACGCCGGTGCCGAAGGCGATCTGCTCGTTCTCGTTGTGGTGGTCGGTGATGTTGCGGTTGAGCGTCATCATGCCGACCGGCAGGTAGGGGAACTGCTCCTCCGGCCAGATCTTGGTGTCGTCGAGCGGGTCGAAGTCCAGCTCCGGGTGCTCGTCGTCGCTCATGACCTGCACGTTGAGCTCCCACTGCGGGTACTCGCCGCTCTCGATGGCGTCGTAGAGGTCCTTGGAGGCGTGGCCCAGCTCGGTGGCCTGGATCGCGTCCGCCTCGGCCTGGGTCAGGTTGTGCTCGCCCTGCTGGGTGATCCAGTGGAACTTGACCAGCACGCCCTCGCCCTGGGCGTTGACGAGACGGTAGGTGTTCACCCCGGAGCCGCGCATGGTGCGGTAGTTCTTCGGGATTCCGTACGGGGAGAAGAGCCAGGTCAGCATGTGCATCGACTCCGGCGTGTTCGACATGAAGTCGAAGATCCGGTTCGGCTCCTGGCGGAAGGTCACCGGGTCCGGCTTCAGCGAGTGGATCACGTCGGGGAACTTGATCGCGTCGCGGATGAAGAAGACCTGGAGGTTGTTGCCCACCACGTCCCAGTTGCCGTCCTCGGTGCGGAACTTGACCGCGAAGCCGCGCGGGTCGCGGGCGGCCTCGGAGGAGTCCCGGCCGCCGATGACGGTGGAGAACCGGATGGTGACCGGGGTCTTCTTGCCCTTGGTCTGGAACAGCTTGGCGCGGGTGTACTTCGCCGCCGGTTCGTCACCGATCGTCCCGTACGCCTCGAAATCGCCGTGTGCGACGAAACCGCGCGCGTGCACGACCCGCTCCGGGATCCGCTCCCGGTCGAAGTGGCTGATCTTCTCCAGGAAGTGGTAGTTCTCCAGCGTCGCGGGGCCGCGCGAGCCGACCGTCCGCTGCTGCTGGTTGTTGTTGACAGGGTGACCCTGCCGGGTGGTGAGGATCGGCTTGTTGGCCTGGTCGCTCATCGCTCTCCTCCAGGTGGCTGGTGCGGCGTTTCTGATCGGTGCTGGGACTGACAGTCGGGGCAGCGGCCCCAGTAGGTGACCTCGGTGTAGCCGACCTCGAACGCGGCGGCTCCCGGGTCCAGGCAGGGCCCGGGGGCGGCGCTCCGGCCGGTGTCGACGATCGCCCCACATTCCCGGCAGACGAGGTGGTCGTGGTCGTCCCCGCCCACCTCGTACCGGGCCGGCCCGCCGGCCGGGGTGAACCGGCGCAGCAGACCCGCGTCGGTCAGTGCGTGCAGGACGTCGTAGACCGCCTGGCCGGAGACCCGGTCGAGGCGGACCCGGGTCCGCCGGGTGATCGTGTCGGCATCCAGGTGCGGCCGCTCACGCACCGTCGCGAGCACCGCGAGGCGAGGCTGCGTGACCCGCAGCCCAGCGGCCCGCAGGCGTTCGACGTCGGTTCCGAGCGGCATCACACCACCCAAGCTCGTTTTCTGGAATGAGTCAAGTTTTAGTCGGGTGCGGCACTGTGTGCCTCGTCATCGCCGGGAGGAATCCCGACATCGGACGCGGGCCGGCAAGGAAAGTGCCCCGGATGGGGATTGGCGATCAGTACGCGGAGGGAATACCGGGTAACGAAGGAGGAGCCCATGTCGCCCACGCAGATAATCGTCATCGTGCTCGTCGTGCTGGTGATCGCGGCGCTGGCCGTGGCCGCCCGGTCGCTCATCCGGCGCCGCGAGCTGCGCAGCCGGTTCGGGCCGGAGTACGACCGGGTGGTTGCCGAGCAGGACAGCCGGTCTGCCGCGGAGCGCGAACTGCGCGACCGGGAACGCCGGCACGCCGATCTCGCGCTCACCCCGCTCAGCCCGGAGTCCCGGGCCCGCTACGCCGCCGCCTGGGAGGAGCTCCAGGTCCGCTTCATCGACTCGCCGAGCGAGACCGTGGGTGACGCGGATGAACTGGTCACCCGGCTCATCGAGGAGCAGGGCTACCCGACCGGGGACTTCTCCGACCAGACCGCCCACCTCTCCGTCGACCACGCCCGCACGCTGGCCAACTACCGGGACGCGCACGAGATCCACCTGCGCAACTCCCGGGGCGAGGCCAGCACCGAGGAGCTGCGCCAGGCGGTCGTGCACTACCGGGCACTCTTCGCCGACCTGCTCGGCGAGGAGCCGGTCGGCCACCATCCGCCCGAGCAGCGCCATCCGGACACCCCGCACGACGCCACGAGCCGCTGAGGAGACCACCGATGCGCCAGGAAGAGCAGCAGGTGAGCAACGACCACCCGGAGGCCGTCCGGTCCGCGCCGGTCCCGGTGCCGCCGGCCGGTGACCGGGCCGGCCGCTCGGACATACCCGAGGACGCCCTGGACGACCGGGGCACGTTCGACGACCCGTCCGTCGCCGACGAGCGGGCCGACGGGTCCCGGCGCGACCGGCCGGACGACCGGTCCGCCGACCCGGACGACCGGTCCGCCGACGAGGGCGGGTTCCACGAGCCGGGGCCGCTGCCGACCACGTTCGGCGCCACCACGGTGGCCGACGCGGTGGCGGCTTCCGCGCTGGCCAGCCCGCGCCCGCAGGACAAGCCGGACCCCCGGGGCGAGCGGACCGCCCAGCCGGGCGACGGTGCCGAGGACGGCGAACGCGAGGGTCTGCGCGCCGACCCCACGGCCGAGCTGCACCGCCGAAACACCGACGCGGACGAGGACGCGGACACCGACGACGACTGGCGGGCCGACGCGGACACCTCGCGGACCGTCGTACCGCCGGGAAGCACGGACGGTGCGCCCGAGCGGCGCAGCGATCTGACCGCGGCCGGTGGCGATCCGGACGCGGCCGCCTACGGCAGCGCGACGCCGGAGATGGTCGACCCGGACGCGGTCTCGCCGGACGCCGACCCGGTGCTCGCCGGACGTGGCGCCGGCACCTCGCTGGAGTCCGCTGGGACGTCGCGACCGGCCGGCTCGACCGTGGCGGCCGAGGCGGCCGCGCTCCTCGACGCGGACACGGCACAGGCGTTCCGGGACCGCTGGCGGGACGTGCAGCTGCGCTTCGTGGACGATCCGCAGGCCGCGGCCGCCGAGGCGCAGGCGCTGGTGGAGGAGGCCATCCAGGCACTCGCCTCGGCGCTGGCCGCGCAGAAGACCACCCTGGGCGGATGGCAGGACGCCGGCTCGGCGGACACCGAGCACCTGCGGGTGGCGGTGCGCCGCTACCGGGACTTCCTGGACCGCGTGCTGGGTCGCTGAGCGACGACAAACCACGGGCGCCCCGGCCGACCGGCCGGGGCGCCCGCGCACATCCGTCAAAGCGCCCACGGCACCCTCCGGGCGGGCGAAGCCGGGTGGGACAAGGCCCAGGGCCTCCGGATCAACCTGTGGGCCGGCCTGGTGATGCTCGTCTTCGGCCTGCTCATGCTGCTCTGGCAGCGGCTGCGCCCGGCGGAACCACCCGCCCCCAACGAGGAGGAGCCCGGTCGCTGACCATCGGCCGCGCACCGGTGTACGCCGGTGTCGGGGGCGCGGGGCATGAGCGCGGCCCGAGGGGGTACGCGAGGGGGATCAGGCAACGTGTCGGACACAGGAGGCAGCACCATGACCGATCGCGATCGCCGACCGCCGCTGGAGGACAGCCCGGAGGTGGCCTCTGCGGTGGACGATGACAGCACCGTCCCGGAGCTGCGGACCGGCGGCGGCCCCGACCGGGACACCCCGGCCTTCGCCGAGCCCCGCGACCGGCCGGACGACCTCGCGCCGGACACCGACGACCTGATCGGCGACCCGTACGCGGCGGGCACCGGAGCGACCGGGACGGGTACCGGCGCCGGCGGGGACAACATCCGGACCGGGGCGGAGCAACCCTGGGAGCCGGAGGATCTGGTGATGGCCCGCGGGCAGGACCTCACCCCGGAGAACCTGGACAAGGCCCGCCGCGATCTGGCCGAGCAGGGTCGGGCGGCGATCGAACGCACCGTGCCCTGATCCCGGCGCACGAGGGCGGGTCCCCGGCCCGACCACAACGGTCGGACCGGGGACCCGGGGGGAACCTGCCGCCGGCAGTGCCTCACCTACTGCCGGCGGCGGGTGGGTGCGGGAGCGAGCCGGTCAGAGCGCCGGGTACGCGTTGCGCATCAACTCCTGGAACTGGGCGGAGAACCAGGCACCGGAGATCGGCGCGTTCGGCAGGGCACCCGTCGCGCTGTTGCCGTTGCGGGGGTTGCCGCCGTAGGTCGGGTCGCACATCCGGTCGAAGCCCTTGCCCTCGTCGTTCGGGATCAGCTCGCTGGAGCCGTCCGACTCGCCCGGAGGCTTCACCCAGACGTACGCGTCGATGCCGGACTCCGGCGCCGACCGGGGCCGCTCGCCGAGGCCCGCACCGGACTGGTTGCACCAGTTGCCGGCGTGGATCCGGCGGTCGATCCGACCCCCGTTGACGTAGGTGTCCACGCTGGTCGTCGCGCCCGGTCCGGTGGGCCGCGCGGAGCCGCCCCAGCCGTTGCGGGAAGTGTCGATCAGCATGCCGATGTTGGCGTCGAAGCCGACCTGGACCAGCTTCTGCCGGAACGCCTGGGCGAAGGACAGCTCGTCAACGTAGAAGTTCCAGTCGACCCACTTGGACTGCCGCACCGACTGGCCGTTGACCGAGTCGGTGATCTTGACGTACGGCTCGCGGAGAGCCGAGTAGTTGGCCGTGTTGACGATGAAGCCGTGCACGTTCGCCACCGTGCTGCCGGAGGCGACCGCGGCGCTCTTGAGCATGTCGGCGGTCGGGCCGAAGTTGCTGTCCCAGCCGATCCAGCCGTGGTGCGCGGCGTCGATGTAGTTGTAGACGTTGCCGAGCGCGCCCAGCTTCGTCAGGGCGTAGCCGACGCCGTTGACGTACGCGCCGTTGGCCTTGACCGTGTCGCACATGGCCGTACCGCCCGGCTGTCCCGAGGTGTTGGTCACCAGGTTCGGCAGCGAGTCGATCTCAATGATGTTGATGATGCGTAGGTTCCGGTACTTCGGGTCGGCCTGGATCGCGGCGATCGGGTCGATGTACTCGGCCTTGTAGCGGGGCAGGTCGTTCGGGCCCAGCTCACCGTTGGAGGCGAGCGCGGCGCAGTCCCGGCCGGGCAGGTTGTAGATCACGAACTGGATGTAGCCGGCGCCCTGGCGCAGCGCCTCCTCCAGGTGGTCCCGTACCCCGAAAGCGCCGTTGGAGCTGCTGTCCGGGGTGCCGTTGATGGCGGCGATCCGGTCCAGCCAGACGGCGGTCGGGTTGTTGGAGATCCGGCTGCCACCCGCCTCGGCGTCCGCCTTGGCCTTCCACTCCGGGTTCACGTACCCCCGCGCCCCGGCGTACGGGTTGTCCACCTTGCTGCCGGCGGGCGGCGGCGTGGTCGGCGGCGGGGTGGTCGGGGGTGGCGTGGTCGGCGGCGGGGTGGTTGGGGGCGGCGTGGTGCCGCCGTTGCAGGTCACCCCGTTGAGGGTGAACGACGTCGGCTTGGGGTTGCTGCCACTCCACGCGCCGTTGAAGCCGAGGCTGATCGAGGCACCGGTGGCGAGGCTGCCGTTGTAGGACAGGTTGCGTGCGGTGACCTGGCTGCCGGACTGGGTGAACTCGGCCGACCAGCCCTGCTGAACCCGCTGGCCCGCGTTCGGGAAGGTCCAGCCGAGGGTCCAGCCGTTGACCGGGTCGCCGAGGTTCTTGAGGGTGATGCTCGCGGTGAAGCCACCGGGCCAGTCGTTCGTCGTGTAAGCGACGTCGCACTGCGTCGCGGCGTGCGCGACGGTGACCGGAATGGTCACCAACCCGCCGGCGACCAGGACGCCCGCGCCGGCGAGCGCGAGGGCCCGGCGTTGGCCGGACAGCCTTCTCCACACATTCATGCCACTGATCTCCTTGGGCGAGACCGGGCTCGCGTACGGCCCGGCGAGACGGCCCGGTGGGCGTCCTGGACGGACGGCCGCCGGCGCCAAACGGGATTCTTCGGGGGTGCCCGACCCGGACGGGCGTGGTGGTGGTGGTGAACGACCGGCACGCGGCCGGGCGGTCAATCGGCGGCGGGATGTCGTCCGGTGGACCGGATGCCCTCGACTCCCTGCCTGCGCGGTGTGGCTCCCCGAACCGCGTGCGCCGATTCTTGCATGGGAGCGCTTCCATGGCAATGGCTCGATGCGTTCCCATGGTGAGGCCCGTGACCCGAGTCGGACGATACCGCCGAGCCGGGCCCGAGCGGCACGAGCGGCACCGTGCTCACCCCTACCGGATGAGCACGACGGGCAGGGCACAGCGAGCGCGGAACAGCGCGGGCCGCTCGCAACGGCGTGCCGCGCCTGAGACGGCACTCACTGCGGCGAAAGCCGCGCAGTGCCTCCTTTGCCACCTACCAACAGCAACCGCCAAAACACGAATCTTTCGCTTCAAAGGTCATGAAACGGTCTAACGTCGGTCGTAGCTCGGTTGTCGCCGGGCTCAGGACAACAGGGATGGAGTGACGCAGGTCATGGCTAAGAAGATGCTCGGGAAGGTCGTTGCGGGCGCCGCGCTCGGGAGCGCGTCGCTGCTGGTGTTCGCGCCGGGGATCGCGTTCGCTGACGGTCACCACGACGACGGCAAGGACCGTGACGGCAAGGTGTTCGCCAAGCCGCACGTGGTCAAGGCCGGCGACGAGGTCAAGCTCCTCGAGATCTGCTCGGAGCGACAGGAGCACGCGTTCGTGTGGTCCAAGGTCACCGGCAAGGTCAAGCTCAAGCCGGTGCACGACGAGCACGGCAAGGACGACAAGGACGACAAGGACGAGCACGGCAAGGACGAGCACGGCAAGGACGACAGGGACAAGGACCACGAGGGCAAGGACGAGCACGGCAAGGACGACAAGGACAAGGACAAGGACGAGCACGGCAAGGACGACAAGGGCAAGGACCACGACGGCAAGGACGAGAACGGCAAGGACGACAAGGACAAGGACAAGGACGAGCACGGCAAGGACGAGAACGGCACGGGCAAGCCGCAGCCGCCCAACGGCGAGCGCTACGGCCAGGGCGGCGGCGCTGCCGCCGACGAGGGCAGCAAGGACTGGAAGGGCGAGGAGCACGGCCAGGACGCGGAGGACAGCCGCGACAAGAAGGACTGGGAGTCCAAGGACGAGGACAAGAAGGACCGGGACTCCAAGGACCACGACAAGAAGGACTGGGACTCCAAGGACCAGGACAAGAAGGACTGGGAGTCCAAGGACGAAGACAAGAAGGACCGGGACTCCAAGGACCACGACAAGAAGGACCGGGACTCCAAGGACCACGACAAGAAGGACTGGGAGTCCAAGGACGAAGACAAGAAGGACCGGGACTCCAAGGACCACGACAAGAAGGACTGGGACTCCAAGGACGAAGACAAGAAGGACCGGGACTCCAAGGACCACGACAAGAAGGACTGGGAGCACAAGAAGGACTTCGTCTACTACGGCGAGGCCAAGGTCGACAAGGACGCCCGTCCGGGTCGCCACGAGCTCAAGGGCTCGTGCGGCGAGGGTGAGCTCGTCGTCCTGCCCCGCGGCGGGGTCGACGGTGGTGACGGTGGCGCCAGCACCGGCACCGACCGTGGCCTGGCTACCGGTGGGGCGAGCCTGCTCGGCGCTGCCGCGCTGGGCGGGATCGTGCTGATGCGTCGTCGGCGGACCGATGGTTCGCTCGTCTGACATGACGACGACACGGGCCGGCGGCCGTCACGGGAAACCGTGGCGCGCCGCCGGCGCGGCCGTCGCCGTCGTCACCCTGGCCATGATCGGCGCCGGCATGATCGGTGCCTCCCTGAAGACCACGCCCGCACCCCGCCCGCCGCAGCCACTGGCCCAGGCCGGTCCCGAGGTCACCGGGCCGACGGTCACCGCCACCGGCGTCCCTCCCGTCGACGGGGAATCCGTCGCGCAGGCAGACGCTCCGGCCGGACTGGCCCGCTCCGCAGCGACGACGATCGAGATCCCCCGGATCGGCGTCAACGCGACGATCATGTCGCTGGGCACCAACCCGGACGGCACCGTCCAGGTCCCTCCGCTGAGCAAGGCCGATCAGGCCGGCTGGTACGAGCCGGGCGTGAGCCCCGGCGAGACCGGTAACGCGGTCATCGTCGGGCACGTGGACTCGGCGAAGCTCGGCCCGGCCGTCTTCTTCGACCTCGGCTCCCTCGTCCCGGGCGACAGGATCACCGTGGGGCGGGCGGACGGAAAACCGGTCGCCTTCCGGGTCGACTCGGTGAAGTCGTACCCGAAGACGTCCTTCCCCAACGAGCTGGTCTATGGGCCGAACGACCGGGCCGGTCTGCGCGTGGTGACCTGCGGCGGTCAGTTCGACGAGACCGTCAAGAGCTACCCGGACAACGTGGTCGTCTTCGCCACCCTGGTGGAATGACCAGCCAACACCAACGCGGTCCGGCCGGTTGGGGTTACCCGACCGGCCGGACCGCGTCCGGCGTACCGACTCAGGCTGCGGCGGAGGTCCGCACCAGGGTGCGGATCTGGCGCAGCAGCACGGACAGGGCGGCGAGATCCGCCCTCGACTCGTCGAACTCCCCCATGGCTCGGCGGGCCCGGTGGATCGAGGTGGCGTTCGACTGCTCCCACTGCTGCACCCGCTCGTGCGGCGGCAGCTCGTCCGGGGTCGAGCCGAGCACCTCCGCGGTGAGCGCGGCCAGCGCGGCGTACAGGTCGTAGCGCAGCGCCATCCGGGCCAACGTCTGCCAGCGGTCCTCCCGCGGCAGCAGGGAGATCTTCGACAGCAGCGAATCCACCCGGAACAGGTCGGAGAGCACGAAGTAGACCGAGGCCACCTCGCTGACGTCCCGCCCGCTGCCGGTCGCGGTCTCCACCACGTCCATCAGACCGAAGCTGTACATGAGCCGGGTCGCGCGTTCCGCCAGCTCCCGGGGCAGGCCACGCTCGGTCATCGAGTCGATGTGCGCCACGATGCCCTGCCGCTCGGTGCCGTAGAACAGCTCCTCCAGCCCCGGCAGCAGCCGGGCCACCCCGTCGCGCAGCCGGGCGATCTCGGCCGGCACGTCGATCGGCGAGCGCCGGTTGGACACCAGCCACCGCACCGCGCGGTCGAGCAGCCGCCGGGTGTCCAGGTAGACGCTGGTCTGCAGTTCCGGCGCAACCTTGTTGTCCAGCGCCTCGACCGCGTCCCACAGCTCGCGCAGCCCGAACACCTCGCTGACCACCACGTAGGCCCGGATCACGTCGGCCGCGCTGGCCGCGGTCTCCTCGACCACCCGGAAGACGAACGAGATGCCGCCCCGGTTGATCGCCTCGTTGACCAGCACGGTGGTGACGATGTCCCGGCGCAGCCGGTGCCGGCCCATCCGGTCGGCGAACCGCTCGCGCATCGGCGTCGGGAAGTAGTTGACCAGAACCTCGGTCGTCCACTCCTCGTCGGCCAGCCCCTCGGTGAGGATCTCCCGCTCCAGGACGATCTTCACGTACGCGAGCAGCACCGCGAACTCCGGCGCGGTCAGCCCCGACTCGCTGCGGACCGCCAGCTCCTCGTCCGGCGGCAACGCCTCCAGTGCCCGGTCCAACGCGCCCGAGCGCTCCAGGTCGTTGATCATCCGGCGG
This sequence comes from Micromonospora sp. NPDC005173, assembly GCF_040608515.1. NCBI lineage: Bacteria > Bacillati > Actinomycetota > Actinomycetes > Micromonosporales > Micromonosporaceae > Micromonospora > Micromonospora sp. NPDC005173. The sequence continues at coordinate 77,564 of NZ_JBEXIK010000021.1, forward strand.
TGCACCGGGAGCAGCGAGGCGGCCTGGGCCTGGGCGTTGTTGATCGCCCGGGCCTGGTCGTAGTTGTCCCGCAGCACCAACTCCGCGACCTCGTCGGTCATCTCGGCCAGCAACTCGTCCCGCGCAGCCGTGGTCAGCTCCCCGTCGGCGACCGCGGTGTTCAGCAGGATCTTGATGTTCACCTCGTGGTCGGAGGTGTCCACGCCGGCCGCGTTGTCGATGAAGTCGGTGTAGATCCGGCCACCGGTCAACGCGTACTCGATCCGGCCGAGCTGGGTCCAGCCCAGGTTGCCGCCCTCGCCCGCCACCCGGCAGCGCAGGCTACGCCCGTCCACCCGGATCGCGTCGTTGGACTTGTCGCCCACTTCGGCGTTGGTCTGGCTCGACGCCTTGACGTAGGTGCCGATGCCGCCGTTCCAGAACAGGTCGACCGGCGCGGTGACGATCGCCTTCATCAGCTCCTGCGGCGAGATCTGCGTGACGTCGTCGTCCAGGCCGATCGCCGCGCGGACCTGCGGGGTGATCGGGATGGACTTGGCGGTACGCGAGAAGATGCCACCGCCGGCCGAGATCAGCTCCGGGTTGTAGTCCTCCCAGGATGATCGGGGCATTTCGAACAGCCGCCTGCGCTCGGCGTACGAGGTGGCCGCGTCCGGGGTCGGGTCGAGGAAGATGTGCCGGTGGTCGAAGGCGGCCACCAGCCGGATGTGCTCGGAGAGCAGCATCCCGTTACCGAACACGTCACCGGACATGTCGCCGACGCCGACCACGGTGAAGTCCTGGGTCTGGGTGTCCAGGCCCAGCTCCCGGAAGTGCCGCTTGACCGACTCCCAGGCGCCCCGGGCGGTGATGCCCATCCTCTTGTGGTCGTAGCCGGCCGAACCGCCGGAGGCGAACGCGTCACCCATCCAGAAGTTGTGGGTCTTGGAGATCTCGTTGGCGATGTCGGAGAACGTCGCGGTGCCCTTGTCCGCCGCCACGACCAGGTACGGATCGTCGCCGTCGTGCCGGACCACGTCCTCGGGCGGCACGATCTGCCCGCTGACGATGTTGTCGGTGACGTCCAGCATCGCGCCGACGAACGCCTGGTAGCAGGCGACCGCCTCGTCCCGGTCGCCCGGCTTCTGCTTCAGCACGAAGCCGCCCTTGGCACCCACCGGCACGATCACGGTGTTCTTCACCATCTGCGCCTTGACCAGGCCGAGCACCTCGGTGCGGAAGTCCTCCCGCCGGTCGGACCAGCGCAGCCCGCCCCGGGCCACCGGCCCGAACCGCAGGTGCACGCCCTCGAACCGGGGTGAGTAGACGAAGATCTCGAACTTCGGTCGCGGCGCCGGCAGGTCCGGGATGGCCTGCGGGTCGAGCTTGAAGGCCACGTACGCCTTCGGCCGCCCGTCGGCGCGCTTCTGGTAGAAGCTGGTCCGCAGGGTCGCCTCGATCAGCGTCAGGTACGAGCGCAGAATCCGGTCCTGGTCGAGGCTGGCCACGTCGTCCAGCGCGCCCCGGATCGTCTCCACCAGCTCACCGCTGCGCTGCTGACGTTGCTCGGTGCTCAGCTCGCCCGGCGCGAACCGGGTCTCGAAGAGCTCCACCAGCAGCGCGGCGAGCTTCGGGTACGCGATGAAGGTCTGCTCCATGTAGTCCTGCGAGAAGACCGTGCCGGCCTGCCGCAGGTACTTCGCGTACGCCCGCAGCACCACCACCTGCCGCCAGGTCAGCCCGCCGCGCAGCACCAGTTCGTTGAACCGGTCCACCTCGGCCTCGCCACGCCAGGCGGCCGCGAACGCGTTCTCCACGTGCGGGCGTACCTCGGCCAGCTCCTGGTGCGCCTCGGGCAGCATCAGGCCGAAGTCGTAGAGGTACACCCGGCCGTCGATCCGGTCCACCTCGTACGGGTGCTCGTCGACCACCCGGACACCGAGCGAGTGCAGCACCGGCAGTACGGCGGAGAGCATCATCGGCTCGCCGTACCGGTAGACCTTGAACCGGACGTCCATCGCCTCGGTCGGGTCCGCCCCCGGCACGCGGGTGCCGGGCCGGGGCGGGAGCTGCTTGCGGAACAGGTGCATCTCCAGCTGGCCCGGCTCCTCCAGCAGCTCCAGCTTGGCCAGGTCCTTCATCGCCTCGTACGGCGTGTGCCCGTCCTTGTAGCCCTCCGGGAACGCGTCGGCGTACCGGGCGAAGAGGTGCTTGGCCTGCTCGTCGCCGAGCTTGCGCTCCAGCACCAGCCGGTAGTCGTCGTCCCAGAGCCGGGTCGCGTCGGCCAACTCCTCGGCGAGCAGGTCGGCGTCGATCTCACCGGGCGGCCGGGTCGGGTCGGTACGGACGATGAAGTGGACCCGCGCCAGCATCGACTCGGTCACCCGGGTGGTGTAGTCCACCCCGACACCGTTCAGCTCGCGCAGCAGGATGTCCTGCATGCGGAGCCGGTTCTGCGTGGTGAACCGGTCCCGGGGCAGGTAGATCAGGCAGGAGATGAACCGCCCGTACGCGTCCCGGCGCAGGAAGACCCGCAGCTGTCGCCGGCCCGCCATCCGCAGCACGCCGATCACCGCGTGGTACAGGTCGTCGGTCTTGATCTGGAACAGCTCGTCGCGCGGGTACGTCTCCAGGATCTGGAGCAGGTCCTTGCCGGAGTGGCTGCGCCGGCTCAGGCCGGAGCGGTCCAGCACCTCGGCCACCTTGCGGCGTACCACCGGCAGTTCCCGCACGCTGGTCCGGTACGCGGCGGTGGAGAACAGGCCCAGGAAGCGCCGCTCGCCGATCACCTCGCCGGCCTCGTTGAAGATCTTGAAGCCGATGTAGTCCAGGTACGCCGAGCGGTGCACGGTAGCGCGCGAGTTGGCCTTAGTGATGATCAGAAGGCGCTTCTCCAGCACCTTCTCGTGCGCCTCGGGCGTCATCGACGACAGCGACCGGGCCTCCGGCGAATCCGAACGCAGGATGCCCAGACCGGTGCCGAGCACCGCCTCCAGGGCCTTGCCGTCGACCATGTCCGCGCCGCCGCCACCGGCGGCGTCCACCAACCGGTACTCGCGGTAGCCGAGGAAGGTGAAGTGGTCCTGGGCGAGCCAGCGCAGCAACTCCACCGAGTCGGTGATGTCCTTCTCCGGCACCGGCGGACGGTTGTCCGAGGTGCGGGCCGAGGCCAGCTCGTCGGCGAGCGCGAGGGCCCGCTGACGCATCTTCGGCCAGTCCTCCACCGCCTCCCGCACGTCGGTGAGCACCCGTTGCAGCTCGCGGCGCAACCGATCCCGCTCCGCGGCGTCCCGGACCGGATCGATCTCGATCCGCATCCAACTCTCGATGATGTCACCGGCGATCGCGTCGTCCGGTTCGACGTCCGCGGAAACCTCGGTGAGCCGGCCCAGCGGCTCGCGCCGGACCACCACCAGCGGGTGCACCAGCAGGTGCACGTCCAGGTGGTACGAGTTGAGCAGCGCGGTCACCGAGTCGACCAGGAACGGCATGTCGTCGGTGACGAACTCGACGACAGTGTGGTGCTGGTCCGCGTGCGGTTCGTGGATCCGCAGCTTGAGCTCTCCCGGCACCCGTTGCTGGGCGAGGTCCCGGTGCGCGCGGGCCGCGTCGAGCATCTCCTCCGCCGTGAAGCCGACCAGCTCCTCGTCCGGGGCGAACCGCCAGAAGCGGCCTACCAGGGTCGCCGCGTCGTGATCGTCTCCGGCGAGCGCGACGGCCTGGGCCACCAGGCGCTCCGCGTTGGGCACCGGCTCGTCGAGCTCGGCGTCCTCCACATCGTCGGCCAACGCCTCTGTCGGCAGGCCCAGATCGTAGATCGTGTCGATACTCGACCCGGTCAGCCCGGTCACTCCCGTGTCGAGTCGGCCGTAGCCGTCCCCGTCGGTCGCCGAATCGAAGCTGTCGTCGTCCCGGCCAGAGTCATCCTGCCGGAGGTCGGGTTCCGGTTTGATCGCCGGACGCCGGTCCATCGGTGCCACTCCCCTCGACCCACCACGTTGTGGGTCACTCAGCCCAAGCCTAGGCCCTGCCGTTCTGCACGATCGTCGGCGGACCACCGGCCAGACGTCCGGATCGGGACTCTGTCCTTTCACCCGTTGCGGGTCATGAGGTTGGCCGGTTGCGGGATACCCCGCCACGCGATGTTCATCACACCGGCACGGACCGTCTTTCCGCACGTAGGGCCGCATCACGGGACGTTGAGGACACCATCCGCGTACTACCGTGCAGGGCAGTCCGAGATTGGAAGGACCCGCTTCATGCCCCTGTCGTACCCCCGGCCCCACCGGCCGAACCATGCCCGCCGGCGCATCGCCGCCCTCACCGCGACCCTGGTCGCCGCCGGTCTCCTGGCCGCCTGCTCCGGCGACGACGGGCCGCAGCGCAGCGTCGACGCGTTTCTGGCCGGCTGGCGCAGTGGCGACCTCCAGGCGGTCGGCCTGGTCGACACGACCGGCGCCAAGGTGCCGGCGGCCGAGGTGAGCCGCGAGATCAAGGAGCTCTCCGGTGAGCTGGCGGCCACCCCGCCCACGCTGACCCGCCGGGGCGAGCCGAAGGTCACCGCCGACATCGCGACCGTGCCGATCCGGGTGGAGTGGACCCTGCCCGGTCAGACCCGCTGGGCGTACGACCGGGAGGTGCGGCTCGTCCAGGGCGACGACGACCAGTGGCAGGTGACGTGGGAGCCCCGGGTGCTGCACGAGCAGCTCACGAAGGGTGACCGGCTGGGGTTGCGCCGCGACACCGGTCCCCGGGCCGGGCTGCTGGACGCCGCCGGGCAGCCGATCGTGTCACCGCGTCCGGTGATCCGGGTGGGCGTGCAGCCGAACGGGGTCGCCGACATCAATAAGCTGGTCAAGGATCTCGACGCGGCCTTCAAGGCGATCCGACCGGCGCTGGTCCCCGCGATCGACCTGACCGATCTGCCCTCGCGGGTGGCGAAGGCCGAGCCGGGCGCCTTCGTCGAGGTGGTGTCGCTGCGCGAGGAGGCGTACCTCCAGATCAAGCCCCGGATCTACGACCTGCCCGGCACCAAGTTCCAGTCCGACAAGATCGACCTGGCGCCCACCCGGGAGTTCGCCCGGGCGCTGCTCGGCTCGGTCGATCAGGCGCAGGCCGACGACCTCGCCGCGCACCCGGACCGGTACGTCGCCGGCGACCTGGTCGGGCACGGCGGCTTGCAGGGCCGCTACGACGAGCGGCTGCGCGGCAACCCCGGGCTGACCGTGGTGGTCGAACGCCCGGACGAGGGCGGCAAGCTGGCACCCACCGGCACCGAGTTGTTCCGTCGGGAGCCGCAGCCCGGGCAGGCGCTGAAGACCACGCTGGACGTGGCCGCTCAGAACGCGGCCGACGGGGCACTGCGTGCGGAGCCCCGCCGATCGTCCCTGGTGGCGGTACGGATCAGCGACGGTGCGGTGCTCGCCGTGGCGAACGGCCCCGGGCCGGCCGGGGAGAACCTGGCCTTCACCGCCCAGGTGCCGCCGGGCTCCACGTTCAAGATGGTCAGCGCGCTGGGCCTGCTGGACCGGGGCGCGGTGACGCTGGACGGGCCGGTGAACTGCCCGAAGACCTTCACCGTCGACGGTCGCTCGTTCAAGAACTCGGACAATTTCCAGCTCGGCTCGGTGCCGTTCCGCACCGACTTCGCCAAGTCCTGCAACACCGCGTTCGCGGCGCTGGCGCCGAAGCTCGGCGGCGACGGGCTGGCCGCGGCCGGCCGCTCGCTGGGCCTGGAGGGGCAGTGGGACCTCGGCGCGGACGCGTTCACCGGCAAGGTGTCGACCGGCGGCAGCCCGGCCGAGCAGGCCGCCGCCTCGTTCGGGCAGGGCACCACGCTGGTCAGCCCGCTGGCCATGGCCGGCGCCACCGCCGCGGTCGCCCGAGGCCGGTTCGAGCAGCCGAAGCTGCTGATCGACCCGGCACCGGCCAAGCCCGCCGCAGCCGGCGAGCAGCTCAAGCCGGAGTCGGTCGCGGCGCTGCGCACGATGATGCGCGAGGTGGTCACCGTCGGCACCGGCAGCGCGCTCAAGGACGTGCCGGGCGGCGAGGTGTACGGCAAGACCGGCACCGCCGAGTACGACGACAATCCGGCCCACACGCACGCCTGGTTCGTCGGTTGGCGGGGCGACGTCGCGTTCGCCGTCTTCGTGGAGAGGGGCGGCGCCAGCACCGCCTCGGCCGTGCCGATCGCCGAGCGCTTCCTGCGCGCCCTACCGGCCCGCTGACCCGCCCAGGCACTGCGGTGATCCACTCGCGAGGTCGCTGATGTTGGGGTGTCCGAGCCACTGGACACCCCAACATCGCCGATACCGTGTCGATCACGGCCACCGGCCGCCCCCGCATCGGGGCGGTCGGTAGGTCAGGCCGTGTCGACGTTCGGGCGGTCGGTAGGTCAGGCCGTGTCGACGTTGGGGCGGTCGGTGGAGTCCGGGGCGGCTGGCGAGGGCCGCCGCAGCAGACCCGGGCCGGCCGATGCGGGCGGGCCGACCGGTTCCCGCTCGACCGGAGCCGCGACGCCCGCCGGCTCCGCGTGCACCGACGCCAGGGTGCCGAGCGGCTCCGGCTCGGCGGGGGCCGGAACGCCGCGCGGCCGGCCCGACGGGCGGACGCCGGAGGGGCCGTCGGCGGGCGAACCGGCAGCGACGGCGAAGTCGAGCGCGGCGGACTGCGCCTCGTCGACGGGCGCGGGACGCGCTCCGTCGGGCCGCTCGGGGGCAACCGCTGGCCGCCCCTTCCCGCGCCGCGGGGCGGGGGCGGCGGGGCGGGCCGACAGCAACCGGGGCGGTACCGCCTCCGGGGCGGTGACCGGGGCCAGGCCGGCCACCACGGTGTTGACGATCTCGGCGGCATAGGAGCCGTCCGGGTCGTAGTCGGGGTCGAAGACGGTCAGCTCGACGCCCAGGCAGTGCGGAGTGTCCACCAGGCCGGCGAGCAGGATCTCCAGCTCGGCGAAGGCGATCCCGCCCGGGTCGGGCGCGTCCACGGCGGGCATCACGGCCGGGTCGAGCACGTCCACGTCGATGTGCACCCAGTAGCCCGCGCAGTCGGCGAGCTGCTCGTGCGCCCACTGAGCCGTCCGAGCGGCACCCTCGGCGCGCAGCGCGGGCACCGGCCGGGTGATGATCCCGGCCGCCTGGAGGTCGAGCCGGTACTCGTCCTGCGCCCGGATGCCGAGCACCACCACGTCGATGTCACGGAAGTAGGGCCGACGCCCCTCCAGCGCGGCCAGGTCGGCCTGCCCCCGACCGGTGACCAGGGCCAGGTCCTCGCCGGCCGCAGCACCCACGTAGGAGGCGTTGCCGGGGTGCCGGAAGTCGGAGTGCCCGTCCACGAAGACGAGCCCGATCCGCCCGCCGACCGCCTCACCGAGGCGGTGCATGGCCAGCGCCGAGCCGAGCAGCACCGAGCAGTCGCCGCCCAGCACCACCGGGAACTCGCCCCGGTCGATGATCGAGCCGATCCGCTCGGCGAGCGCCATCGAGTAGTCGGCGATCTCCCGGGCGTGGCACACCCCGTCGCCGGGCCGCCAGTCGCCCGGGTCGTACCGGGGCGGGGTGAGGCAGCCGGCGTCGCGGGCCCGCAGCCGGGCCAGCAGGTCGTGGTCCCGCAGCGCACCGGGCGCCTTGCCGCAGCCCGGGACCGAGGTGGACGTCGGCGGCCGCAGACCAAGATTTGTCGGCGCATCGAGGACGGCGATCCGGCGCATCATGAGCTCCCGTCCTCGGTGGTCGGGCGGGCCGGCCGGAACGCCGGCCCGCGCTGGCGTGCTACGAACTCAGAACAGGGCGCTGGCCAGAGCCCGGCGCGCCGAGGCGACCGCCGGATCGTCGGGGCCGGCGATGGTGAACAGCGAGACCAGGTGCTGGCGTGCCGTCTCGCGGTCCTCGCCAGCGGTGCGCCGGACCAGGCCGACCAGCCGGGCGTACGCCTGCTCGGCCATGCCGCTGAGCACCTCGATGTCGGCGGCCAGCAGTTGGGCCGCCACGTCGTCGGGAGCGCTCTCGGCGGCGGCCAGCGCGGCGGTCGGGTCGGCACCGGCCACCCGGCGGGCCACCCCGACCTGGGCCAGACCGGCCTCGGCCGCGGCATCCGCCGGGGAGTCGGCCAGGATCTTGCGGTACGCCCGCTCGGCGGCGTCCAGGTCGCCGCTCATCAGCGCGTCGTCCGCCTCGTCGAGGCGCGGGTCCTCCGGCTCGGCGACAGCCACGCCACCGGCCTTGAGCACGGCCTGGAGCCACTGGCGCAACTGCGCCTCGGGCACCACGCCCGAGAAGGCGTCGATCGGCTGGCCGCCGGCCACCGCGTAGACCATGGGGATGCCCTGGACCCGGAACATCTGGGCGATCCGCGGACTTTCCTGCACGTCGACCCGGGCGAGCACCCACGCGCCGCCACTCTCGGCGGCCAGCCGCTCCAGCACCGGGGCGAACTCGTCGCTCTCCGGGAAGCCGGCCGCGCCGAAGAAGACGATGACCGGCAGGGCCATCGACCGTTCGAGCACGTCGGCCTGGATGGTGGCCTCGGTGACGTCGACGATGGCGGCGTTACCGCCAGCGGTGGGCGCGCCGGGCGCGCCTGCGGACGGGCCGCCCTGCGGGGGTGTGCCGGGTCGGGTACTGGCTGGTGCGGGGCCGCGCAGCGTGCTGAGGTCGACCGCGCCGCGGGTGAAGATCGACGAGGTGATCCGTGGGTCGCTCATGGTTACCTAGTCTCGCACGTGAGCCCGCGATCTCAGCTCACCCGCAACCCCGACGTTGCAACTCTCACGCCCACCAACCCGCGCCGCCCCCAACCCCCGTGATCATGCACTTTCTGTCCCCGAGACGCGGCATATGTCGGGGCAGAAGGTGCAAGATCGAGGGGGGTCGGGGGCGGTGAAGGGTCAGAAGCGGGCGGGTTCGCGGTAGGTGCCCCATTCGGCGCGCAGAGCGTCGCAGATCTCGCCGAGGGTGGCTTCGACGCGGACCGCGTCCAACATGGCGGGAATCATGTTCTGGTCGGTGCGGCCGACCTCGACCATCCGGGCCACCGCCGCGCGGACCGCCGACTCGTCCCGGGCGCCCTTGCGCTCGGCGAGCACCCGGCGCTGCTCCAGCTCCACCTCGTGCGAGATGCGCAGGATCTCCAGCTCCTTGGCGACCGTGCCGGTGTGGCAGTTTACGCCGACGATCTTCTTGTCGCCCTTCTCCAGCGCCTGCTGGTAGACGAAGGCCGACTCGGCGATGTGCCCGGTGAACCAGCCGTCCTCGATGCCGCGCAGGATGCCGGAGGTCATCGGGCCGATCTGGTGCGGGCCCTCGCCGCCGAGCTGCCTGATCCGGGCGAAGATCTCCTCCGCCTCGGCCTCGATCTTGTCGGTGAGCGCCTCGACGTACCAGGAGCCGCCGAGCGGGTCGGCCACGTTGACCACACCGGTCTCCTCCATCAACACCTGCTGGGTACGCAGGGCGATCTCGGCGGACTCGTCGGTGGGCAGCGCCAGGGTCTCGTCCAGCGCGTTGGTGTGCAGCGAGTTGGTCCCGCCGAGCACCGCGGCCAGCGCCTCGACGGCGGTGCGTACGACGTTGTTGACCGGCTGCTGGGCGGTCAGCGACACCCCGGCGGTCTGCGTGTGGAACCGCAGCCAGAGGGCCTTCTCGCTGGTCGCGCCGTAGACGTCGCGCAGCCAGCGGGCCCAGATCCGGCGGGCGGCCCGGAACTTGGCGATCTCCTCGAAGAAGTCGACGTGCGAGTCGAAGAAGAAGCTCAGCCCCGGCGCGAAGACGTTGACGTCGAGCCCTCGGCTCAGCCCCAGCTCCACGTAGCCGAACCCGTCAGCCAGGGTGTACGCCAGCTCCTGCGCGGCGGTCGAGCCGGCCTCGCGGATGTGGTAGCCGGAGACCGACAGCGGCTTGTAGCGCGGGATCTCCCCGGCGCAGTACTCCATCAGGTCGCCGATGAGGCGCAGGTGCGGCTCGGGGTCGAAGAGCCACTCCTTCTGCGCGATGTACTCCTTGAAGATGTCGGTCTGCAGGGTGCCATCCAGCTTGGACAGGTCGGCGCCCTGCCGCTCGGCGGCGACCAGGTACATGCAGAACACCGGCACGGCCGGGCCGGAAATGGTCATCGAGGTGGTGACGCTGGCCAGGTCGATGCCGTCGAAGAGCGCCTCCATGTCGGTGGCGGTGTCGATGGCGACGCCGCAGTGCCCGACCTCGCCGAGCGCCTGCGGGTCGTCGGAGTCGCGGCCCATCAGGGTCGGCATGTCGAACGCGACCGAGAGGCCACCACCGCCGGCACCGAGGATCATCTTGTAGCGCTCGTTGGTCTGCTGGGCGTTGCCGAAGCCGGCGAACTGCCGGATCGTCCAGGTCCGCCCGCGGTAGCCGGTCGGATGGAGACCCCGGGTGTACGGGTACTCGCCCGGCCAGCCGATCCGCTCGAAGCCCGGGTACGCGGCACCCTCCGGCGGTCCGTAGACCGGGTCGACCGGCATCCCGGAGAGCGTGGTGAAGTCCGCGTCCCGCTTGCGCGCGGAGTCGTACCGGGCCTGCCAGCGTGCCCGTCCGGCGGCGATCTCGTCGGCGTCCATGCGCAGGGCTCCTCCTCGGGTCCTCGACTGCACATCGAGTGTAGAGCCCTCGCCTGAACGATCGCTAAGTCACGCCGTACCCGTGGGTAACGTGAGCTGGGCGGTTTCCATTCGACGGCAGGCCGAGTACGTGGACCGAGTCGGTGAGGGTGCCGGCGCGACGGTGGCCGTTGCCACCGTCGCACCGGAATGAGAGGCCGCCGGTGGCACGGCGGGCGATTGTCATCCCCCTACGATGGCCACCTTCGGCCCACCGCCAGCCGAGGTCAGGAGACTGATCTCAGTAGCGGGTCTTCACGAGGAACTGGTAACCAAGCAACTTGGTGCCGTTGTAGTTGTACATCGGCCAGCACTGCTGGGGCGACGTCCACGACGAGACGTACGTCGGCCGCGCCGCCTTGCACGCCGACATCGTCGGGTACATCGGGCTGTTGTAGTCCGCAAGAGCGGGCGAGGCGGTGCCCAGCACCAAGCCGCCAGCCAAGGCGACAGCAGCGATGAGGGTGCGGGGGCGGGGGTGACGCGAGTTCTTCGCCATCCTTACTCCATTCCTGGTGAACCGTCCATTATGGATCTTGACACCAGGAGCTTAAGGCACCCACCGGGATGCGCACGCCGGGCGTCTACCTCTGCGGCCGCCCTGTCGGAGGTCAGGCCGTCGGAGCCGCGGCCCCGCCCATCTCCACGTCGTCGACCCGGATGTTGACCTCGTCGACCCGCAGCCCGTACGCCTCGACCGCCTCGGTGACCCGGGCCCGCACCTGGCCGGTCACCTCCGGCACCGGCTGGCCGGCCTGGATCACCAGCACCAGGTTGACCACAGCCGCGTTCCCGGTCACGTGGGCCGAGCAGCCCCGCCGGGCATCGCCCACCTCATCCAGCCCCACCTTGTCGAGGAACGAGTTGAAGAACCGGGCGACGTCCCCACCAAGCTCGGCCACCCCGGGCACCGCGCGGGCCGCCGCTACGGCGATCTTCTCGATCACCTCGTCGGAGACCTGCGTCGACCCACCGGCCGCCGCCGACACCGTGGTCAGCTCTCGCGTCGCCTCGTCACTCACGTCCCGCTCCCCTGCTCTTCGCGCCACCAGACTGGCACACGCCCGACCCCCACCGCCGTGGGGCGGTGCGAGCCTACAAGGGCGCCGGGATGTCGGGGTGTCCCTGGTGGACGGTCAGCGGGCGAGCTGGGAGAGCAGGGTATCCGCCGCCGCGTACGGGTCGAGCGCGCCCTCGGCCACCTTGGCGGCGAGCGTGGGCAGCTCCGTACCGTCACGCAGTGAGCCGATCCGGGCTCGGAGCACGCCGAGCGCGATGGCCTCGATCTCGGCGGCGGCCCGCGTCTCCTGGCGGCGGCGCAGCTCGCCGTGCTCGACCAGCCAGCCACGGTGCTTGTCGATCGCGGCGGCGATGTCGTCGATGCCCTCGCCCCGCGCGGCGACCGAGCGGACCACCTGCGGCCGCCACTGCCCCGGGCCGCGCTCACCGAGGGCGATCATGCCCTGGATGTCGCGGACCGTGGCGTCGACGCCGTCCCGGTCGGCCTTGTTGACCACGAACACGTCGGCGATCTCCAGGATGCCGGCCTTGACCGCCTGGATGGCGTCGCCCATGCCGGGGGCGAGCAGCACCAGCGTGGTGTCGGCCAGCGACGCGACCTCCACCTCGGCCTGCCCGACGCCGACGGTCTCCACCAGCACCACGTCGCAGCCGGCGCCCTCCAGCACCCGGACCGCCTGCGGCGTCGCGGCGGCCAGCCCGCCGAGGTGCCCGCGGCTGGACATCGACCGGATGTAGACGCCCGGGTCGGTGGCGTGGTCCTGCATCCGCACCCGGTCGCCGAGGATCGCCCCGCCGGTGAACGGGCTGGACGGGTCGACCGCCAGCACGCCGACCCGGTGCCCCCGGGCCCGCAGCGCGCGGACCAGCTCATTGGTGGTGGTCGACTTGCCCACCCCGGGCGAACCGGTCAGCCCGACCACCTGGGCCTGCCCGGCGTAGGGCGCGAGCGCCGCCGCGATCTCCGGCAGCAGATCGTCGCCGTTCTCCACCAGCGTGATCAGCCGGGCCACCGCGCGGGGGTCGCCCGCGCGGGCCCGCTCGACCAGCAGCGGTACGTCCCGGCTACGGCGCACCGACGAGGCGCCCGCCGCCGGAACGTGCTCGACCGCTTCGCTCACTGTGCCATTTTCGTTCACGACTGCGGGGCTCGCAGAACCGGCTCACTTCTCGCGCTCACTGGTTGGTCTCAGCCTTACCCGGAACATGGATGATCAGGGCGTCGCCCTGGCCGCCGCCGCCGCAGAGCGCCGCCGCGCCGGTGCCGCCGCCACGCCGCCTCAGCTCCAGCGCGAGGGTGAGCACCAGCCGGGCACCGGACATGCCGATCGGGTGCCCCAGCGCGATGGCGCCGCCGTTGACGTTGACCTTGTCCGGGTTGATCCCAAGGTCACGGGTGGACTGCACGCCGACCTGGGCGAAAGCCTCGTTGATCTCGATGAGGTCCAGGTCCTCGACGCTCAGGCCGCCCTTCTTCAGGGCGTGGTTGATCGCGTTGGACGGCTGCGAGTGCAGGGAGTTGTCCGGGCCCGCCACGTTGCCGTGCGCGCCGATCTCGGCCAGCCAGGTCAGCCCCAGCTCCTTGGCCTTGGCCTTGCTCATCACGACCACTGCGGCGGCGCCGTCGGAGATCGGCGAGGAGCTGCCGGCGGTGATCGTGCCGTCCTTGGCGAAGGCGGGACGCAGCTTGGCCAGCGACTCGACGGTGGTGTCCGGGCGGATCCCCTCGTCCTCGTTGATCACCAGTGGGTCGCCCTTGCGCTGCGGGATCACCACCGGGGTGATCTCCTCGGCGAAGTGGCCGTTCTTCTGCGCGGCCGCGGCCCGCTGGTGGCTGGCCGCCGCGAAGGCGTCCTGCTCGGTGCGGGAGATGCCGTGCTTCGTACCGAGCCGCTCGGTGGACTCGCCCATGGAGCAGCAGTCCCAGGCGTCGCTGAGCCCGTCGTGCGCCATGTGGTCCTTGATCACCACGTCGCCGTACTTGTAGCCGGAGCGCTGGCCGAGCAGCAGGTGCGGGGCGTTGGTCATCGACTCCATGCCACCGGCCACCACGACGTCGAACTCGCCGGCCCGGATCAGCTGGTCGGCCAGGGCGATCGCGTCCAGGCCGGAGAGGCAGACCTTGTTGATGGTCAGCGCCGGCACGGACATCGGCACGCCGGCCTCGACCGCCGCCTGCCGGGCCGGGATCTGGCCCGCACCGGCCTGGAGGACCTGACCCATGATCACGTACTGGACCTGGTCCGGGCTGATACCGGCCCGCTCCAGCGCTGCCTTGATCGCGATCCCGCCGAGCTTCGTGGCCGGGAGGTCCTTGAGGTTGCCCAGCAGCCGCCCCATCGGGGTCCGCGCGCCGCTGACGATCACCGAAGCCATGCCTGCCTCCGAGGGGGGTGCCGAGCTGTACGCCTTAACGATTGTTCGGTCAGACTAGCGCCATGGCTGAGAACTCCCCCGCCGAGCCCGGTGCGGACTACGTCACAGACATCGGGCTTCGCAAGATTGACCACGTCGGGATCGCCGTGGCCGACCTGGACGCCGCGATCGACTTCTACCAGCGGACGTTCGGGATGTGCTGCGTACACATCGAGACCAACGCCGAGCAGGGCGTCCGGGAAGCGATGCTGGCCGTCGGGCCGACCGCCGAGGGCGGCTGCGTGCAGTTGCTCGCCCCGCTCACCCCCGAGTCGACGATCGCCAAGTTCCTGGACCGCAACGGGCCGGGCGTGCAGCAGGTCGCGTACACCGTGGTGGACATCGACGTGGCCTGCGCGGCGCTGCGCGCGCGGGGGATGCGGCTGCTCTACGACGCCCCGCGGCGCGGGACCGCGGACTCGCGGATCAACTTCGTGCACCCCAAGGACGCCGGCGGCGTCCTGGTCGAACTCGTCGAACCCGCCGCCTCGCACTGAGCCCCCCACGCCCCCACGCGGCGCCGCTCGCTGGCGGCGGGGCTCTGATCAACTCCAGATCGCCGATGTGGCGGTGTCGCGATCGTCCGGACACCGCCACATCGGCGAAATGGAGACGATCAAGCGTCGCGGGGACCGCGCAACGGGCCCGAGAGCGCGTGGGTGCGCGGTTGGCGGGGCCGCCGGACACCTTCACGCATCGGCCGATGCAGTTTTTCACAGATGACTTCCGGCTTTAGCTACCGTTCAGTAACGTCCCGGCCCACAGGAGCGCGACCGGTGCCGGATGTGTCGAATGCCGACATGGCGGTCGTGCCCCACCGGCGCCGACGATGGCAGCACCCGGGCCCGTGCGGGTGCGGACGAACCGGAGGTCACCGTGCAGGACATCCTCGAAGCAATCATGGCGGCGGAGGAATCGAGCGACCCGGACCGCGAACTGGCCGGCCTCGCCGGGCTGCCCGTACCGGAGAGCTACCGGGGCGTGGTCGTCCGCGCCGAAGAGGCCCGGATGTTCGACGGCATGGCCACCCGGGACAAGGACCCCCGCAAGGCGCTACACGTGCAGGAGGTGCCGACACCGGAGCTCGGGCCGGGCGAGGCGCTGATCGCGGTGATGGCCAGCGCAATCAACTACAACACGGTGTGGACCAGCATCTTCGAGCCGCTGCCCACCTTCAAGTTCCTCCAGCGGTACGGCCGGATCTCCGAGCTGACCCGCCGCCACGACCTGCCGTACCACGTGGTCGGCTCGGACGCGGCCGGCGTGGTGCTGCGCACCGGCCCCGGGGTGACCCGGTGGGCCGCTGGCGACGAGGTCGTCGCGCACTGCCTCTCCGTCGAGCTGGAGGACGCGGCCGGGCACGACGACACCATGCTCGACCCACAGCAACGGATCTGGGGCTTCGAGACGAACTTCGGCGGGCTGGCCGAACTGGCCGTGGTCAAGGCCAACCAGCTGATGCCCAAGCCGCGCCACCTGAGCTGGGAGGAGGCGGCCAGCCCAGGGCTGGTCAACTCCACCGCGTACCGGCAGCTCGTCTCGCACCACGGGGCCAACATGAAACAGGGCGACGTGGTGCTGATCTGGGGCGCCTCCGGCGGCCTCGGCGGGTACGCCACCCAGATGGCGCTGAACG
The DNA here is from genome assembly GCF_040608515.1 of Micromonospora sp. NPDC005173. Taxonomy (NCBI): domain Bacteria; kingdom Bacillati; phylum Actinomycetota; class Actinomycetes; order Micromonosporales; family Micromonosporaceae; genus Micromonospora; species Micromonospora sp. NPDC005173. Next base: position 93,226 of record NZ_JBEXIK010000021.1, read on the forward strand.
GCGGCGCCATCCCGGTCTGCGTCGTCTCGTCGCCGGAGAAGGCCGAGCTGTGCCGCCGGATGGGCGCGGAGCTGGTCATCGACCGGGCGGCCGAGGGCTTCCGGTTCTGGAAGGACGAGGAGACCCAGGACCCGGACGAGTGGAAGCGCCTGGGCGAGCGGATCCGCGAGCTGACCGGGGGTGAGGACCCGGACATCGTCTTCGAGCACCCCGGCCGGGAGACCTTCGGCGCGAGCGTCTACGTGGCCCGGCGCGGCGGCACCATCGTCACCTGTGCCTCCACCAGCGGCTTCCAGCACCAGTACGACAACCGCTACCTGTGGATGCACCTCAAGAGGATCGTCGGCAGCCACTTCGCCAACTACCACGAGGCGTGGCAGGCCAACCGCCTGGTCGCGCTCGGCAAGGTGCACCCGACGGTGTCCCGCACCTACCCGCTGGAGCAGACCGGCCAGGCGGCGTACGAGGTGCACCGCAACGCCCACCAGGGCAAAGTCGGAGTGCGCTGCCTCGCCCCCGCCGACGGGCTGGGCGTCCGTGACGGGGAGTTGCGGGCCCGGCACGAGGACGCGATCAACCGGTTCCGGGGGCACTGACCGGGCCGCAGGCCGGACGGACGAGCACCGGATGGCCATTGCGGTGAACGGCCATTGTTCTTCCACCCTATTTGTGGGATACCCAGCCGGATCGAACAAAGGGCCACGGGCACGTCCCGTGGCCCTTTTTCGTGTCACTCTCCGTGGCGTCCGACCCGCCCGGGACCTGCCAAGATCGCCGATTGGTCCGGCCTCGCCGATTGCGGGAGTTGACCATGTAAAGAGGACACGAAAGCTGCGCACCGCTCTTGCGAAGCACCCTGGGGCGTCTGCCAGTATGTCCCAATGCCCCAGCAGCAGTCCTCCCCTCTCGCGTTCTTCGATAACGCGAACTCGCAGCCAGATTTCACCGTTGGCCTGCGCGGATACAACACTCACCAGGTCGACGACTTCCTCGGCCGGATGACGGCCGCGCTGACCCAGTCCGAGCAGGCCCGTGCCGAGGCCGAGCAGCGGATGAACGACGCCCAGCGTCGCCTCCGCCAGGCCGAGCAGCGCATGAGTGCGCTGGAGCAGAAGCTCACCGACACGAACAAGCAGCTCGAAGAGAACAACCGGCCCACCCTCTCCGGGCTCGGCACCCGCGTCGAGCAGATCCTCCGGCTCGCCGAGGAGCAGGCCAACGACCACCGCAACGAGGCCAAGCGCGAGTCTGAGGGCATCCTCTCCGCCGCCCGCCTCGAGGCCCGTGAGATCACGGACAAGGCCCGCGCCGAGGCCGCCGCGATGAAGGCGAGCGCCGAGCGCGAGGCCGGCAACCTGCGCACCGCCGCCGAGCGCGAGGCCGCCGAGGTCCGGGTGCAGGCCCGCCGCGAGGCCGACACGCTGCGCGCCGACGCCGACCGCGAGACCAAGCAGCTTCGGACCGTCACCGCGCACGAGGTGGCCGAGCTGAAGTCGACCGTCGAGCGGGAGGTGGCCACCCTCCGGGCCACTGCCGAGCGGGAGATCACCCAGCAGCGGGCCAAGGCCGCCCGCGAGGCCGAGGAGAAGCGCGCCGAGGCGACCAAGCTGCTCACCGACGCACGGGACAAGCGCGACAAGGACCTCCAGGCCCTGGAGCTGCAGCTCGCCGAGCGGCGGGAGAAGGCCGAGCGCGAAGAGTCCGAGCGGCACGCCGCCCAGGTCGCGCAGACCCAGAAGATGGTCAGCGAGGCCGAGCAGCGGGCCCGCGCCGCGCAGGAGCGCGCCAAGGAGATCGAGCAGCGCGCTGAGGCCCGCCGGGTCGAGTCGGAGCGCAGCGCAGCCGAGACGCTCGACAAGGCGAAGGCGCACTCGGAGAAGACGCTCAACGAGGCCAAGGCCGAGTCGCAGCGCCTGCTCACCGAGGCCCGCACCGAGGCGGAGCTGACCACTCAGGCCGCCCGCCGCGAGGTCGAGGACCTCACCCGGCAGAAGGACGCGGTCACCTCGCAGCTCGGTCAGATGCTCTCCGGGCTCGCCGGCATCGTCCCCGGCATGCCAGCCGCGGCCGCTCCGGCGGCCAAGCCGGAGGCCAAGAAGGCCGACGGCGGTCAGGAGCGGGCGACGGCGGAGACTGCCGGCTGACGCCAGGCGTCAGGTTGGGGCAACGACGGCGCGAGGTGACACCGGGTAACCGGTGTGACCTCGCGCCGTGTGCGTTTCCCGCCCCTTGGCATTCACCCGTTGCGTCCGGAGTGAAGTAGGTCCCATAAGGGGCGTCCGTATCGCCCCAGCAGGGGCCGTTGCGTGTGAGGATGGGGGCATGTCGCACGGCGAGGAACTGTTCGCACTCGGCGGGGACGTGACCACGGAGCCCAGCTTCGAGTCCGCTCTGCGGGGATACGAGAAGAAACAGGTCGACCGGTACGTCGCGCGTGCCGAGCACGAGATCGCGACCCTCGCCGCCGAACGGGAACAGGCGTACACACAGATCCACAAGCTCGCCGGCCAGGTCGAGGTGCTTCAGCGGGACCTCGTCCAGGTGCGCAAGCAGATGAACGTGGTGGACCGGGCCTCGTTCCGGCACCTCGGCCCCCGGGTCGAGTCGATCCTCGCCCTCGCCGAGGAGCAGGGCGAGGAGATCCTGTCCGCGGCGAACGAGGAGATCGAGGCCCGCCGCGCCGCTGCCGAGCACATCATCGATGAGGCCCGCGAGCAGGCCGCGCGGGCACTGAAGGACTTCGAGATCACCCTCGCCGCACGACGCGCGGAGGAGGAGCGGCACAGCGCCGCCCGGCGCGCCGAGGCGGAAGAGACTCTGCAGTCGGCCAAGGACGAGTCGGCGCAGTTGCGCAAGACGGCGCAGGACGCGCTGGCGAAGGCCCAGCAGGAGGCCACCCAGCTGCGGGACACCGCCAAGGAGATCCACACCCGGGCCCAGCAGGAGGCCACCAAGCTGCGCGAGGCGGCCCGCGAGACGCTGACCACCGCCCGACAGGAGGCCAGCGAGCTGCGCGAGGCCGCGAAGGAGGTGCACGCCAAGGCCCTGCAGGAGGCCAAGCGGCTCACCGACACCGCGACCGAGGCCGGCCGGGCCACTCACGCCAAGGCGCAGCAGGAGGCCAAGCAGATCATCGACGATGCGTCGATGGCCGGCCGGGCCACCAGGGCGAAGGCCCAGCAGGAGGCGGAGCGGCTGATAACGCAGGCCACCGAGTCGGCCAAGCGCAGCCGGGGCGAGACCGAAGCGTACGTGCAGCGGATGCGCAGCGAGACCGAGGCGTACGTGCAGCACGCCCGGGCGCAGACCCAGCAGGAGCTGGGCGCCTGGCGGGCCGGCGTGGAACAGGAGGTCAACTCCCGGCGGGAGACGGCCGACCGGGAGCTGACCCAGCGGCGGTCCACTGCCGAGCAGGAGTTCGCCAAGCGTCGCGACGAGCTGGAAAAGCAGTACAAGTCCCGCCAGCACGAGCTGGAGACCGGTTTCACCAGCCGGCAGGAGGAGCTGGAGACCACCTTCAGCAGCCGCCAGCAGGAGCTGGAGACGGGCTTCATCACCCGGCGCGACACACTGGAGACCGAGTACACCACCCGCAAGAACGAGGTCGAGCAGGGCGCCGACGCGATCCGCCAGGCGGCCGAGCAGGATGCGCTGACCATGCGCCGGCAGGCCGAGGAAGAGTCCGCCGAGATGCTGAGCCGGGCCGAGACCGAGGCGGGTGACAAGCGCCGCGAGGCCGACGAGCATGTCGCGGCCTCCCGCCGCCAGTTCGAGGAGTACGCGGCCACCACGCAGCAGCACCTGGCCACCACCCAGCAGCATCTGGCTGCCACTCAGCAGGAGTCGGCGGCCGGCCGGCAGCAGCTCGCCCAGGTGATGCTGGAGATCGCCCAGGCCCAGCAGCAGCTCGCCGACCTGCGGCAGGAAACCTGGAAGTCCCGGCAGGAGTCCGACGAGCTCCAGCGGCAGATGGCCGAGCTGCGGTTGCAGAGCGTCACCGTCCCGACCGTCGACGGGGCCGCGAGCGCGCCGGCCACGCGCGACGGAGCGACGGCGAGCGCGCCGACCAGCGGAGACGGCTCGACCGCACCGGTTGCTGGAGACGGTCCGACCGCGCCGGTCGCTGGAGACGGCCTGACCGCACCGGTTGCTGGCGACGGCCGCGTGACCGCCCCCGCGGCTGCCCCGGCGACCGCCGGAGCCGCCGCGAACGGGTTCAAGGCCGAGCCTGCCGACGCCCGGCAGCCGGCGAGCGCCGAGGCCGAGGCCGAGCCCGCCGAGCAGTCCACGACCCGGCCGGTGGCCGAGCCGTTGACCACCGTCGACGGCGGGGCGGCCAGCGCCGGGGTGGACGGCGAGCCGACCGTGGCCGCCGTTCCGGGTGAGGGTGGCCGGGGCGCCAAGCCGACCAAGATCACCAGCACCGGCGAGAACGGCAAGCGGCCGACCAAGCCGACCACCGACGAGCGCAGTGCCAAGCCCAGCAAGGTCACCGTCGAGAAGGACTGACCCGCACGGCAACAGCCCGGCCCCGCCGCGTCGCTGTCGAGCTGCCCCAGATCTGGTTGTCGAGCTGCCCCAGATCTGGGGCAGCTCGACAGGGCGTCGGAACAGCATCGGGCACCGGCCTGATCAGCCGGGCTGGCACGGCAGGTCAGGGCCCGGGGGCGGGTCGATGACCGGGCGGCGGAACGGGCCCCACGCCACGAAGCGTTCGAACAGCTCCCGAGGGGTCGGCCCGTCGTAGGGGTTGAGCTGGTACAGGTCGTGTGCCGCCTCGTGATAGAGCCCGGCCAGGTAGATGGTCAGGGCCGCCGGGTCCGCGTCGAACTCCGCCTTGAGCAGCAACCGGGCCTCCGCGCACGGCCACGGCCGGCCGTCGGCCCGGCAGCACCACATCGGCCGCAGCGGGGTGTGCGGCGTCCGTTCACCGCAGGCTCGGGGATGTGCGGGGTACGGCCCGAGCCGCGGGTGCGGCAGCCCGGCCATCGACGTACGCGCCCGCGACCGTCGGGGCCAGCCGGGGCGGCTTGAGCTGGGCATGGGGTACCTCCTCGACTGGGGACGGGAACGCGCCGCCGGGTGCGCGGGCCCGGTGGGGTGACAACCGGAGCTGCCGACGGCGATCCGGTAGGTGACAGTCTGCTGATCACACCGCTACGGTCGGAAGGCATCGGCGCGTCCGACGGCGGAGCTGCGTCGGTTGCGCGACCCGCCGGGCGGGCCGGTGGAGACGACCCCCGACCTGCGGAGGCACTGTGGAAGGCGACGCCGCGCCGACGGCCGACATGATCCGCGCCCAACTGCGCCGGCTGCGCACCGCCGCCGGGATGAGTCAGGAGGACTTCGGCCGGCTGGTGCACTACTCCGGTTCGATGGTGTCCGCGCTGGAGCTGGGTCAGCGCCCGCTGGACCGGCTCTTCCTGGCCCGCGCCGACGAGGTGCTGGCCACCGGCGGCCTGCTGGTCTACCTGCTCAAGCTCGCCGAGCGGGACGGCCAGCCAAGCTGGTTCCGGCCCTGGCTGGACGCCGAGCGCAGCGCCCGCCAGTTGCGCTGCTTCCAGCCCACGCTGATCCCCGGCCTGCTCCAGACCGAGAACTACGCCCGCGCCGTCATTCGCTGCGATGACCTGCTCAGCGACGACGAGGTGGAGCGACGGGTGCACGCCCGGCTTGACCGACAGTCGCTGCTGGTCCAGCCGGAGCCGCCGCAGTTCATCGCGGTCGTCGACGAGTTGGTGCTGCGGCGTGCCGGGGAGGACTTCCGAGGGCTGATGGTCGAGCAGATCACTCATCTGGTTGCCAGCCTGGAACGGCCGCACGTCAGCCTGCACATCATTCCGGCCGAGGTCGGGCTGCACGTCGGCCTGTCGGGGCCGTTCAATCTGGCCCGTGGCGCCGACGGTGGTTGGGTGGGACACATGGAACACCAGATTGACGGCCTCGTGGTAGATGGCGACCATGAGGTGGCCACACTGCTGGCGCGCTGGGAAATGATCAGGAATGGTGCCCTTTCGCGCCGGCAGTCGATCGAGCTGATGAAGGAAGTCGTGACCACATGGACCTGACCGGTGCCCGGTGGCGCACATCCAGCCGGAGCGGCAACGGAGAGTGCGTCGAGGTGGCGGACAATCTTCCCGGGGTGGTGGGCGTGCGGGACAGCAAGGACCGAACCGGCCCGGTGCTGGTCTTCGCGCCGGCCGCCTGGCGGGCGTTCGTCGCCCTCGCCCGCCGACCCACCGCCTGACCCGGAGGTCCTGTTGCCGCAGAACGGCCCGCCGGCCGAGAACCCGGACGCGACGCCCGGTCGCCCGCCGGCCAGTCCCCCGCCGATCACTCCCCCGCCAACCGAGACGCCACGCCCGGTGCCGATCCCCGACCCGGGCGTCGACCCGGACGAGCCGCCGGCCGTCCCGTCCGGAAAGTTCGGCACGCCGGGGCGTCCGCTTCGGCGCAACAGCTTCCTGATCGGCTTCACCGGCGCGGTCGGCGTGCTGCTGGCGTACACCCTTTATCTGGGGGTCCGCAACGCCGGCGGCATCCTGGTGCTGGTGGTGATCGCGCTCTTCCTCGCGGTCGGCCTCAACCCGGCGGTGGTCCGGCTGCGCCGCTGGAAGCTGCCGCACGGCCTGGCGGTCGCGGTGGTGGCGCTGACGGTGGTGCTGCTGCTCTGCGGCGGCGTGGTGGCGCTGGTCCCGCCGATCGTGACCCAGTCCGGGCAGTTCATCGACCAGATCCCCAGCCTGGTCGAGGACCTGCGCCGCAACCCGACGGTCAATGACCTGGTGGAGCGGTACGACGTGATGGAGCGGGTGCAGAGCGCGGCCAACGCCCAGACGGTGGGCCGGGCGCTGGGCGGGGTGCTCGGCGGCGCCCAACTGATCTTCGGCACGGTGTTCCGGACGCTGACCGTGCTGGTGCTGACCATCTACTTCCTGGCCTACTTCAACCGGCTGCGCTCCCTGGGCTACGCGCTGGTGCCGCGCTCACGCCGGGAGCGCGTACAGCTGATCGGTGACGAGATCCTGGCCAAGGTCGGCGCGTACATGGTCGGCGCGTTGAGCATCGCGGTGCTGGCCGGCGCGACCACCTTCGTGTTCGCGTTGATCGTCGGGCTGCCGTACCCCTTCGCGCTGGCCGTGGTGGTCGCGGTGACCGACCTGATCCCGCAGATCGGTGCCACTCTGGGCGCGGTGGTCGTGAGCCTGGTCGGTTTCGCCACCAGCCTGCCGGTGGGTATCGCCTGCGTGGTGTTCTTCCTCATCTACCAGCAGGTGGAGAACTATCTGATCTACCCGAAGGTGATGCGACGCTCGGTCGAGGTCAACGAGGTGGCCGCCCTGCTGGCCGCGCTGCTCGGGGTGGCGCTGCTGGGCGTGGTGGGCGCGCTGATCGCCATCCCCACGGTGGCCGCGCTGCAACTGATCCTGCGCGAGGTGGTGCTCCCCCGGCAGGAGACCCGCTGACCGGCCCCTGGCGTCAGTCGGCCTGGCCGGCGAGCGGGCCGGGGACGGGGATGTCGGCGAACGACGCCACCGTCCGGTCGGCGTACGCGCTGACGTCGCCGGCCTCCATCGGGCCGTCCCAGGTGGTCGGCAGCGGCACCGCGACCGCCGGGTTGACCCGACGGACGATCTCGTCGAGCACCCTCTCCGCGTCGCCGACCCAGAGGTGTTTGGCGCCCGACACCCCCACCACCTCGGCCTGCGGCACCGCGGCGAACCGCTCCTCGGCCTCCGCCGGGCGCAGGTAGTCGTCGAACTCCGGCACCAGGGCCACCAGCGGCCGACCGGAGGCGGCCCAGGTGGCCAGGTCCTCCGGTGCCGAGAAGCGCAGCGGCGGGGAGAGCAGGATCGCGCCGGCGATCGCCGGGTCGCAGCCGTACTTGAGCGCCAGGTCGGTGCCGAACGACCAGCCGACCAGCCAGATGTTCGGCAGTTCGGCGAACTCCGCGTACTCGATGGCGGCAGCCACGTCGAAGCGCTCGCCGACGGCCCCGTCGAAGGCCCCCTCGCTGGTGCCGCGCACGCTGCTGGTCCCCCGGGTGTTGAACCGGAGCACGGCCACGTCTGCCAGCGCGGGCAGCCGCCAGGCCGCCTTGCGGAACACGTGGCTGTCCATCATCCCGCCGTGGGTCGGCAGCGGGTGCAGACAGACCAGGGTGGCCACCGGCGGCCGGTCGGCCGGCACGGCCAACTCGCCGACCAGCCGCAGACCATCGGCGGTGTGCAGCTCGATGTCCTCCCGGCGGCCGGGCAGGATCGACGACGCGCGGATCGCTGTGCTCACCGCTCAAGTCTGTCGCGAAGTCACCGCCGCCGCCCGCCCAGGCACGAACAGGGTGATCCAGGTCGCTCAGTAGCGCGGAGTGCCCCGGCCGCGCTGCACCGCCGGGCCACGCCGGTCGCGAGCGCGCCAGCAGCCGCTGTGCCAGTGCCGCCGGTCGGTGAGGTCACCAAGGCCGTCCGCAGGCCAGGCCACCAGGTGCGCCACGCCGGGCCGAATCTCCTGGTTACAGCCGGGGCAACGGTACGTCTTGACCGACGCCCCCGCGCCGATCCCGCGTACCTGCCAGGCGCCGTCGGTCCACTGCTGCACCGAGGCGACGCCCTGCCGGACCCGGTCGTCGTCCAGGTTGGCGTTCTCGTCCCGGCGGGGGCGATTGCGACGGGGGCTCACAGTCACCAAGCGTACGGTCCGACGGGCGGGACGGCCCCACGGCCGTCCCGCCCGACGGCTGAGATCGGCGTTGACCCGTCAGCGGTGCGAGTGGTCGCGGAAGCCCCGGCGGGTCTTGCGACCCAGGTAGCCGGCGGTGACGAGGTGCTCCAGCAGCGGCGCGGGCGCGAAGCCCGGCTCGCGCAGCTCCAGGTACAGCTCCCGCTGGATGGCCAGCGAGACGTCCAACCCGACCACGTCGAGCAGGTCGAACGGGCCCATCGGGTAGCCGCAGCCCAGCTTCATGGCGTGGTCGATGTCGTCGGCCGTGGAGTAGCTGGCCTCCAGCATCTTCACCGCGTCGTTGAGGTACGGGAAGAGCAGCGCGTTGACGATGAACCCGGATCGGTCGCCGCAGACCACGGCGGTCTTGCCCAGCGCGGCGCAGACCGCCCGGGCGGTCGCGGTGGTTTCCGGGGAGGTGCGGATGGTGCGGACCACCTCGACCAGCGGCATGATCGGCGCCGGGTTGAAGAAGTGCAGCCCCACCACGTCGGCCGGCCGGTGGGTGGCCATCGCCACGTCGATCACCGGCAGGGACGAGGTGGTGGTGGCCAGCACCACGCCCGGCTTGCAGATCTCGTCGAGGCTGGCGAAGAGCGCCTTCTTCACGCTCAACTCCTCGACCACGGCCTCGACCACCAGGTCGACGTCGGCGAGGTGGTCGAGCGCGGCCGACCAGCTGATCCGGCCCAGCGCGGCGTCCCGGTCGGCCTCCGCAAGCTTGCCGCGCACCACGCCCTTGTTCAGCGAGGTCTTCACCGCCTCGCAGACCTTCGCGGACTTCTCCGCGCCCCGGGTCACCGAGACGACCTCGTAGCCGGCCTTCGCGAAGACCTCGATGATCCCGGTGGCCATCGTCCCCGAGCCGACCACGCCAACTTTGGTGATGGCCCGCGCGCCGTCGGCGAGCGCGACCGCCGAGGCCAGCGGCGTCGCCTCGTCCGGTACGACCACCGGCGAGCCGGGCCGCTCGTAGGTGTAGAAGCCCCGGCCGGACTTCCGACCGAGCAGCCCCGCCGTCACCATCTGCTTGAGCAGCGGCACCGGGGCGTGCCGGCGGTCCCGCCCGCCGCGCCGGTACATGGTGTCCAGGATCTCGTACGCGGTGTCCAGGCCGATCAGGTCCATCAGCGCCAGCGGGCCCATCGGCAGGCCGCAGCCGAGCTTCATGGCGGCGTCGATGTCCTCCCGGGTCGCGTAGTGCGACTCGAACATGCCGACCGCGTGGTTGAGGTAGCCGAAGAGCAGCGCGTTGGCGATGAAGCCGGCGCGGTCGTTGATGGTGACGTCGACCTTGCCGAGCCGGGCGCAGAGCGCCTCCACGTCGGCGACCACCTCGGGCGCGGTGACCACGGTGCGGACCACCTCGACCAGCTTCATCACCGGCGCGGGGTTGAAGAAGTGGATGCCGATCACCTGGTTGGGCCGGGTGGTGGCCACCGAGATCTCGGTGACGCTCAGCGACGAGGTGTTGGTGGCCAGGATGGTTTCCGGCCGGCAGACCCGGTCCAGCTCCGCGAAGATCCGCTGCTTCAGGTCCAGGTGCTCGGGCACCGCCTCGATGACCAGGTCGACGGAGTGCAGCGCGTCCAGCCCGACCGCGAAGTGCACCCGCTCGTGCAGGGCGTCCCGGTCCGCCGCGGCGAGCTTGCCCTTGGCCACCGCACGGTCGGTGGAGCCGGTGAGGGTGACTCGGCCACGCTCCAGCGCCGGCTCGGAGATCTCGACCGCCACCACGTCGATGCCATTGCGGGCGAAGACCTCGACGATGCCGGCACCCATGGTGCCCAGCCCCACAACGCCTACGGTGCTGAACTCGCGCGCCACGACCGGCCTCCCCAGACAGTCCGCACGACCACTGAACGGCCGCTAAGGTTATGCGCGCGAGTCTGCCACGTGACGCACAGTTGTCGAGGCGCCGTGGCATATTTCACCCACGACGACACCGTCTGCCCGGGTTGCCGAGGCTCCGCTTCAGCTCGCCGGGACGGCGGTCAGCGCCAGCAGCTCCGAGACGAACGCCGCTGGCCGCTCCAGGTGCGGACTGTGCCCACAGCCGGGCAGCACCACCTCGTGGTACGCGCCGCCGGCCGCCGCGTACCGCTCCAGCACCGCCCGGGTCTGGCCGATCATCGGCTGCGCCGGGCAGTCCTCCTCACCAGGCCAGCCGGGCACCACACCGAGCGAGCCCAGGTACGCCAGGTCGAACAGCGAGGTGTCCGAGACGATCACGTCGGCGTCGCCGCGTACCCAGGTGACCGAGGGCTTGTCGGCGACGGCCACCAGCTCGTCGGCGAGCCGGAACCAGGTCGGCGCGAGCGCGTTGAGCACCCCGCGCTCCCCCGGCGCCATGCCCGGCCAGTTCTCCGAGGACGCCGCCGTGCCCGGGTAGTTGTCGTCCCCGGTCGCGGTGGAGAGCAGGCTGTCCAGCAGCAGTTCCTCGTCCGCGCCCAGCGACGCCGGATCAGCCACATAGGTGGCCCGCAGCACGGCGCGTGGGCTGGTCTGGGCATCCGCGCTCCGGTCGTGGGCGGCCAGCCGGGCGACGAAGTCCGCGTTGGCCGTGCCGGCGCCGGTCCCCGCGAAGTCGGCGGTGGTCGGTGTACCGACCAGGTCGCGGGTGCCACCGAAGCCGTACGGGGAGACCGGCGCGGCGAGCAGCAGCGCGCCCACCCGGTGTGGGTGGTCGACCAGCAGCCGCATCGCCACGCCCCCGCCGAGGGAGTGCCCGACCACCACCGGGCGGGCGTCGGCGGTGCCGAAGAGCGTCGGGTCGTCCAGCAGGGCGGCCACGTCGTCGGCGAAGTCCGTCAGCCCTCGGGTGGCGTTCACCGGGGCGGTTTCGGAGTCGCCGTAGCCGCGCAGGTCCGGGGCGACCACCCGCAGCGTCGGCGGCAGCCGCCGGACCAGCGGCTCCCAGAACAGCGCGGACGAGCAGTTGCCGTGGATCAGCAGCACCGGGATGCCGTCCGGCGGGCCTGCCACCCGTACCGCCTGGGTGATGCCGTTCGCCGTCACGGTCCGCTGCTCGGTCTCCATTCGCGGGATGGTGCCACGCCCGCCGACGCCGGTCCATGTGCCAGCCACCCATCCGCGGTCCGCCGCGAATGTGGCCCACCGGCATCCGAGTGAGGGGTCAGCGGCGCGCGGAGGGCGGTGTGGCCAGGGGCAGAGGCAGCGTCGGCCGGATGTCGAGCCGGGACGGGCCGAAGCTGAGCCCGACCGGATCGGTGTGGGCCACCCCCGGGTCGAACAGGCGCAGCTCGGTGCGGCCGATCCGGATCAGGTCGCCGTCGGAGAGTCGTTCCACCTCGGTGATCCGGCGGTCGTTGAGCCAGGTGCCGTTGGTGGAGCCCAGGTCCCGGAGCGAGGCGCCCTCCGGGGCCAGCCACACCTCCGCGTGCCGACGGCTCAGGTGCGGGTCGTTGATGACCACATGACCGGTCGGGGCGCGACCGATCACCTGCGGCTCGGCCCGCAGTCGAAAGCTCGCCCCGCGCATCGGCCCACCTGCGACCGTCAACAGTGGCCTCAGTTCCGGATGTTCGTCCATCGACAGTCATCCCTCCACCCACACCGTCACTCCGCGCGTCAGCCTGCCACCAGACGGTAATCGTCAATATTGACCGGCCGGTCAGCTCCGCGCCACCTCCCGGCCACCTCCCGTTCGACGATTCGGACGGGCAGCATCCGGCCCCAAGGGCCTGAACTGCTCTGATCAACGAGTGGGCGGGTCGATGCGACTCTCGTCCCGCCGGCCCGAATCGGGGCCTACCGGCGAGTAATCTCCGGGTCTAGACTTCCGCCATGACGGCTGTTCATGTCCCGGGCACCCCGGTCATCGATGCGGGCCTGCTGGTGTCCACCAGCCCGGCCACTGGCGCCGAGGCCGGTCGCTTCCCCGTCGCCACCCACACCGACGTGCGGCAGGCCGTCGACCGCGCCCGCGCCGCGGGCGAGTGGTGGGCCGGTCTGGGCTTCACCGGCCGTCGGGCGCGGCTGCTGCGCTGGCGCGCCCTGCTCGCCAAGCGGATCGAGCAGCTCGCCGAGCTGATGCACCTCGAGGGCGGCAAGCCCGTCGCCGACGCCATCGTCGAGATCGTCACCGCGATCGAGCACGTCGACTGGGCCGCCCGCAACGCCGGCCGGGTGCTCGGCCCGCGCCGGGTGCGGTCCCGGCTCATCCTCGCCGAGTTCTCCGGGCACCTCGAATACCAGCCGTACGGCGTGGTCGGCGTCCTCGCGCCGTGGAACTATCCGGTCCTCACCCCGATCGGCTCCGCGGCGTACGCCCTCGCCGCCGGCAACGCCGTGGTGTTCAAGCCGAGCGAGTACACGCCGGCAATCGGCCAGTGGCTGGTGGACAGCTTCGCCGAGGTCGTCCCCGAGCAGCCCGTGTTCACCGCCGTGCACGGGCTGGGCGACGTGGGCGCCGCGCTGTGCCGCTCCGGGGTGAACAAGGTGGCCTTCACCGGCTCCACGGCGACCGGCCGGAAGGTGATGGCCGCCTGCGCCGAGACGCTGACCCCGGTGGTCATCGAGGGCGGCGGCAAGGACGCCATGATCGTCGACAGCGACGCCGACCTGGACGCCGCCGCGACGGCGTGCGTCTGGGGCGGCATGACCAACGCCGGCCAGACCTGCATCGGCATCGAGCGGGTGTACGCCGTCGACCCGATCTTCGACGCCTTCGTCGACAAGGTGGTGGCCCGTGCGGGCCGGCTGACCGTTGGGCCGGACGGCGAGGACATCGGCCCGATCACCATGCCCGGTCAGATCGACGTGATCCGCCGCCACATCGAGGACGCGGTCAGCTCCGGTGGGCGCGCCGTGCTCGGCGGCCCGAGTGCGGTGCAGCCGCCGTACGTGCACCCGACCGTGCTCGTGGACGTACCGGAAGAGTCGGCCGCCGTCCGCGAGGAGACCTTCGGGCCGACGCTGACCATCAGCCGGGTCCGCGACGCCGACGAGGCCGTCGACCGGGCCAACGCGCTGCCGTACGGGCTCGGTGGTTCGGTCTTCGGCCGGCGCCGCGCGGTGACCATCGCCCGACGGCTGCGCTCCGGGATGGCGTCGGTCAACTCCACCCTGACCTTCGCCGGGATGTCCACCCTGCCGTTCGGCGGGGTCGGCGACTCCGGCTTCGGGCGGATCCACGGCGAGGACGGCTTGCGCGAGTTCGGCCGGACAAAGGCGATCACCCGTCGGCGAGCCCGGTCACTGCTGCCGTCGATGACCTTCGAGCGGACCCCGGCCGACGTCGCCCGACTGGTCAAGACCATCAAGATGCTGTACGGGCGGTGACTCTCAGAAGAGGGTCAGCTCGTCCTTCTCGATGCCCCGCAGCTTGTCGTAATCCACCACCACGCACCGGATGCCCCGGTCGGCGGCGAGCACCCGCGCCTGCGGCTTGATCTCCTGCGCGGCGAAGACCCCGGCGACCGGGGTGAGCAGCGGGTCGCGGTTCATCAACTCGAGATAGCGGGTGAGCTGCTCCACCCCGTCGATCTCACCGCGCCGTTTGACCTCGACGGCGACCGCGCCCTGGTTGGCGTCCCGGCAGAGCAGGTCGACCGGACCGATCGCCGTCATGTACTCGCGGCGGACCAGCGTGTACCCCTCGCCCAACGTGCCCGGGTTGGCCGCCAGCAACTCCTGCAGGTGCGCCTCCACCCCGTCCTTGCGCAGGCCAGGATCCAGCCCCAGCTCGTACGAGGTGTCCTGGAAGATCTCCTCCAGGGTGATCCGCAGCTCCTCGCCGGCCTTGTTGACCACCCGCCACACACCGGGGGCCTCCTCCAGCCGGCACGGCGGGCTCATCCAGTTCAACGGCTTGTACGCCCGGTCGTCGGCATGGATCGACACCGACCCGTCCGCCTTCACCATCAGGAGCCTGGTGGCCAGCGGCAGGTGAGCCGAGAGCCGTCCGACGTAGTCCACAGAGCACTTCGCAATGACCAACCGCACCCGACGAGGGTAGCCGAGCACCCACCGGTCGCCAGCGAGCGGCACTGGCGCGTCGATGCGATGCTGAGACCGTGCTCGAAGTCCTCACCGGTACCGGACTCGCCGCGTCGGCGGGGCTGAACGCCTACATCCCCCTGCTCACCCTCGGTCTGCTCGCCCGCTACACCGACCTGATCGACCTGCCCAGCGGCTGGACGTGGCTCGGCAACGGCTGGGTCATCGTCATCCTGGCCGCCCTGCTCGCCGTGGAGATGGTGGCGGACAAGGTGCCGGTGGTCGACCACGTCAACGACGTGGTGCAGACCGTGGTCCGACCCACCGCCGGCGGCCTGGCCTTCGGCGCCGGATCATCGTCGGAGACGGTGACGGTCAGCGACCCGGCGAGCTTCTTCTCGTCCCACCAGTGGGTGCCAGTGGTCGTCGGCGTTCTGCTCGCGTTCGGCGTACACCTGCTCAAGTCCGCCGCGCGGCCGGTGGTCAACGCCACCACCGCCGGGTTCGGTGCCCCGGTTGCCAGCACCGCCGAGGACGCCACAAGCGTGTTGGTCTCACTGGCGGCGATCCTCCTGCCGGTGTTGGTGCTCGCCTTCCTGCTCGGCCTCGTGGCGTTCGTCTACTGGTTCCTACGCCGGCGCTCCGAACGTCGCCGGGAACGCCAGGCAGCCCGCGCCGCCGGCTTCCGCGTCTGACGGCTGCTGTCCAGGTTCGTCTGTTGTCCAGGGCTCGTCTGCTGTCCAGGGCTCGTCTGCTGTCCAGGTTCGTCGTGACCCTGGAGATGCCGCTGGCCGGCACCCCGGGTTGGGGGTGCCGGCCAGCGGTCGGTTCATGCGGTGATGCTGGTGTGGGTCAGCTGTTCCAGTTCTGGCCGAC
>NZ_JBEXIK010000022.1:0-103278 GCF_040608515.1 Micromonospora sp. NPDC005173
CCGACGAAGATCACCACACCCTGACCAGCACCGCAACCTCTCCACGCAGCCTGTCAATCCCGCCTGAGCAGCCCAAACAGGATGAGACAAGCTCCAGGATCGAGCGCGATCATGGCGCGGGCGCGGGCGCGGGCGCGGGCGCGGGGCGCGGTGTGAGCGGGGGCGCGGGGTGGGGTCAGGTGGGGGGTGGGGGGTTGTCGGGGCGGTCCAGGGCCGCGCCGAGGCGGGTGGCCAGGGCCAGGTGGGCCGCGCGGGCCTGGCGGAACGCGTACCGAAACAGCGGAGCTGGTGCGGTCAGGGTGATCTCGACATCGATCCGGACCAGGCCGTCCGGCTCGGCACGCAGCCGGGTGTGGTTGTGCACCGTGGTGGCCGGCCACTGGCGGGCCACTGTGACGATCTCGTCGTCCTCGCTGATCAGCACGTCCGCCTGGTAGGTGGTGCGGAAGCGCAGCGGGCCGGCCACCAGCCGGTCGCTGATCGCGTAGCTGGCCCGGGCACCGTGCCGTGGCGGCAGCCTGCGGACCCGGACGATCAGCGGGTGCAGCTCGCCCTGCCGGGTCAGGTCGCTGAGCAACGCCGCCGCGTCAGAGGTTGAGGAGCGGGCCTGAACGGTGTAGCTGAAGGTATCGCTCCTGAGCACACCGTCTCCTGCCGTCGATGGTCGCCCGATCGTCCCGTACCCCGGTCGGGCTGGCAACGCCCGGAGGGACACCGGCCGATGCGATGCCGTTCGGGGCTTCCGTCGCACTAGGGTCGGTTAGCGAGTAATCACCGGCCGTGACGAGGGGCGGAAATCATGAACGGCTACGACCGGTGAGCGGGCACGTGATGGTCTTCGCGCCCACACCGCAGCTGACGGTGACCGTCGACCAGCCGAGCGACCATCCCGAGCTGCACCTGCACCCCGGCGGGCAGGGTGTCTGGCAGGCCCGCATGGTGATGTCGCTCGGCGTCGACGTGGTGCTCTGCGCCGCGCTCGGCGGCGAGATCGGTCAGGTGTTGGAGCCACTGCTGGTCAGCGAGGGGGTGGACCTCAAGGTGGTGGTCCGCGACTCCGGCAGCGGGGGGTACGTGCACGACCGTCGGGACGGGTCCCGGCAGGAGATCGTCGACGTGCCCGGGCAGCCCCTGAGCCGGCACGAGCTCGACGAGCTGTACAACCTTGCCCTCGGCGAGGGCCTGCGGGCGTCGGTGAGCGTGCTCAGTGGCCCCAACGAGCCGTGGCTCGTCCCGGCCGACCTGTACCGGCGCTTCGCCGCCGACCTCGGCGCCAACGGCGGCCGGGTGGTGGTCGACCTCTCCGGCGATCACCTCGGCGCGGTGCTGGACAGCGGGGTGTTCTTCCTCAAGGTGAGCCACGAGGAACTGATCCGCGACGGCCGTGCTCGCAACGAGGACCGTACGGAGTTGAGCCGGGTGATGTACGACCTGCACGCCTCCGGCGCCGAGACGGTGGTGGTGAGCCGGGCCGACGAGCCGGCGCTGGCGCTCATCGACGGGGAGCTGTTCGAGGTGGAGATGCCCCGGTTGGAGGCCGCCGACCCGCGTGGAGCGGGCGACTCGATGACTGCCGGGGTGGCTGCCGTGGTGGCCGGCGGCGGAGACATCCGGACCGCCATCCGCACCGGCGCTGCCGCTGGCGCGCTGAACGTGACCCGGCACGGCCTGGGCACCGGGCGGTTGGACTCGATCACGGGCCTGGTGGAGCGGGTGCGGCTGGTTCCGGCGGACAGCCGTCAGCAGGAGCGGACCACCCCCGACGAGCTGGCCGACCGGGCGGTCGAGCGATGACGCTGCGGGTGCTGGTCACCAACGACGACGGGATCGCCGCACCGGGCATCCAGGCGCTGGCCTTGGCGGCGGCGCAGCGGGGCCTGGACGTGGTGGTGGCGGCGCCGCTGGAGGAGGCGAGTGGCACCAGTGCCGCGATGAGCGCCATGGAGCAGGACGGTCGGGTGGTGGTGCACGACCACCCGCTGCCGGAGTTGGCGGGTGTGCCCGCGTACGGGGTCGGCGGCTCCCCCGGCTTCATCACGCTGATCGCGCTGCACGGCGCGTTCGGCCCGCCGCCGTCGGTGGTGCTCTCGGGCATCAACCGGGGCGCCAACGCCGGCCGCGCCGTGCTGCACTCCGGCACGGTGGGTGCCGCCTTCACCGCCGCCACGAACGGCTGCCGGGCGATGGCGGTCTCGCTGGACGTGCTCTCCGCGGGCGAGGCGACGGCCGCCAGCGG
Organism: Micromonospora sp. NPDC005173; assembly: GCF_040608515.1. Taxonomy (NCBI): domain Bacteria; kingdom Bacillati; phylum Actinomycetota; class Actinomycetes; order Micromonosporales; family Micromonosporaceae; genus Micromonospora; species Micromonospora sp. NPDC005173. The sequence continues at coordinate 2,237 of NZ_JBEXIK010000022.1, forward strand.
TGGTGCCGCCGTGGACGCCGCCGCCCTGGTACGCGACGCCGAGCGGCACTGGAGCACCGCCGCGCGGGTCGCCCTGGACCTGCTCCCCCGGCTGACCGCCGCGCCGCTGGAGAGCGTGCTCAACGTCAACACCCCGGACCTGCCGCACGGGCGGCTGCGCGGGGTGCGCCGGGGCACGCTGGCCAGTTTCGGTCAGGTGCAGATGACGGTGGCCGAAGCCGGGCACGGCTTCGTCCGCACCTCGCTGGAGGAGCCGGGGCAGGCCGCACAGCCCGGCACGGATGTGGCGCTGCTGGCCGCCGGGTACGCCTCGGTGACGGCCATCCGGGCGGTCACCGAGATGACCGACGTCGACCTGACCGGTCTGGAGGAACAGCCCTGACGCGGGCGATGCCCCGGAGCTCTCAGGCGCCGGGAGCGGCGCTCTCACGCGCCGGGGAGCACCTCGGGAGTGGCGGTGCCGGCGAAGTAGGGCTCCGGGGCGCCGAAGAGACCGAGCAGGCCGGTAACCCAGAGCTGCCGGTGCACGAACCGGCTCGGCTCGGTGACCACCAGCTTGACGCCGCTGACCTCGGCGGTCTGGAAGCCGGCGACCATCGCGCTGATGCCGACCGAGTCGATGAACGTAACCAGCCTCATGTTCAGCTCGATGCGGAGAGGGCGACCCTTGGCCAGCACCTCGGCGATCGCCTCGCGCACCTCGTACGCGGTATCGACGTCGATCTCGCCCCGGGGGGCGATCTCCACGACACCACCGGACAGAACCGACTTCACGATCGACAGGCTCACGAGCACCTCCACCCGCCCGTCCCCCGGGCGCCTCATCAGTACGCGGGCCGCGACCGAGAGTATTCCTCCGACGGCCTCGGTCGCCACCCCTCGGGATGAGCAATTCGCGGATTCGAGCACATGAAGTCGCTCATCTCCACAATTTTTCGTTATCTGATCACTCGACGACCGGTCGGAGCCGACGCGTCGCCGGACCAGGGTAGCGGTCCCGGCCCGACACAGCCGACAACCGGCCTGCCGGCCGTGCCGGCCCCGTGTGACACCGGCGTGTCGTGCCTCGTCCATGCGACTCGGATCCGCCCTGCGGTTGCCGACGCCGCCTAGCATCGATCCGGACACCCGTCGCGACGGAGAGGATCATCGATGATCAAGAGACTGGCTGGGCTGGCCGGCGTCGGCGTCCTGCTCGCCCTCGTACTGGCCTGCGGTTTCGGTGGCGGAGGCGATGATGACGACGACGATGACGATGACTTCGCCCGAGGCGTCGCGGTGGTGGTGCTGCACTGAGGCGGCCAGTGAGCTGTGCCGGCGGGTTTGCGCCCGGCCGGCACGGGGCACTGCCGGGTGAGCGAGCCGTGATGCGCTGGACAGACGCCGAAGTCCCACCTGGCCGGCGGCTCCGGCACCCGAGGAGGTAACCACGATGTTCGGAACCAACCTGCTGGACCGCCGCAGCAAGCCGGAGCGGATCGCGGACCAGGCGTGGGAGCACCTGGTCTCCGCCGTCAGCTCCGCGGGAGACAGCGTGCGGGACACCGCCCGCTCGGCCCGTCGCAGCAGCAGCGGCCTGGCCGACGAGGCGGGTGACCTGGTGGGCTCCGCCGCCGACGAGGCGCGGCGCCGGGCCTCGCTGGCCTTCGACGCGCTCGCCGGCCGCCAGCCGGCACTGCCCTGGACTCTGCTGATCGGCGCGGCGCTGGTCGGCGCGGCGGTTGGCTGGGCCGTCGGCTCCGCCGCCCGGGCCGCCGGCAGCCGGGACGACCGCGCGGTGGACGACGTCGAGTTCGTCGACGTCGACCGCCCCAACACCCCCATCGGCCTGGACGGCTGACCCACCACGCACGCCATGGGCTCCGCTCGACCACCGGTCGAGCGGAGCCCATTTCCATTCCCAGCCCCGGCCGGGGTGGGGCCGGTCCGCCGGGGTGCCGGACCCCTCAGGCAGCCCCGGCGGACCGGTGCAGGGGGTGATCCGGGCGCCGCCGACCGCGCCCGGACCACCCGGTCAGCGACTCGTGCAGGTGATGGTGGCCGGTGGCGTGTTGCCGCCGGTCCACGAGCCGAGGAAGCCGGCAGTGGTGCTGGCCCCGGCACCGAGCCCGCCGTTCCAACCGCTGTCCCGGACGGAGACGACCGCGCCGGTCTGGGTGTACGTGCCGCCCCAGAGTTGGGTGACCCGCTGGCCGTCCGCGAAGGTCCAGCCCAGCGTCCAACCGGCGATGGGCGCGCTGCCCGGATTGCGCACCACCAGCTCGGCCTGGAAACCACCCGACCACGAGCCGGTCACCCGGTACGTCGCCGCGCATCCACCGGTGGGCGGTGGCGTGGTCGGCGGAGGAGTGGTCGGTGGTGGAGTGGTCGGTGGTGGAGTGGTCGGTGTCGGGGTTGGCCCAGGGCCCCCGGTGCGGTCGGCGACCAGGATGCCGCGCCCGTTGGTGCCGAGGTAGACCCGGCCGTAGACGCGCGGATCCCCGGTCAGCGCCTCGGTCGGGTTGCCGTACTGGTGCCGGTCGTCGTTGATCCGTACCCAACTCGCGCCGCCGTCGTCGGAGCGGTGCACGCCGGGCTGACCGTCCACCGTGCCGTACAGGAAGACGGCGGGGTTGGTCCGCCCGGGCGCCGCCTTGCCGAAGCCGACGTTGCCGGCGGCGCTGACGCCAGCCAGCTTGGTGAGGCTGGCACCGGCGTCGGTGGACCGCCAGAGCCCGCCCGGCCCGGCCAGCCACAGCTCGCCCGCCCGGCCCGGCAGCGCCTTGAACCGCACGTCGGAGGTGGGCAGCCCGGTCGCCGCCGTGGCGGCGAAGCTCGCCCCGCCGTCGGTGCTCAGGTAGACCCGCCCGCCGCTGAAGCCGTAGAAGCGGTTCGGGTCGACCCGGTCGGACTCGACCGTCGCGTTGGCCGGGATACCGGCGGACGGCGTCCACGAGGTGCCGAACCCGACCGAGTGGACCACCGGCTGGCCGGCGTCGCCCGGCGCCCAGACGAACCGGCTGCCATCGGCCGCGGCGGCGACCGTGCCGCCGGCGTTGACCCCCGCCGGCTCGGTGCCCTGGAACCAGTTGGCGCCGCCGTCGGTGGAGAAGGCGACGTGGCTGTCGGCGGGTCGGTCGGCGTCGGTGAAGTTGCCGGCCCGGACCAGCACGGCCGGTCTGGTCTCGGCGTAGTCGAGGCTGGTGGTGGTCGTGAAGACCGGCTGGGTGAAGAGCATCGACGGGACCGCGTCCAGGTCGGTGTGCCGGAATCCGCCGATGTCGCCGAGCGCGCTGATCAGCGGTGCGCCGCTGGGCGGGCTGACCAGATCGAGCACGGCGGTCTCCTCCAGCCCACGGGCCATCGGCCGGATCGTGAACTGGCCGCCGGTGTCCCACCTGGTGAGGTCCGTGGTGCCGTAGATGGTGGCGCCGGTGCCGTACATCATCCGGTTGGGGTCGTGCGGGTCGATCTCCATCGACTCGTTCATCCAGCCGAGCTTGGGTGCCTCCTCCGGCGGGGCCGGGTTCGTGCCGAAGGTCAACCAGGGCACCGAGCTGACGTCCATCGTGTAGCGACGGGTCTTCTCCGGGTAGTTGCTGAACTCCCAGATCCGGCTCCAGGTCGCCCCGCCGTCGGTGCTGCGGAAGAAGATCGCGTCCGGCCACCAGGAGACCTGGGTGGCCACCAGCAGCGTGTTCGGGTGCTGCCGGTCGATGGTCAGGCCGCTGTAGCCGAAGTAGGCGTCCGCGCTGGTGGACGGCACCGGGCTGATCCGCGTCCAGACCCCGGTGGACCGGGTGAACTTCCAGACGTCACCCTTGCCGCCGTCGTACGGGCCGCCGGTGTCGCTGGTGGCGACGTAGAGGTGGCCGCCGACCGGGTCGACGACGCCCTTGTGCGCCAGGTAGCCGGTGGGCTGGCCGGGGATGCGCGTCCAGCTGACGCCCCCGTCGGTGCTGCGGTAGACGGGGTTCTCCTTGTCCGCCACGCCCACGTAGATGGTCTGCGTGGCGGAGCCGGCGGTGCCCGTGCTCTTGTCGAAGCTGACCCAGGTCAGGCCCTGGTTCTGCCCGTTGTAGCCGTTCGGGTCGCTGGGGTCGGCCCGGTAGTTGCCGGCGTTCGGGAAGGCGGTGACCCGGGCCCAGGTCGCGCCGTGGTCGGTGCTGCGCCACAGCCCGTTGCCGCCCTCGGCGCCGTAGTAGACGATGTTGTTCCGGTTGGGGTCGACGGCCAGCCGCTCCCCCATCCCCCGGCCCGGCATGTTGCCGCCGTTCTTGAACGGCAACTCGGTGACCTGCCAGGTGGCGCCCTTGTCGGCCGAGCGCAGGATCGCGCCGTTGTTCGGGTCCCAGCCGTTGGTGTACATGCCGACCGCCGCGTACACCCGGTTGGTCTGTACGGGGTCGGTGGCGATGCTGACGACCCCGTTGTAACCCCACCGGTCGGCGCCCACCCAGTCGAGCAGCGGCGTCCACGACTGGCTGGCCTGCTCCCAGCGGTACGCCCCGCCGATGTCCGTCCGGGCGTAGATCAGGTTCTTCTCGGTGGGGTTGAAGACGATGCCGGGCACGAAGCCGCCGCCGTCGATCCGGACGTTGCGCCAGGTGTATGCCTCCGCGGCGGCCGGGGCTGAACCGGCGACCGGGGCCGAACCGGCGGCGGTGAACGGGATCGCCACGACGGCCGTGGCGACAGCCAGCGCGGACACGACCGCACCGGCGAGACTTCTCCGCATCTGCGGTTCCTCTCGGGATGGACGCCCGGGGACGGGGTCGACCGGGTGGTGACGCCGTCGCCCGGGGGGACGGGCACGACGCTGGGAACGGGCTGGAGCTGCCCTGGCTCCCGCCACCCGACGCGACGGCTCCCGCGATCGAGGAACGCGCTTACCGTAACCGATCCCTGACCACTTTGGAAGCGCTCCCACCATCGATGCCCATGCCCCTGCACGGGCACCCGGCCGTGCCGTCACCCGCTCAGGGCGAGGCCGAGTCACCCCGGGCGGCGGCAGGCTCTACCAACGGCGGACCTCCGGCCCCGGCCGTCGCCCGGTCCGCCACCCACGCACCCGAGGAGGGACAGATGGCCATCGCGACGATCAGCCGCACCGACCAGGACATCCAGTCCGCCGTACTCGACGAGCTGACCTGGGAACCACGGGTGCAGCCGCACGAGATCGGCGTGACCGTCGCCGAGGGCGTCGTCACGCTGACCGGGCGGGTGGACAGCTACGCGAAGAAGTGGGCCGCCGAGCGGGCCGCGCACAGGGTCGTCCGGGTCCGGGCGGTCGCCAACGACCTGGCCGTGCGGCTGCCCGGCGGCGCCGAACGCGCCGACCCCGATCTGGCCGCAGCGGCCGGTAACGCGCTGGAATGGGACGCGTTCGTACCCATCGAGAAACTCCAGGTCACCGTCTCGGCCGGCTGGGTGACGCTGCACGGCGAGGTCGAGTGGGAGTACCAGCGGCGGGCCGCCGAGCGGGCAGTCTGCCGGCTGAACGGCGTACGCGGGGTGAGTAACGGCATCACCGTCCGCCCGGCCGCCCCGCCGGACGGCCGAAACGTGGCCGACCGGATCGTCGACGCGCTCGCCCGGGCCGGGGCCACCGAGGTCGAGCGGATCAGCGTCCGGGTGCACGGCGACACGGCGATACTCGCCGGGCTGGTGCACTCGATGCCAGAGCGGGCCGAGGTGGAGCAGGTGGTCTGGTCCGCGCCGGGCATCCGGGAGGTGCAGAACCACATCGCGGTCGCCCCGGGGCTGGGTTGAGCGCAAGCGCGGAACCACCCGGGGCGGGTGAGCCGGACTCACCCGCCCCGGGAGCAGGCTCGGGGCATGAGTGATCCGAACGGGCTGATCCAACCGGGGCGCCCCGCGCCCCGCTTCACCGTGCCGGGCACACCGGACGGGCGTCTGACCGGTCCCGAGCAGTTCCTCGGACGGCCAGTCGTGCTCGCCTTCTACCCCGCCGACTGGAGCCCGGTCTGCGGCGACCAGATGTCGCTCTACCAGGCGGCGGCACCGGTGTTCGACCAGTACCAGGCGGTGGTGCTCGGCCTCTCGGTGGACAGCATCTGGTCACACCGGGCGTTCGCGGAGAGCCGGGGCATCACGTTCCCGCTGCTGTCCGACTTCGAGCCCAAGGGCGAGGTGGCCCGCCGGTACGGCGCGTACACCCCGCAGGGCGAGGCGGCCCGGGCACTGGTGGTGCTCGACCCGGCCGGGACGGTGGCCTGGAGCCACCTGTCCCCGCCCGACGTCAACCCGGGCGCGGACGGCATCATCGACGCCCTGGACCGGCTCACCGCCGATCGGAAGGTGGCCGCCGGATGACCACGCCACTGCAGGTCACCGCCCGACTCCGCGACCCGGTGACCGAAGATGACCACGTCCGGGGGCCGGCAGACGCGGCGGTGACCATCGTCGAGTACGGCGACTTCCAGTGCCAGTTCTGTGGCGCCGCGTACCCCAACCTGCACGAGATGCTGCGGCAGCGGGCCGACACGGTGCGGATGGTGTACCGCTACTTCCCGATCGCCAACGTGCACCCGTACGCCGAACGCGCCGCCGAGACGGCCGAGGCCGCCGCGGCCCGGGGCAGGTTCTGGGAGATGCACGACTGGCTCTACGAGCACCAGGACCAGCTGGACCCGGTGCACCTCTCGCTCGGCGTCGAGCAGCTCGGGCTGCCGCCGGACGAGCTGAACGCGGAGGTGGAGAACCGGGTGCACGCCGACCGGGTACGCCGGGACTTCGTCGGCGGGATCCGCAGCGGGGTGAACGGCACTCCCACCCTCTTCGTCAACGAGGTCCGGCACGAGGGTGGATACGACCTGCCCGACCTGCTGGCCGCGGTGGACGCTGCCGCCAATCCCTGACCCCGGACGCGGCGGCCGACGACCCGCCCGCCGCTCAGATCAGCCGCAGCTCACGCGCCCGCCGGACCGCCTCACGCCGGCGGGTCGCGTCGAGCTTGCGGTAGATGTTGCGCACGTGGGTCTTCACCGTGTTGACCGAGAGCGACAGCTCGCTGGCGATCTCGACGTTGGACAGGATGCTCTGCAGGTAGCGCAGGATGGTCAACTCCCGCTCGGTGAGTGGCTCGTCGAGCGTGCCCCCCGGTTCGGCCGCCGGCCGGGCCGTGGTCTGCTCGGCGCCCCGGATCAGGTCGCTGACCAGTGAGAAGTGTGCGGTGCCCGCATCGAGGTGCGCGGCCAACAAGTCCCGCACCGGCGGCTCGGCACGGGTGAAGACCCGCCGGCAGCCCTGCGGACCGGCCAGGTCGAGCACATGCTCCAGGATCCGGCCGGCCCGACGCCCGTCCCCACCCCGCTCGGCCAGCACCGCGTCCAGCAGTCCGGCGTCCAGGCGTACCGGCAGGGGCCAGGCCGCGGCCGGCAGCGCCTGCCAGTCCGGCAACGCCCGCCCGGCGGCGCCCGCGTCCCCGGCCCGCAGCTCCACCCGGGCCAGCGTGACCGCGAGTGCCGGAGCGGCCGCGTCCTCGGTGGCACCCGCCAGCAGGTCGCGGGCGGTGTCCAGGTCGCCCCGCTCGGCACGCAGGTCGGCCTCGGCGGCGCGCAGCAGGCTCGCCAACTCGGCGGCGGCCGGCCGGCCGGTCAACGACTCCCGGGCCCGGACGAGCAGCCGCTGGCCAGCGGCCGGGTCGCCGGCGTCGCGGTGCAGTTGGGCCCGACACAGCGCGGCCACCACCGCGGCCACCGGCTCGCCGGGCGGTCCCGCCGACCAGTCGTCCCCCGACTCCGCCTGGGCGGAGCCGGCCGGGCCGGTCGCCGGGGCAGCCAGGGCGAGGTTGGCCGCGGCCTCCTCGGACTGGTCACGATGCAGCGCCACGAGGGCCAGCGCCAGGTAGGCGTAGCCACAGTCGAGCCGGCAGGACCAGCCCTGGCGGGGCGGCGTGCCCAGCACGTCCCGGGCGGCCTGCTCGGCCGCGCGCAACTCGCCGCGCACCGCGAGAAGCAGCGCGGAGCGGCTCGCGGCGACCAGCTCCGTACGGGGCCGACCGGCCTCCCGGGCCGCCGCCCGGGCCCGGACGAACCGGGCGTGGGGCAGCGCACCGCCGGCCAGCTCGACCAACCCCAGCGCGGTACCCGTGAAGGCCCGCAGGTCCGCGTCCTCGGCAGCGCTGCCTCCCACGACGGCCTGCGCGGGGTTCGGCACACCGGTCGGCGTCGCTCCGGGCGGACGGGTCCGCAGCAGCCGGGCGGCGGCGGCCCGGACCTCCACCGGATCGTCGGCGAGCCGGGCCACGGTCAACTCCAGCGCGGTGGCCAGCCGCAGGAACCGGTCCCGGCGCGGCATCGGCAGGCCACCGGCGTACGCGGCGGCGGTACGCAGGTGACCGGTGGCCGCTGGCAGGTCACCGGCGTACGCCCGCTCGGCGGCGCAGGCCAGGGCCACCTCCGGATCGACGCGGACGACCTCCGGCGGTGGGGACCCGGGCGCCGGGCCGCTCACCGGCTCGCGGTCGTACCGGGTCAGCTCCGGCCAGTGCGCGACGAACAGGTCGCCGGCCCGATCCCACCGGCCGGCGGCCAGCGCATGCCAGAGCCCGTCGGCCGGGCGCCCGTCACCGGCGTACCAGTCGGCCGCCCGCGCGTGCAGCTCGCGCAGCTCGTCGACGGGCAGCCGGGCCAGCTCGGCCCGGAGGAGGTCGGCCAGCAGCGGGTCGCAGCGGTACCAGGGCGGCCGGCTGTCCTCCCGGTGGAGCAGACCGCCAGCCCCGGCCAGGTCGGCCAGCACCCGCCCGGCGTCGGCGCGGCCGGTCAACGCCTCGGCCAGGTCGGCGCAGACCGTCTCGGCGAGGGCGGTGCGGCGCAGCAGGTCCCGGTCGGCCGGCTCGATCTCGGCGAGCACCTCCTCGTGCAGGTAACCGGCGATTTCCGGTTGGTCGCCACCGAACTGCCCCACCCAGCGCTCCGGGTCCGGCTGCCCACGCAACGCCAACGCGGCGATGCGCAGCGCTGCCGGCCAGCCACCGGTGCGCTCGCGCAGACGGTGCACGGCGGTGGCCGGCAGCGGCGCGCCGTGCGCGGTGAGCAGGTCGGCCACCTCGTCGTCGGTGAAGGCCAGCTCGTCGGGGCCGATCTCGGTCAGCTCGCCGGCGAGGCGCAGCCGGTGCAGGGCCAGTGGCAGCCCGGCCCGGGCACCGACCACCAGGTGCAACCGCTGGTCGGCGTGCCGAAGCAGGAACTCCAGCCCGGTCAGCGCCGCCGGGTCGGCGACCCGGTGCAGGTCGTCCAGGACCAGCAGCACCGGTCGGTCGGCGGCGGCGAGCGCGGCGGCCAGTACTTCCAACTGGTCGGGGCGCGGCGCCCGGTCGGGCACCGGCGCCAACGGGCCGTCGTCCGCCGGCCCGGTCGCCGCGCGCAGCGCCGCCGCCAGGTACGCCCAGAGCCGGTCGCCGTCGTCGCCAGCCTCCACCGACACCCACGCCGGCCCCGGTCCGGCCTCGGGCGTGCCAGCGGCCAGCCGTACCCAGGAGGCGAGCAGAGTGGTCTTGCCCCAGCCGGCGGGGGCCGCAACCAGGGTGACGGGTCCTGCGCTGCCCTCGTCGAGCCTGCGCAGCAGGCGGGGCCGGGCCACCACCGGTTCGGGCGGCACGGCCGGGGTCAGCCGGGACGCCAGCAGCGGCGGGTCGGCTGGGCGCCCCGGCACCGTGCCCACCCGCGCGCGATCCTGCTGTTCCGGCACCCGACACCCACCCCCATCGACGCGTTCCACCCCCCGGTCGGCGAGCGGTTACCCGACCCGCACCGGTTCACCCCTTCCGGGCGAGCCCGCTTCACCCGGTGCCGACCGACGGTCGAGGGACGTGGACCGGAAGGACGGGTGGGGCCGATGGGACGGCTGGTGCGGGCGGGATCCGCCCTCGGCGGCGCGGCGCTGGTCGGGGCGGCGCGGCTGCTCCGCGTACCCCGGTGGCGCGGCCGGACCGGCGCGGACGGCGACCCCGCCGCGCGGGCCCGTTGGGAGGTCGTGACGGTGGGCCGGCCGCCGGAGCGGGTGCTACCTGGCGGCAGGTGGCCCGAGCCGCTGCGCCGCCTCGACGGCGCGGTCGAGGTGCACATGCGGCCGGCGCCGGGCGACCGGGGCACCGAGCTGGCCGCCCGCCCACTGGCCGGCGCCACCCCGACCGTGGGGCTGGCCGCGCACCTGGTCGGCGATGATCCGGGGCTGCTGGTCCGCCGGACGCTGCGTCAGGTCAAGCAGCACATCGAGACCGGCGAGGTGCTGCGCGCGGACCGGTCCGCCCTGGACCGCCCCCCACACGCCGGGTGAGGACGCCCCCCAGATTCACCTCTGTCATGATCTTCCGTCCGGGGCGCTGGGTGGCAGACTCTGGGGATGGCTGGCGAGCGGACGTACGACGTGGTGCTGTTCGGCGCCACCGGGTTCACCGGAGGGCTGACCGCCGAATACCTGGCCCGGCACGCGCCACCCGGGCTGCGCTGGGCGCTGGCCGGGCGCAACCCGGATCGCCTCGCCGCCGTGCGGGGCCGGCTCGCCACGATCGACCCGGCGCTGGCCGAGTTGCCGCTGCTCACCGCCGACGCGACCGACGCCGACTCGCTGCGCGCGGTGGCGGAGAGCGCCCGGGTGGTGGCCAGCACGGTCGGCCCGTACATCCACCACGGGGAGCCGCTCGTCGCCGCCTGCGCCCGCGCCGGCACCGACTACCTGGACATCACCGGCGAGTCGGAGTTCGTCGATCTGATGTACGTCCGCCATCACGCAGAGGCGACCCGCACCGGCGCGCGGCTGGTGCACACCTGCGGGTTCGACTCCATCCCGCACGACCTGGGCGTCTGGTTCACCGTCAAGCAGTTGCCGGCCGACGTGCCGATCACCGTGGACGGCTACGTGCGCGCCGGCGGCCGGTTCTCCGCCGGCACGTACCACTCCGCGCTCACCGCCTTCTCCCGCACCGGGCAGGCCAGCCGGGCGGCCCGGGACCGCCGGGCGGTCGAGCCGCGCCCCACCGACCGTCGGGTCCGGGCGGTGCCCGGCCGGCTGGCCCGCTCAGCGGAGCTGCGCATCTGGACCGTGCCGCTGCCCACCATCGACCCGCAGGTGGTCCGCCGCTCGGCGGCGGCCCGCCCGGAGTACGGCCCGGACTTCCGCTACCGGCACTTCGCCGCGGTGAAGCGGCTGCCGACGGTGCTGGCCAGCGCGGTAGGGCTCGGCGCGCTGGTCGGGCTCGTGAAGTTGCCGCCCACCCGGCGCTGGCTGCTCGGCCGGCTCGCCTCCGGGCAGGGGCCCACCGCGCAGCAGCGGGCGGCGTCCTGGTTCCGGGTCCGGTTCGTCGGCGCCGGAGGCGGGCAACGGGTGGTCACCGAGGTGGCCGGCGGCGACCCGGGGTACGACGAGACGGCGAAGATGCTCGCCGAGTCGGCGCTCTGCCTGGCGCTGGACGAGCTGCCGCCAACCACCGGCCAGCTCACTCCGGTCGCCGCGATGGGCGATGCGCTGCTCGACCGGCTCATCCGCGCCGGGCTCACCTTCCGGGTGCTGAAGCAGGGGGCGACGACGCCGGGGCCGGAGGCGGCGCCGAAGCCGGGGGCCGGGGCGCCGGCTTGACCCTCGACCGGGTCGAGGGGGCAGGATGCCCGGCGTGGAGAGCGACCTGCACAGCATCGGCGAGCTGGCCCGGGCCAGCGGCCTGACCGTCAGCGCGCTGCGCTTCTACGACTCCGCGGGCGTGCTGGCGCCGGCCCTGGTCGACCCGGTCACCGGCTACCGCTGGTACACCGACGAGCAGATCGCCCCGGCCCGGCTGGTGGCCGGGCTACGCCGGGTCGGTATGCCGGTGCCGGAGATCGCCGCGGCGGTACGCGCCGAGCCGGCGACGGTGCACCGGCTGCTCGACACGCACCTGCGCCGGCTGTCGGACGGGCTCGCCGACGCCCGGCGGGAGATCACCCGGCTCCGGGCGCTGGTCGACCCGGTGCCGCCGGCGACCACCACGCTGCTGCTCTCCCCCGCCGAGCTGGCCGCCGCCGTCGACGCGGTCCGCTTCGCCGTCGGCGCCGACCCGGAGTTGCCGATGCTCTCCGGCGTGCTGCTCGACGTCGAGCCGGACGGCGTCCGGCTGGTCGCCACCGACCGGCACCGGCTCGCGCTGGCCCGGGCCGGGGCCAGCGTCGACGGGCCGCCGCTGCGGGTGCTCGTCGGAGTGGACCTGGTCGATCGGCTCCGCACGCTGCTCGACGCCGCCGACGCCGGGCCGGTGCGGCTGACCGTGGCCGGCGCGGACCTGCGGGTCACGGTGGCCGGCCGGACGCTCGCGGGCACGGCCCTGCCCCACGACTTCCCCGACTACCGCCGGCTGCTGCGCGAGGCCGTCGGTGAGCGGCCGAGCGCGTACCGGATCCCGGTGGACGTGGCGGCGCTGCGGGCGGCGCTGACCGACCCGGCGGCCCCCACGGTGGCCCGCGAGTACGGCGGTGAGCCGCTGGCGGTCACCGTGCTCGGCCTCGATGACCGGGGCGGCCTGCGCCTGCTCCCCGCCGCCGACATCCGCGCCGCCGACCTGTCCGCCGCCGGCCTGTCCCCGGACCCACTGGCGGGCCCCGACCCGGCGGGCGAGCTGCGGGTCGGGGTGAACAGTGGCTACCTGCTGGACGCGCTCGACGCGGCCGGCGCATCGCAGCTGGTGCTGGAGCTGGACGGGCCGATCGCGCCGCTGGCCGTACGCCGCCCGGACGACGCGGACACCTTCTCCGTGCTGATGCCGATCCGGCTCTGAACCGCCCCCTGTGCTCGCGGGCGGTGGGCTCGCGCTCCCCGTCCCGGCCCGACGGGGGCGCGACGGTAGCATCTGGTGGTCCACCTGACCCCGGACGGAGGCGTACGGAGCAGCATGCTCGACATGGAGTTGATCCGGAAGGATCGCGAGGCGGTGGCGACCGCGCTGGCGAAGCGACTGGATCCCGCCGAGGTCGAACGGACCCTGGACGAGATTCAGCGGCTCGACCAGGAGCGGCGCGCCCTGATCACGGAGATCGACGCCGAGCGGCAGCGCCGCAAGGCGGAGGCCCGGGCGTACGCGCAGGCGAAGCGCGCCGGCACCGAACCGCAGGCCACCGCGCCGGAGGCCGAGCGCAAGCAGCTCGCCGAGCTGGAGTCCCAGTTGGACGAGGTGCAGGCCCGGCTGCGTGACGCGATGAGCGAGCTGCCCAACCTGCCCAGCGATGACGTCCTCCCCGGCGGCAAGGAGGCCAACCGGGTCGTCAAGACCTTCGGTGAGCCGCCGGCCATCGAGAAGGTCCGCGACCACGTCGAGCTGTCCCGCGCGCTGGGCCTGGTCGACTACGAGCGCGGCGTCAAGCTCGGTGGCTCCGGCTTCTGGATCTACACCGGAGTCGGCGCGCGGCTGGAGTGGGCGCTGCTCAACTACTTCATCGACCAGCACATCAAGGCCGGGTACGAGTTCCTGCTCCCGCCGCACCTGCTGCTGGACTCGGCCGGCTTCGCCGCCGGGCAGTTCCCGAAGTTCTACGACGACGTCTACCACCTGGACAGGGAGTCCGCCCCGCGCGGGCAATTCCTGCTGCCCACGTCGGAGACGGCGATCCTCGGCGCGTACCAGGACGAGATCCTGGAGACCTCGAAGCTGCCGCTGAAGGCGTTCGCCTACACCCCGTGCTATCGGCGGGAGTCGGCCGGCTCGCACTCCGACGAGCGTGGCACGGTGCGCGGGCACCAGTTCAACAAGGTGGAGATCTTCCAGTTCACGCTGCCGGAGCAGGCCGACACGGCGTTGGAGGAAATGCTCGCCCACGCCGAGAGCCTGGTCGAGGGGCTGGGCCTGCACTACCAGCGCACGCTGCTCTCCGCCGGTGACGCCAGCGCGTCGATGAAGAAGACCCTCGACATCGAGGTGTGGATGCCGAGCACCGGCAAGTACAAGGAGGTCTCGTCGGTCTCCTGGGCCGGCGACTACCAGGCCCGCCGGGCGGCCATCCGCTACCGGGAGCCGGGCGGCAAGCAGACCCGCTTCGTGCACACCCTCAACGGTTCGGCGCTGGCCACCAGCCGGCTCTTCCCGGCCATTCTGGAGCAGTACCAGCAGGCCGACGGCTCCGTGCTGATCCCCGAGGTCCTCCGCGACCGGATGGGCACCGACCGGCTGACCCCCCGCTGACCCCAACCGTCAACGTCCCGCCGATCGTGCAGTTTCGGTCTCCGGCATGGAGCGCTCCGCGGCTTCTGCCGGGGTAGCAACTGCACGATCGCGGAGGCGGGCGCGGCGAGTCAGGGCTGCCGCCAGCAGGAGGACCGCGAGGGCGGTGGCCAGGACGGCGGGGCCGGTGGTGTCGAGGGTGTCCGCGAGGGCGTGCTGGACCCGGGACGCCGTCTGGATCACCGGGTCTTGTAGTGCGTTGCGGTGGCCGGCGGCCAGCCGCAGTTCGTACCAGCCGTACCAGGCGACGTAGCCGCCGGCGACCAGCAGCACCAGGCCGCTGAGCCGGGGCACCAGCGCGCCGGCAACCCGCAGCCGGGCCACCAGCCCGTCGCGCAGCAGCGCCACGCCGAGCGCGGCGACCGCGACCACCAGCCCCATCCCGAGGGCGTACGCGCCGAACAGGGCCAGCCCGCGCCCGGTCGAACCGGACTGGAGGCTGGTCACCACGATGGCCAGGAACGGTGCGATGGCGCAGCCGAGCGAGGCCAGGGCATACGCCGCGCCGAACAGCGCCATCGACGGCCAGGACCGGGTCAGCCGGGGCGCCCGGGCGGACCAGCCGGGGGCAGGCAGTCGCCGGCCGGCGAGCAGCCAGCACCCGGCCACCACCAGCAGCAGCCCCAGCACCACGGTCAGCCACGGCAACCGTGGCCGCAGCCAGCCGGCCAGCGGCGCGAGGGCCAGGCCGACGGCGCCGAAGACCAGTACGTACCCCAGGGTCAACCCCACCGCGGCGGTCAGCGCGCGACCGACCGCGCCGCGGGTGTCGGTGGCCCCGGCGACCAGCAGCGAGAGGTACGCGGGCAGCAACGCGAAGCCGCACGGGTTGACCGCGCCGAGCATGCCGGCGGTCAGCGCGAGCAGCAGCGGGGCGGTCACGCCCCGGCCAGCGCGGCGACCCGGGCGGTGAGTGCCTCGCCGTCCAGGAAGCCCTGGTGGACGATCTTGCCGTCCCGGTCGATGATCACGAAGATGCTCTGCTCGGTCACCTTGAACCGGCGCCAGAGCGCACCGGCACGGTCCTCGATCTGCGGCGTCCCGGCGAGGTCGAACTCGGTGACGAACTCCTGCATGGCCCGCCGCTCGCCGAGCCCGGCGACGCCGACGATCGGCACGGTGTCCCGGTACCGGGGCGCGATCTCGGCCACCGTCCAGGCCTGACTGGCGCAGGTGGCGCACCACGGCGCCCAGAACCACAGCACGACGGGCCGGCCGGCCAGCTGCGCGGCGTCGAACGCGGTGCCGGCGAGGGTGGTCCCGGTGAAGCGCAGGGTGTCCGGCACCCGCGCCGGAGCGGCGGTCGGCGCGATGGCCGGGGCACTTGCCGGCGCGCCCGGAGACGTGGTCGAGGCCGGCACGGATCCGGCGGCTGCCGCTCCGGACGGCACCGTGCCGGTGCAGGATGCCGTGCCGAGCAGGGCGACGACGAGCGCCCCGGCAGCGGCGGCCCGGGGTACCCGCCCAGCCGTTGTTCGCCCCATGCCCATCCGCATCTCCATTCGACAGTTGTCCGGAAGGGACCCGGCTGCACGAGGCGTGCAGGTGCCCTACTCGGCCTTGGCGAGCCGGAGGGCGAGCTCCGGGCAGACCTTGACGGCCTTCAGCGCGCCCTCCCGCAGCCAGGTCGGCACCGGGGTGGTCGGGAAGGCGGGATATCCGTTGCCGTCGAGCCGGATGAAGTCCGGCACCACGTGCGCGCAGAGCCCGTGCCCGTCGCAGCGGGACCAGTCCAGGGTGAGCTTCTGCGGGTTGGAGTCGGGTGCGCCCGGCAGCCCCATCACGCCCTTGACCCGCCGGCCGCAGCCGTCGCCGGTGCTGTGCAGCCGCAGATCGTCGGCAAAGACCTCGATCGCGGAGAGGGCGAACCGGGCGGTGCCGTCCGGGTGGCTGCACGCTCCCCGGCCCTTCACCTCGCCGGCGGCGGCCCGCACCACGTCCGCGGGTTGGCTCCCGGCGACCGCCAGGTCCACCGCGCGGGCCAGGTCCGGCAGGCCCATCTTGCACGGTCCGCACTGTCCGGCGGACTCGCCAGCCAGGTAGCGCACCACCTGGGCGGCCTCGCCGAGCGGGCAGGTGTCGACGCCGAGCGGAACGATGATGCCCGCGCCGAGGGTGCCGCCGACCGCGGCCAGGCCCTTACGGGAGACCTCCGCCCGGTCCGCCGC
Organism: Micromonospora sp. NPDC005173; assembly: GCF_040608515.1. Lineage (NCBI taxonomy): Bacteria > Bacillati > Actinomycetota > Actinomycetes > Micromonosporales > Micromonosporaceae > Micromonospora > Micromonospora sp. NPDC005173. The sequence continues at coordinate 18,590 of NZ_JBEXIK010000022.1, forward strand.
CTCCGGGGTGATCCACTTGCCGTGGTAGCCGCCCATCAGGATGCCCGGGCCGTCCGGGACCTCACACAGGTCGAGGATCTCGCGCAGCGGGGTGCCGGCCGCGCACTCCACGACCGCGGGCCGGGCCGCCGCGCCGGTCACGGTGAGCAGCACGGTGCCCGGCTCGTCGTCGGTGCCGAGCGCCGCGTACTCGTACGGGCCGAGCCGGGCGGCGACGGCGAGCTGGGCGTACGTCTCGGCGTTGGAGAGCAGGGTGGGCAGGCCGCCGACGCCGGAGTCGCTGGAGCGCTTCTTGGTGCCGGGCGGGATGTGCGGCAGCCCGTTGATCCCGTTGACCAGCGCGCCGCCCTCGCCGGAGATGAACCGGTGCGGCACGGTGACGATGGTGGCCGGCACCGGCATCCGCCGCTCCGCCAGCGCCTCCATCAGCGAGTCCCGGCCCACCCCGTCGTCGGCCACGCCGATCACGATCTCCTCGGCGTCCAGCGCGTACGCGGCCAGCGCCGCGCCGTCCAGGATCAGGTGCGGGGCGCGGGTCAGCAGCACCTTGTCCTTCCAACTGGCCGGCTCCCCCTCGCTGGCGTTGACCACCACGACGGCAGCGAGGTCCTGCCGCTCGCAGGACTCCAGCACCGCGCGCAGCTTGCGGGCGAACGGGAAACCCGCCCCGCCCTTGCCCTTGAGCTGCATGCCCTCGGCGAGCCGGAGAAGCTGGGCCGGTTCCATCGGGCCGATCGGCCCGTGCACCTCCTCGTGGGCGGCCAGGTCCAGCCGGCCGAACTCCGCGAAGCCGGCGGTCAGCCGTGGCTCACCCACGCAGGCCACCGGGGGCACGGTCGTACGCATCACTTCGCCTCACCCCGCAACCCGGCCCAGTACGCCCCGTCCACGGCGTCGGCGCTGGCCTTGCGGCGCTTGGACCGACCCTCGCCGGCGGCCCGCCGTGCCCGCCGCGACGCCAGGTCGACCAGGGTGGGGGTGTCGTCGACGGGCGGCGGCACCTCCTCCGGCACGTACCGGGCCGGCGGGCGCCAGTAGTCCGGCTCCTCCGGCAGTTCGTCCTCGACGCTGTGCCGGCCGCTGCCGCTGCGCGGCGCCGCCGAGATCGGGCCCGCGGAGATCGGCTCGGCGGAGACCGGGCCGGCCGAGATCGGCTCGGCGTCCTGCCACCGGAGCGGGCTGTCCCACGGCTCCTCGGGCTCGTCGACCAGCCGCTGCGGCGGCGCCGAGTACCTGCTGCCGTCGTCGTCGGTCCGGGACCGGCGGGCGGACCGCTCGTCGACCGGCGCGCCACCCCGCCGCCGCCTGGCCGGGGCCTCGTCCCGGTCCCGGGTACGCTCGCCGCGCCGCCGGGCCACCGGCTCGAACTCCTCCTCGTCGCGCCGACGGGTGACCGGCTCCTCCGCGCCTCGGCGGCCCGACCGGCGGGTCGACGGCTCCCGCTCGTCGCGCCGGCCGCGCGCAGCCCGTTCGGTGTCCCGCCGGGCCGCCGGCTCCTCGTCCCGCCGGCGCCGGCTGGGCCGGACCGGCTCGGTGAGCGAGCCCGGCTCGGGCACCACCGGCACCGTGAACCGCTCGGGGTCGCGCCGCCGCGCGCCGGCCGGCGCGGTCCACGAGGCGGTGGTGGCCTCCGCCCAGGCGGGACGCTTCTCCTCGCCGCTCTCGCGGCGGCGGCCCAGCCCGGCCAGCAGCGATCGGCCGCGGCCCTCCTCGCCAGCCCGGCCAGCCATCGCCGTGTTCCGCACCGCGGCCTGGTGCTGCTCGCGGCTGCGTCGGCCGACGGTGACCGAGAGCCGGACCAGCAGCGCCAGCACGACCAGCAGGATGCAGCCGAGGTAGCTGAGCACCACCCAGGACTTCGCGACCCGGCCGGCGTTGAGGCCGTGCAGCACAGCGAACGGCCAGGCGACGTACGCCGTGGAGTGCAGCGCGCGCCACAGCCACTTCGGACCGATGCCGGCGAAGCGGGCCCGGATGATGCCGGTCCAGATCACGCTGACCATCAGCAGGGCGGCCACCGTGCCGAGCCCGACGTAGAGCCCTCCGCCGCCCACGAAGGGCACCAGGGCGTCGGTCGGCGCCGCCCGACCGGTGGCGATCTTGGTGAGCACGTGGAAGGCCAGCCCGGCCACGCCCAGCACACCGAAGGCCCGGTGCGCCGACTGCAACAGCACCCGGTGCGAGATGCGCAGCACCAGCCGGTCCGTGGCGAGCAGGCCGAGCATCACGGTGAGGCTCAGCGCCACCAGCGCGATGACGCCGGCGAAGAACTCCGTGAAGAAGAACCCGTACGCGTACGCCGTCTGCCCAGCCCCGGTCAGCATGATCGCCGCCCAGAGCGCGGCGAGCAGCGACGCGATCAGCATGGCGGTCGCCGACCGCGACCGGGTGCGTACCCCCCGACTGCTGGCGCCGGTCCGGACGGTGGCCGCCTTCTGGTTCTGCTTTGCCCGGGCCATCTGCTCCTCGATCGTCTCGCGGCGGCGTACCACCGGCCGACCCCTGCTCCCCCATCCAGTACGGAACGGCGAGGCTCGCGGATCACCCCGGGGTGGAAATTTCTCGGGCGGATCGAACCAACCGACGCCGGGACGCGTGTAGCGGCGGCGCGGGTAAGCGCACCATCGGCCGAAATGGACAGTGACAGATGTCCATGCATTGACAGTCACTGCAACACGCTTGTAACCTTTCGGAAAATTTCAGCCTGACTTGCAAGAACCCGGCAAGCAGGCTCTCCCCCGCCGCGCCACCACCCACCCCCGCCCCCGTCAGGAGTCCCGATGCACCGACGTCGACGCGGCTCGGCGATCCTCGCCCTCGGCCTGGTCGCCAGCCTGCTCGTCCCCCTCACCGTGACGGCTCCCCCGGCCGTCGCCGCCCCGTCCGGCGGCAAGAAGGTCATCGTCCAGCTCTTCGAGTGGAACTGGCCCTCGGTGGCCAGCGAGTGCCAGAGCACGCTGGGCCCCAAGGGCTACGGCTACGTCCAGGTGTCACCCCCGCAGGAGCACGTGCGGGGCAACCAGTGGTGGCTGGCGTACCAGCCGGTCAGCTACCGGGTCGAGTCCCGCAAGGGCACCCGCGCCCAGTTCCAGTCGATGGTGAACACCTGCCACGCGGCCGGGGTCAAGGTGATCGTCGACGCGGTGGTCAACCACATGTCCGGCCAGGACAACGGCGGCACCGGCTGGGCCGGCTCGTCGTACTCCCACTACGACTACCCGGGCATCTACCAGACGCAGGACTTCCACCACTGCGGGCGCAACGGCGGCGACGACATCGCCAACTACAACGACCGGTACGAGGTGCAGAACTGTGAGCTGGTCAACCTCTCGGACCTGAAGACCGAGTCGGACTACGTCCGCACGAAGATCGCCTCGTACCTCAACGACCTGCTCTCGCTGGGCGTGGACGGCTTCCGGATGGATGCCAGCAAGCACATGCCGGCCGCCGACATCGCCGCCATCAAGGGCAAGCTCTCCCGCTCCGCGTACATCGTGCAGGAGGTCATCTACGGCGCCGGCGAGCCGGTCCAGCCGACCGAGTACACCGGCATCGGTGACGTGCACGAGTTCCGCTACGGCAAGGACCTGGCCCGGGTCTTCCGCTCCGAGCGGCTGGCCTACCTACAGAACTTCGGCACGGGCTGGGGGCACCTGCCCAGCGGGCCCTCCTCGGTGTTCGTGGACAACCACGACACCCAGCGCGACGCCGGTGGGGTGCTCACCTACAAGGATCGCGGGATCTACGCCCTGGCGAACGCCTTCATGCTGGCCTGGCCGTACGGCTCGCCGACGGTGATGTCCAGCTACACCTTCAGCAACCGGGACGCCGGCCCGCCGTCGGACGGCGCCAACAAGACGCTGAACACCACCTGCTACTCCGGCTGGGAGTGCGAGCACCGCTGGCCGGTGATCGCCAACATGGTCGGCTTCCGCAACGCCACCGAGGGCGCCGGCGTGGCCAACTGGTACGACAACGGCAACAACCACATCGCGTTCAGCCGCAGCGGCAAGGGCTTCATCACGGTCAACGACGAGGACTCCGCGGTGAACGGTCGCTCGTACTACACCGGGCTGCCCGCCGGCCGGTACTGCGACGTCATCCACGGCACGTACGCGGGCGGCACGTGCAGCGGCCCGGTGATCACGGTGGACGGTAACGGCTGGTTCCCCGCCAACGTGCCGGCACACGACGCCGTGGCCATCCACATCGGCGCGCGGGTCTGAGCCGCCGGGGCCCCCGGCCGGTATCGCCGAACCGGGGGCCCCGGACTGCCCTCCACCGTAGAGTGGTTTGGTGCCGTTTGACCGATTGACTCCGTACCGCCGCCGAGGCGCATGGGTAGCCGCCGCCGTCGCCGTGGCCGCGTTGCTCATCGCCGCGCTGCTGGTCGGCCAGGCCCTCACCCCCCGTTCGGCCACCCCCGACCGACCGGCCGCCGCCGCGCCCGACCCGACGCCGAGCAGCGTCGAGCAGAGCCCCGAGGAGCAGGTGCTGCCGGCCGCGCCCGCCCCGGCCGGGCTACCGGTGATCGACTACGACCCCGCTCCCCGGGGATTCTCGGCCGATCCGGCCACCATGGACACCACGCCGCTGACCGAGGGCGCACACCCGACGCGGCGGATCGCCGCGTACAACGCGCCCGGCGGGCGCCCGCTGGCCTTCCTCGAACCGACGCTCGCCGGTGTCGAGCTGACCGTGCCGATCGCCCAACGGCGGGCCGGCTGGACGGCCGTCCTGCTGCCCTCGGCCAACCGGCGGCTCGCCTGGCTGCCGCCCGGCGGGTTCGACACCGTGGCGCTGCGCGACCAGATCGTGGTGGAGCGCAAGACGCACCGGCTCACCTGGTACCGAGCCGGCAAGGCGATGCGCACCTGGCAGACCAGCCTCGGCCAGCGTGGGCAGGAAACCCCGCTCGGTCGGACCTTCATCCTGGGCCGCACCCCGCCGCCGCAGGACGTCTACGGCGGCGTGGACATCTACGCCCTCGGCTCGGTGCCCGACGACCCGGAGTCGGTGCCGACCGGGCTGCGCGGCGCGCACATCGGGCTGCACACCTGGTACAACGACGACGACCTGGGCGAGAACACCACCAACGGCTGCATCCGGGTGACCCCCAGCGGCCAGCGGGAACTGCTCGCCGAGGTCCGCCCCGGCAGCAGCCTGGTGGTGGTCGACCGACTGCCCACCCCGCCCCCGACCGCCTGAACGGCAGCCGTCACTCGCCGAGCAGCCAGCCGTTCTGCTCGGCGATCCGGACCGCCTCGGCCCGGTTGCGGGCGCCGGTCTTGCCGATCGCCGCCGACAGGTGGTTGCGCACCGTCCCCTCGGACAGGTGCAGCGCCCCGGCCAGGTCCGCGACCGTGCCGCCGCCCCGGGCCGTCCGCAGCACCGCGGTCTCCCGCTCGGTGAGCGGGCTGGCCCCGGTGGCCAGTGTCTCCGCGGCCAGCGTCGGGTCGACCACCCGCAGGCCGGCGTGCACCCGGCGGACCGCGTCGGCGAGTTGCCGGGCCGGGGTGTCCTTGACCACGAAGCCGTTCGCGCCGGCCTCCATCGCCCGGCGCAGGTACCCGGGCCGGCCGAAGGTGGTCACCACCAGCACCCGGCAGGCCGGCAGAGCGGCCCGCAGCGCGGCGGCCGCCGCAATCCCGTCCAGGCCGGGCATCTCCACGTCCAGCAGGGCCACGTCGGGCACGGTCCGGCGGGCCTCGGGCACCACCTCGTCGCCCCGGCCGACCTCGGCCACCACGGTCAGGTCGGGCTCCAGCGAGAGCAGCGCGGCCAACGCGCCACGGACCAGTGCCTGATCGTCGGCGAGCAGCAGCCGGATCGGCACGGACTGCTCGCCAGCGGGGCCGGTCACCGGGCCTCCCCTGGCGCGTGCACCCGCAGCAGGAAGCCCGTACCGTCCGGACGGCGACCCACCGTCACCGCGGCGTCCAGCTGCCGCGCCCGCTCGCGCAGACCGACCAGGCCGTGTCCGGCAGCGTCGGCGTCGGGAGTGGACGGACCCCGGCCGTCGTCACTCACCTCGACCCGATCCGGGTACACCCGGATCGTGCAGCATCGCGCCCCGCTGTGCCGGACCACGTTCGTCACCCCTTCCCGTACCGCCCAGCCGAACAACCGGTCCCACTCGTCCGGCAACGCCGGCACCTCGGCCGGCAACTCCGCCGCGATGCCCGCCGCGGCCAGCGCCGAACGGGCGCCGGCCAACTCACCGACGAGGGTCACCTCGCGGTACGCCCCGACGGTCTGCCGTACGTCGGACAACGCCGCCCGGGCCAGCGCCTCCACCTCGGCGATCTCGATGGCGGCCCGCTCCCGGTCCACCTCGATCAGCCGGCCGGCCAGTTCGGCCTTGATCGCCACCACGGTCAGCGAGTGCCCCAGGATGTCGTGCAGGTCGCGGGCGGCACGGGCCCGCTCCTCGGCGACCGCGAGCCGGCCGATCTCCTGCTGGGCGGCCTGGAGTTCACCGTTGCGCTGGGCCAGCCGGGACACCCCGAACATGGCGAACGAGGCGAGCAGCACCGCGAACACGATGGTGCTCTCCGCCTCCCAACCCGGCACCAGCGAGGACGCCACCAACGGGGTCACCGCGCAGACCACCACGGACGCCAACGCCTCCCGTGACGGCAGCAGGAACACCGCCGCGGCGGCCACGTACACCAGGGTGGCCAGCCAGTCCCCGTCGGTGCCCGGGATGCTGACCAGGCCCACCGCGAGCAGCAGCAACAACCCGGCCCGCGCCCGGCGTACCGGGATCGGCCGCAGCGCCTGGCGTAGCTGGCGGGCCCACTGGAACAGCAGCACGTAGCCGACGCCGAAGGCAACCAGGGCGGCCACGCCGAGCACCCGTCGCCACAGATGTGGCTGGTGCAGCGCGGTGGCGAGCGGCACGTTGAGGAAGAACAGCCACACTGCGGCCAGCAGCCAGCCGGTGAACCGCCAGTGGCGGCTCACCGGCCGGGGCTGACCCATCGAGAGGTCCATCGCGTCCACGCTAACGGTCGGAGTGGTCAGACCCGAGCGGTGTCCCGGCGGAACAGCCGGGCCGCGCCGATGCCGAAGACCAGTGCCCAGAAGGCGATGTTGGCCACCCCGGCCATGCTCACCCCGTCCCCGGTCAGCGGGGCGCGGGACAGCTCGCCCATGCCGTACACCGGGGTGAACCTGGCGACCTGCTGGAGCACGTCCGGCAGCACCTCGACCGGGACGAAGAGCCCGCCGAACATGGCCAGCACCGCCAGGATCGGGCCGATGAACTGCATGACGTTCTCGGCCGGCACCAGGTAGCCGATGAAGAGCCCGAATGCGGCGAAGACCAGCGAGCCGAGCCAGGCGGCGAGCCCGGCGAGCAGCCAGACGTGCGCCGGGATGCGGACGCCGGCGGCGGCGCCGACCAGGAACTCGACGACGACCGCCAGCAGGCCGAGGGCCATCGCGGTGATCAGCTTGGTGGCCACGTACGCGGTCGGACGCAGCGGGGTGAGCCGCAACTGCCGGCTCCAACCCAACGCCCGCTCGGTGGCCACCGCGCCGCCGGCGCTGGTGGTCGCCACCATGGCCGCGTACACCGCCAGGCTGATCATGACGTACGCCGTCACCGGGCGGCCGTTGTCCAGCGTCTGCCCGCCCTGGGGCAGACCGAAGATGAGGAAGAAGGCGCCCGGCATGATCAGCGTGAAGGCGAGGGTGCGGCGGTTGCGCAGCACCCGGCGCAGCTCGATGCCCAGGACGGCCGGGGCGAAGCCGCCCAGGGCGGGCAGCCGGCGGTCCGGCTGGTCGGGCCGGTCGGTACGGGTGGCGGCGGGGGTGGCCGGCAGGGTGGTCATCTCAGACTCCGGTGTGCTCGCTGGTCAGGGCGAGGAAGGCGTCCTCAAGGTTGCGGGAGGTGATCTCCACGTCCCGGGCGGCGGTCCGGGTGAGCAGGTGTCGGGCGATCGCGTCCGAGTCGCCGGTGCGCACCAGCACGCTGTCGCCGCGTACCTCGACGGCGTCCACGTCGGGCAGTGCGGCGAGCGCGGCCTGGTCGGCGCCGGGCAGGGTGGCCCGGACCGTACGGCCGGCGGCCAGGTTCTTGATCTCCGCGGTGGTGCCGTCGGCAACGACGCGCCCCTGCCGCACCAGCACGATCCGGTCGGCGTACGCGTCCGCCTCGTCCAGGTAGTGGGTGGCGAAGATGACGGTCCGTCCGGCCCGCGCGTCGCGGCGCAGCGCCTGCCAGAAGTCCCGCCGACCCTCCACGTCCATCCCGGTGGTCGGCTCGTCGAGCACCATCAGGTCCGGGTCGGGCAGCAGGGCCAGCGCGAAACGCAGCCGCTGCTGCTGGCCGCCGGAGCAGCGCCCGACCGCCCGGTCGGCGAGGTCGGCGATGCCGGCCCGCTCCAGCACCTCCGCGGCCGGGCGGGTGTGCCGGTAGAAGTGGGCGGTCATCCGGACCGTCTCGCCGACGGTGAGGTCCTTGAGCAGGCCACCGGTCTGGAGCACGGCGGCGACCCGGCCCCGGGCCACCGCGTCGTCCGGGGTGCCGCCGAGGATGCGGACCGTGCCCGTGTCCGGGCGGGCCAGGCCGAGCAGCATGTCGATGGTGGTGGTCTTGCCCGCGCCGTTGGGGCCGAGGAACGCCACCACCTCGCCGGGCTGCACCCGCAGGCTCAGCCCGTCGACCGCGGTGACCGCGCCGAAGGTCTTGGTGAGGCCGTTCAGCTCGACGGCCGGATGCGTACTGGTCATGGCATTGATGCTCCGGCGGCGCGGGGGCCGGTACCCGGAGCGGTCGTCACGTTCCGGCCGTGACATTTGTCAGGGGCCGTCCCGGCGGTCACGGCCTGGGTACACGGAGCGTGACGTCCATTGGGGCGAACACCGCAGCCGTCCTGCCAGCGGAGGATTTCCGCGCGCGGCAGCGGGTACCCGCCGGGCCGGGACGCCGCGACACCGGGAGGACGCGATGGGTTCCACGCCGCAGGGCCGGGCCGACACGGTCGTGCTGATCCACGGGCTCTGGATGACCCCGCGCAGCTGGGAGGGGTGGGCGCAACGGTATGCCGCCCGGGGTCTGCGAGTGCTCGCGCCCGCCTGGCCCGGAATGGACCGGGAGGTCGAGCAGTTGCGCGACGATCCCACCCCGATCGCTCAGCAGAGCGTCGCGACGATCGTCGCGCACTACGACCAGATCATCCGAGGGCTGCCCCAACCGCCGATCATCATGGGGCACTCGTTCGGTGGCCTGATCACGCAGCTTCTGGTTGACCGGGGCCTCGGCGCGGCAGCCGTGGGGGTACACCCCGCGCAGGTCAAGGGGGTGCTGAAGTTGCCGCTGAGCACGCTGCGCTCCACGTTCTCGATCCTGCGCAACCCCGCAAACCGGCACCGGGCCGTCCCGTTCACACCGGAGGACTTCCACTACGCCTTCGGTAACACGATGACCCGCGCCGACTCCGATCGGGCCTGGCGGCGCTACGCCGTCCCGGGCGCCGGGCGGGTGCTCTTCGAGGGTGCCTTCGCCAACCTCGACCCGACGTCGCCGACGAAGGTGGACAACGGCCGCAACGACCGCGCGCCGCTGCTGCTGATGGCCGGGGAGCTCGACCACGTGGTGCCGCCGTCGGTGGTCCGCTCGAACGCCGGGCTCTACCAGAAGTCCCGGGCGCTCACCGCATACGAGGAGTTCCCCGGACGCTCACACTTCACCGTCGGGCAGGACGGCTGGGAGGAAATCGCCGACTACGCGTTGGACTGGGCGCTGCGTGCGGCGGCGCTGCCCCGCGAGGCGACCATCGCCAGCGAGACCCCGCGTCGCTGAACCGTGGCATGAGCGGACCGACCGGGGGTAACGGGGAGGGATGAAGGCGAGCTTCCGGCTTGGCCGGATCGCGGGGGTACCGGTCGGTGTCAACTGGAGTGTTCTGGTCATCTTCGCCCTGATCGCCTGGGGGCTGGCCGCCAACCAGTTCCCCCGCTCGTACCCCGACCGCTCCCCGGTGGCGTACACCCTGGCCGGGCTGGCTGCGGCGGTGGTCTTCTTCGTCGGCCTGCTCGCCCACGAGGTGTCGCACGCCGTGGTGGCCAAGCGCAACGGGCTGACGGTCGACGGCATCACGCTCTGGCTGTTCGGCGGGGTGGCCGAGCTGAAGGGCGAGCCCCGCGACCCGGGCGCGGAGCTGCGGATCTCCGGGATCGGCCCGCTGGTCAGCCTGCTGATCGGGGCGTTCTTCGGCGCCATCGCGGTAGTGCTGGCGCTGGCCGGGCAGGGTGGGCTGCTGCTCGGGGTGATGGCCTGGCTGGCCGGCATCAACGTGCTGCTGGCGGTCTTCAACGTGCTGCCGGCCGCGCCGCTGGACGGCGGTCGGTTGCTGCGCGCCGCGGTGTGGAAGGCGACCGGTGACCGGACCCGGGCGTCGGTGGTCGCCGCCCGGGCCGGCTGGGTCCTCGGCGCGCTGTTGATCGGCCTCGGGCTCTGGCAGTTCCTGTCCGGAGTCGGCTTCGGCGGGCTCTGGCTGGCGCTGATCGGCTGGTTCCTGATCGGAGCCGCCGGAGTGGAGGAACGGCAGGCCCGCGCCGGCAGCGCGCTACGCGGGATCCGGGTCGGCGACGTGATGACTCCGCAGCCGCAGACCGCCTCGGCGGACATGACGGTCGCCGACTTCGTGGACCACTACCTGTTCGCGTACCGGCATTCGGCGCTGCCGCTGACCGCGGAGGGCCGGCCGACCGGCCTGGTGACCCTGGATCGGGTGCGGGGCGTACCGGCCGACCGACGGGCGTCGACCACGCTGGCCGAGGTGGCCTGCCGGGCCGACCAACTGGTCCTCGCCCAGCCCGGTGAACAGCTCAACGACCTGCTCCCCCGGCTCAGTGAGTGCGCCGACGGCCGCGCCCTGGTGGTGACCGACAACGGCCAACTCGCCGGAATCATCTCGCCCAGCGACATCAGCCGAGCCGTCCAACGAGGCAGCCTCCGCACCAACCAACCCACCCCCACCGCACCACCCCGCTAACCCACCCACCCACCCCGCCCAACGCCCCGGTGATCATGAAGTTAGCGTCACGACACGCCGACATCGACACCGCTAACTTCATGATCACCGGGGTGCGGCGGGGGCGGGAGAGGGGAGGGGTCAGTGGGGGAAGTAGTGGTCCAGGAGGGTGGTGCGGAATTTGCTGGATGGGTCCAGGTAGGTCAGGAGGGTGGTGAAGTCGGTGTGGCGGGGGTAGCGGGCGGCCAGCGCGGTCGGGTCGGTGACGAAGACCTTGCCCCAGTGTGGGCGGAAGGCGAACGGGTCCAACCGCTCCTCCATGGCAGCCAGCACCGGTAGCACCGCGGCGGTGTCGGCGATCCAGGTGAAGTGCAGAACGAAGCTGTCCCGCTGGTGGTTCGGGCTGAGCCACAGCTCGTCCGCCGCGACCGTACGCAGCTCGCAGACCTGCAGTACCGGGGCGATCAGGTGCGCCACGTCGTCCAGGGCGGCGAGCGCGTCGGCCGCCGCCGCGCGCGGCACGTGGTACTCGGACTGGAGTTCGTCGCCGTTGCTCGGGGTGAAGCCGAGCTTGAAGTGCGGCAGCCGCTCGTGCCACGGGCCCGGCACGCCGAGCTGCGGGGTGCAGTTCTCCGGCGGCATCCCGAGCACCGGGTGCCGCGGCTGGTCGGCGGCCGTGGTGCCGAGCCAGTCCGCCGGGGGCGGCGGTTGGTCCGCCAACTGCTTGCGCCACACCTCGCGCAGTCGCGGCCCCCGCCAGTCGGTGAACGCGCTCACGCTGTACGCCGAGCCGAGCGCCTCGTCCAGCGCTTCCCGGGGCAGGTCGAGCCGCACGTACTGGCGCACCTCGAAGGACGGCACCACGTCCAGGGTGACCCGGGTGACCAGGCCGAGCGCGCCGAGCCCGACCACCATGCCGCCGAACGTGTCGCCGTCGGTGTCGCGGTCGACGTGCAGCAGGTCGCCGTCGGCGGTGACCAGCTCCAGGGCGGCGACCGAGGTGGCCAGGTTGCCGTGAGTCTGGCCGGAGCCGTGGGTGGCTGTGGCCACCGCGCCGGCCACCGAGATGTGTGGCAGTGAGGCGAGGTTGGCCAGGGCGTACCCCTGGGCGTGCAACTGTCGGGCGACGTCGCCGTAGCGCAGGGATCCGGTGACGGTGACCCGCGCGCGCTCGGCGTCCACGTCGATCACCGGGGGCAGCCCGGCCAGGGTGACCAGGTCCCCTTCGGTGTCGCCGAACCGGTTGAAGGAGTGCCCGGTGCCCACCGCCCGGATCCGGGCGCTGCCGGCGACCAGCCGGCGCAGCTCGTCGGTGGAGGTGGGTCGGTGGAAGGCCCGTGCGGCGTAGCGCACGTTGCCGGCCCAGTTGCGGCGTGGGACGCCGGCAGCGGTAGCCGGCGGGCCAACCTGTTCCGGCGCGGTCACGTGGCGGTCTCCCGATCGGTGGACGGGTGGTCGGCCAACGCGGCGACGAGGGCGTCCAGCGCCGCATCGACCTGGAGCCGGGCGTAACCCCGCTGGGCGACCGGCAGGCCGGCCGCGGAGACCCGTTCGATCTCCGCCCGGGCCTCCTGCCGGGTCGGCACGTCCCCGGACACCAGGGCGTCCTGGCCGCGCCGGATCAACTGGTCGACCTGGTCCATCCGGTAGCCGCGCAGGCTCGCGGTGAGGTCCGGGTCGGCGAAGGCGGCGCGGCGCAGCGCGGGCAGATCCACGAACCGGTCGCCGGCGTACTGGCTGAGCGCGGCGGACACCTGCTCCGGCTGCTCCCGGACCTGATCGAGGACGAGCAGCTCGACAGCGGGCCGGCCGTCGAGCGGATGGCGGGCGGTCACCGGTGGCCCCAGCGTCACACCCGGCGCGGGCACCAGCAGCAGTCGCGGCGGCTCCGGACGGCCGTCCCGCCGGGGCGGCTCGTCGAGGACCAGCGCGTCGACCTCGGCCCACCGGATCGTCCGGCGCAGGCCCGGCCGCCGGATGGTCAGCCCGTCCGCGCCGATCCCGAACCGGAACGGCCGCAGCGCGCTGCCCAGCGCCACGACGCCGAGCACGACGGCCCCCACCGCGACGATCGTCCGTAGCAGGGCGCCTTCGTGGGGCAGGGCCAGCAACACCACCCCACCAAGTACGCAGGCCAGGGCGAGCACCCGGGCTCCCCGACTCCGGCGCAGTTCCACGCTCGGACCCCCGTTCATGACCGTGGCGTCGGTCCCAGCATCCTCTGACAGACCGGGCTCCACGGATACCGGACGATCGGGCACGGTTGTTCTCGCCATCGTCGGGGAACCCTACGCCCATGAGCACTTACCGTGATCCGGCCCCGCGGGGCGACGTCTTCCCTTCCGAAGAGGAGTTGGACCCGACCGGCAGTGGGGTCGAGCCGGCCAGCGCGCCCACGGTCGGCGCGTTGCCGGGCCATCCGGCGCCAACGCCCGGTCCCCGACCCACGCCGGCACCCGCGCCGGCCCCGACGCCGGTGCCGGCACCCGGACCGCCGCCGCGTGCCCCCGGCGCCGGGGCGCAGTCGATCGTGACCCGGCACCTGGACGGCTCGGTGGAGGTGGTCACCGACCTCGACGGTGACGGCGTCGCCGACATCGTGCAGGTCGACCTCAATGGTGACGGGACAACAGACGTCACCTATGTGGACAGTGATCACGACGGCCGGCTGGACACCGTGCTGCGCGACCCGGGCCTGGTCGGGACGGGCGGCGGGACGCACCGGGAGGCGTGAGACCGCGTTCCGCGAGCGTGCCCGGCCGCCGGGCTCAGAGCTTCGCCATCACCTCGCTGGCGACCAGCTCGAGGTGTTCCAGATCGGCGAGGTCCAGGACCTGGAGGTAGATCCGCTGGCTGCCGATGTCCGCGTACCGGCCGACGGTGTCGAGGACCTCGGCGGGCGTACCGGCCAGGCCGTTGGCCCGCAGTTCGTCCGGTTCGCGGCCGATGGCGGCGGCCCGGCGGGCCACCTCGGCATCGTCGCGCCCGCAGCAGAGCACCAGGGCGTTGGACCAGACCAGCCCGGCCGGGTCCCGGCCGATCTCGGTGCAGGCCGCCCGGACCCGGTCGAACTGGGCCGTCGTGTCCGCCGGTGAGGCGAACGGCAGGTTGAACTCGTCGGCGTAGCGGGCGGCCAGCCGCGGGGTGCGCCTCGGGCCCATCCCGCCGAGCAGGATTGGCGGGCGGGGCTGCTGCACCGGCTTGGGCAGGGCGGGCGAGTCACTGATCGGGTAGTACCGGCCGGCGTGGTCGAACCGCTCCCCCGCCGGGGTGGCCCAGAGCCCGGTGATGACCTCGAGCTGCTCCTCCAGCCGGTCGAACCGCTCGCCGAGGGGCGGGAACGGGATGCCGTACGCGGTGTGCTCGTCGGCGTACCAGCCGGTGCCGATGCCCAGCTCCACCCGGCCGCCGCTCATCTGGTCGACCTGCGCCACGGTGATCGCCAGCGGGCCGGGCAGGCGGAAGGTGGCGGCGGTCATCAGGGTGCCGAGCCTGATCCGGCTGGTGTCCCGAGCGAGCCCGGCCAGCGTGGTCCACGCGTCGGTGGGGCCCGGTTCGCCGGTCACCGCCCCCATCATGAGGTAGTGGTCGGACCGGAAGAACGCACCGTAACCGGCGTCCTCGGCGCAGCGGGCCACGGCGAGCACCTGGTCGTAGCTGGCGCCCCTGCTGAGGTTCGGTGAAGATCCGCAGTTCCATGATCCGAGCATAGGGACCGGGCTTCGGTGCCGCTCCGGGACGGCAAGCACCCACTCATATGCCTTGACAGTCATATGCTGTGAGAGGCATATTCGGTCCGTGACCCTCGACGCGTTCACGATCCTCGCCGAGCCCACCCGGCGCCGGATCCTCGACCAGCTCCGCGACGCCGAGCACAGCGTCGGCCAGCTGGTGGACAGCCTGGGGGTCAGCCAGCCGGCCGTCTCCAAACACCTGCGGGTGCTCCGCGAGGCCGGCTTCGTCTCCTGCCGGATCGCCGCCCGGCAGCGGATCTACCGCCTCGACCCGGGCCCGCTGCGGGCGGTCGACGGGTGGCTGGACCCGTACCGCCGGCTGTGGAACCGGCATCTGGACGCCCTGGAACGGCACCTCGACAGTCAGGAGCAGTGAATGGACCGCGACGCGTTCCGCCCCAGCCCACCCGCCGAGGTGCGCGCCGAGCCCGCCGACGGCGGCGCCACCCTGGTCTTCGTCCGCGACCTTCGGCATCCGCCGGCCACCGTCTGGGCGGCGCTGACCGATCCGGCCCGGCTCGCCGAGTGGGCACCTTTCCTCGCCGACCGGGACCTCGGCTCCCCCGGTTCCGCCGTGCTCACCCTGATCGACGGCGAGACCACCACGCCGACCACGGCGACGGTACGCCGGGCCGAGCCGCCGCACCTGCTGGAGTACACCTGGGGCGACGACCTGCTGCGCTGGGAGCTGAGCCCGCTGGCCGCCGGCACCCGACTCACCCTGCGGCACACGGTCGCCGACCCGGGCATGCTGCCGATGGTCGCGGCCGGCTGGCACCTCTGCCTCGACGTGGCCGACCGGCTGCTCGACGGCGACCCGGTCGGCCCGATCCGGGGTGCCGAGGCCAAGGACTTCGGCTGGCCCGAGCTGCGCGACGCGTACGCCGAACGACTCGACCGGGGCTGAGCCGCCGGGCCGGCGGCCCGGTCAGACGTACGGCCGGGTGGCGTACGCGGTCCGGAGCGCCGCCAACCCGGCCGCTTTCGGCGACAGGGTGCCCCACCCGGAGTTGAAGTAGTTGGTCCGGGCGATCCGTGGCCCACGCTCGGCGTTGAGCTTGGCTATGGCCGCCGGGACGGTGGCGATCCAGGCGGGTTGGTTCGGGATCTCGGCCGACCGCACCCCCCACTCCGCGATGATCACGGCCCGGGACAGCGCCACCGGGCCGAGGTCCGCCACCGCCCAGTCCTTCGTGCGGCGAAACCGGGACAGCGCGGTGTCGTTGGCGTTGGTGGCGTAGGCATTCCATTGAAGGAAGTCCAGCCGGGACATCAGCGACTCCGGGTGGGTGCGCTGGAAGCAGGCCCGGTCGAAGCCGCCGAGACCAATGGAGAACGTCGTGCCGGCGGGCAGCGTCCGCGCCTTGAACCAGGTGAGGATGTAGTTCATCGCCTGCACCGCCCGCGCGTCCGACTCGGCCCAGGTGTACGCCTTGCCGTCCTCGGTGGTGCCGAACTCGTGGTCGGTGTCCAGCTCCGAGGCGAGCTGGATGTTCACCGCGAACCCGAGCGTGCGGTACTGCGCCAGGGCGCGGTGGAACAACCCGTCGCACTGGCCGTTGATCACCTGGCTGTACCCGTACGCCCTCGGCCAGGCGGTGCCGGGGCGCTGCTGGATGGTCATCGACGGCGCCGGGACGGTGTAGTTGGTGCCATCGACGGTGAAGCTCTGCGGCCCGTTGTTCGGGGCGCCGTAGTGCTTCAACTCGAGGACCATGTTCATCTGCACCCCGGCCTTGCCCAGATTGATCAGCCAGGGCCGGTTGTAGCCGGGGAAGATGTAGCCGTCGGCGAAGCTGCGGTACTGGGTGAGCGAGCGGAAGTTGCCGCCGGCGATGTCGGCGGTCGGGTCGGCGCCTCCGGAGAGGTAGTAGCCGCCGAGCACCGGCTGGCTCAGGGCGTAGTCGGCGGTGGCGGTCGCGGTGTTCCCGGCGGCGTCACGGACCTGAACGGTGACCCGGGGCATCACGCCACCGCCCGGTACACGGCCACCGCGCCGTTGTCGGAAACCCGGGTCCAAGCGCGCCCGGAGTTGTCGGTGACGGTCAGGGAGAGCGGGTCGATGACTGCGGTGACCTTGACGGGGGCGCTGCTGTTGCCCTGCGCGTCGGTGACCACGATGGTGACGGTCAGCGGTTTGGTGTCGGCGTCGGAGTAGGTGACGGTCAGCAGCATCTGCTCGCCCGGTGCGTACACGGGTGCGTTCAGGGCTGCGATCGCGGTGGGAGCGGCCATGTCGGGCCTTCTCTCTGGTTCGGTCGCCGGCCGGAGTGCGGATGAGCGACGCCGGACCGGGCGGGGTCCTCAGTGCGAAGAGGCCGGCGGGGGCACGGGCGCGGTGGCGCAGCCGGTGGGCGGCGGCGCGCGGCTGCCGGCGGGTGATGACGTCCTTGTCCCGATGGGCGGTGTCACCGCTGCGGGCGCCCGGAGCGGCGTGGACGGCAGCCACGGGTGGGCCGTACGCGTGGGTCGGGCCGGCGGCTGCGCCGTGTCCGCCGCGGCGACGGGGCCGGGCTGGGTGAGGGCGGCGCCGGCGTGGACGATGCTGTCCCACCGGGCCGGAGGACTGGGATGTGGCCCGCCATCCGTTCGCCTCTCCACCTGCCCCAACAGTGCTCTACCAGGGGCTTTACCGTCTTGTCCGGTTTGCGACACCGCCCTCGTACCCCGTGGACGGGGTCCCGGGCCGGCCTGGTGTGTCAGCTCTACCCGGCGAGTTCACCGGTGCCGAGCGACCGGTGCACGGTCACCGTGCCGGGCAACGCGACGCACGCCGCGCGCACGTGGTCGATCTTCGCGGCGCGTTCCGGGTCGTCCCGGTCGAGCAGGACGCCGAGGGCGGTGCCGCTGTGCGCGATGACCAGGCCGTAGCCGTCCACCTCGCGGCAGAGCCGGTGCAGCACGTCGAAGTGCCGGCGCGGGCGCAGTTTGCCGTTCAGCACGGCGCTGCGGGTGGTCACCTCGCCAACGGCAGGAAGGTCGCCTGCGCGTACGGCCGCGGTGAGCGCGGCGAGCAGCCGCGCGTACTCCCGCTTGTCGGCCTCGTCGAACGGCTTGGGGATGCGGTTGAAGCGGACGGTGTCCACCGCGCCGCCCTCGTCGTGCGCCACCACGGTGAGCGGGGGCAGCACGCCGATCCGTTCCCGCAGCCGCACCTCCCGGTGGTGAAAGGCGACGATCCCGTCGTACATCACACCGTCGGAGGGCTCGATCCGGCGCAGCAGCGACTCAATGGTGCGCTCGCTCAACGTCCTGCCGAACGCGTCGCCGACCGCTCGGGCGGTGGCCACCAGGTCCGCCGACGAACTGGCGTAGCCCTTCCCCTCGGCCAACCCGCCGCCCAGCTCCAGCACCCCACCGCCGGGAAGGCCGAACAGCTCCATCATCGTGGCGGCCAGCCGGGCCGACTTCCGCTTGTGTTGCGGGAAGACCCGGACCCGGGCCAGCTCGCTGGACGGCCAGAAGGTGGCGGTCGCCCACTGCGCCATCGGGAACGTCACCAGGAAATCCCGGTCGGCATCGGGTAGCACGCCCTGCAACAGCTCACCGAAGGTGCCGAACGCGGTGCCGACGCCGAGTCGGCCGGTGGCCGTCGGCAGCACATCCGGGTCGGCCGTGCACGCCACCTCGCCCGGTCTCACGATCAGACTCCCCCGTTGCGTCGGTTGCCGCCGGTCACGTTACGTCGCTGCTACCGATGCCGGGCGCGGCTGACCAGACTAACGTTCCAGCAGTCAACATCATCTTTGGGAAGCAGCTTCTGACGTGCGAAAACTGACCTACTACATCGCCACCAGCCTGGACGGTTTCATCGCCGGGCCGGACGGGGAGTTCGACTTCTTCGCGTTCGAGGGAGATCTGGCGGCCGCCATCCTGGCCGACTACCCCGAGACCATGCCAACCCACGCGCGGGAGCCGCTGGGGATCGCCACAGCGGCGAACAACAGGTTCGACACCGTCCTGATGGGCCGCGCGACCTACGAACCGGCCCTGGCCATCGGCGTCACGAGCCCGTACGGCCACCTGCGGCAGTACGTGTTCTCCCGGACGCTGGAGCAGCGTGATGCGGCGGTGGAGATCGTCGCCGGCGATCCGGTGGAGTTCGTCCGCGAGCTCAAGCACCTGGACGGGATGGGCATCTGGCTCTGCGGCGGCGCGACGCTCGCCGGCCAACTGGTCGATGAGATCGACGAGCTGATCATCAAGCGTTACCCCGTGGTCCTCGGCTCCGGCATTCCCCTGTTCCGGGCGCCCTTCGCCGTGACGGGCTTCGCGCTGGCCGACACCCGGGTGTTCAACACCGGCGCGACCATTTCCACCTATGTCAAGCACTGAAAGAGGGCCGATGTTGTTCCGCGCCACCACCGGGGCCGATCTCGACCGGGTCACCGGCTTCTCCATCGACGACGCGGTCAGCGCGATCGACGCCGACCGCTACCTGGACGAGTTGGGCCAGGGGATGTACCGGCCGGAGTGGACCTGGATCGCCGAGGTCGACCAGCGGGTGGTGGGCCGCGCGCTGTGGTGGGGGCAGGCGTCCAGCGCGCACCCGGTCGCCCTGGACTGCCTGCACGTCGAGGCGTCTGTCGACGACCGTGCGGCCGTCGCGGCCGACCTCCTCGGCGCGGGGCTGGGGGCCTTCGCGCAGCAGGGTGCGCCGAAGCCGCCGCTGTACAACCTGACGCTGCCCAACGACTGGCGCGCCGATGAGTCCGTCTCCGCGGCGGTGGCCTGGCGGCGCAGAGCGGCGCTGGCGGTCGGGCTGACCGACGAGGTGGAGCGGCTGCGGCTGGAGTGGACGCCGGAGGTCGGGGTGCCCTCGGCCAGCGGCAGGCTCGTCTTCTCGACGGGCTCCGACGAGGAGTTCCTGGACGTGTTCCGTCGGATCGCGGTGGGCAGCCTGGACACCGAGACCCGCCGGAACCTTGCGGTCAAGGGCCCGGAGCTCACCGCCCGGGAGGAGATGGACTTCTACCTGGACTGCCCGGGCGAGCGGGCGTGGTGGCGGCTGGCACACACCGCCGATGGGACGCTCGCCGGGCTGGCGATCCCGTCCGCGACACCGTACAACCGCAATGTCGGGTACCTCGGCGTGGTGCCCGAGCTGCGCGGGCACCGCTACATCGACGACGTCCTCGCCGAGATCACCCGGTTCCACGCCGAGCAGGGGGCCGAGCTGATCACCGCCACCACCGACACGACGAACGTGCCGATGGCCGCGGCGTTCGCGCGGGCCGGTTACCGCACCGCCCAGATCCGGCTGCTCTACTCGGCCCCGGAGTCATGAGGCGAGCACCGTGGCGAGGTCGGTGCGGGAGGTGACACCGAGCTTGGGGAACGCCCGGTACAGGTGGTGCCCGACGGTTCGTGGGCTCAGGAACAACTGCGCGGCGATCTCCCGGTTGGTCGCGCCCGTCGCGGCCAACCGGACGACCTCGCGTTCCTGAGGGCTCAGCCGGCTGAGCGGTCCGCCCAGGGACGGTTCCGCCGCGTCGCCGCTGGCCCGCAGTTCCGCCCTGGCCCGGTGGGCCCACGGCTCGGCGCCGAGCGCCGTGAAGGTGTCGAGTGCGTCCCGCAGGTGGCCGCGCGCTTCGAGTTTCCGGCGTGCGCGGCGCAGCCACTCCCCGTAGAGCAGCCCGGTCCGGGCCTGGTCGACAGCGCTGCCGCCCCGGTGCAGCCGGACGGCCGACCCAAAATGCTGCTCCGCCTCGCCGTCCGATGCGGTCAGGGCACGACAGCGGTGGGCCAGCGCGGCGAGCGCCGGGCGACCGGTCGTCTCGGCCCACTCGTCGAGGAGACGCTCCGGTTCGGCGGCCCGCTCGGGTCGCCCGGCTCGCACCGCCGCTTCGACGAGATCGGGCAGCAGGAAGGCGCCGAACAGCGGATGACCGGATGCCGCCCGCGCCGCCTCGAACCGCTGCAGTGCAGCGTCCGCGCGGCCGAGGCCGAGGTCGAGCAGGCCCAGCGCCCACAGTGCGTCCGCCGTTGCCCGGCCGATTCCACGTGGCTGGGTGTACGACATCGCGTCCCGCGCCAGCCGACGGGCCTGCTCCTCCTCCCCGCGTACCGCCGCCAGGGTCGCCAGGACGGCGCGCAGGTGGGCGGCCCGGTGCGTCAGGTCGTACCCCTCGGCCAGCCGGAGTCCCTCGGCTGCGTGCATGGACGCGGCGTCGTGCTGCCCGAGGGTCATCTCCACCCGGGCGAGCAGGTGCAGCGCGGTGGGCAGCCACCCACCCATGCCGCTGTCCCGGCAGTGGTCGACGGCCTCGGCCGCGATCTCGTACGCGGCCTCGTCATCGGCGGTCAGGTGGCAGTAGATCCCGGTCATCAGGCGGTCCATGAACCCGGGGTCGGTGCGACCGCGCGCCGCCACGAGTGGTCGGAGCGCGCGCAGCGCCCCGGGCACATCGCCGGCGAACAGGCGGCCGGGCACGGCCAGCACCGGCTCCGCGGGGGCCTGGGCCGCTACCGCCGCGATCAGGTCGGCGTTCCCGGAGGAGAACGCGGCGTGCAGGGCGTCCACCAGCAGCGCGGGAAGTTTGTCCGGCCGGCGGGGACCGATCTGGTTGGCGCAGTCGAGCAGTATGCGGCCGGCGACGTCCGGGCTGCCGTACCCGAGCTCTACCACCGCCCAGACCCGCGCGAGGTCCGCGGCCAGGCCGGGGTCCTGCGACGCCACCTCGACCATCGCCGCGAGCCGACCGCCCCGCTCGTCCTGGCCCGCGTCGGCGGCGGCCTGCGCGGCGGCGATGAACCGGCGCGCCCGGTCCTCCGGCTCGGCCGTGAGCTGGGCTGCCCGCTCGTACGCCGCGGAAGCCGACGCGAGCGCCTGCCGGCCGCCGGCCCAGACCGCGACCCGCTCCAACTCGTCGGCGACCCGGTCGTCCGGCCCGGTCGCCGCGGCGGCCAACTGCCAGGCGCGCCGATGCGCGTGCTCGGGTGCGACGAGTACCGCTGCCATCGCCTGGTGCGCGGCGACCCGGCCGGCGAACGGGCTGCCCTGGTACGCCGCGTACCGGATCAGCGGATGCCGGAAGCGCAGCACACCGCCGGTCAGCACGATGAGATCGGCGCGCTCGGCAGGCTCCAGGTCACCGACCGTCGCGCCCGCGGCCCGCAGGATCAGGTCGAGTGTTCCGGTGTCGTCCGCGGCTGCCATCAGCAGCAGCGCCCGGGTGGCCTCGGGGAGCCGGCGGATCTGATCCTGGAAGGCGTCCAGGACCCGGTTCGAGGGCGCGGACAACGTCAACGGGCTGAGCTGACCGGCGCGCTGTGTCGGAGTCAGTGCGGCGGAGAGTTCCCGCAGCGCGAGCGGGTTGCCCTGCGCCTCGTCCAGGATCCTCTCCCGGACGTACGGCGGCAGGTCCACGACCAGTGCCGCGGCGGCCTCCTGGTCGAGCCCCGCGAGGTGCAGCGTGGGAAGCCCGACGACCCCGGCCACGCCGGCGGTGTCCCGGGCAGCGAAGATCAGCACGACGCCCTCGACCTGCAACCGGCGGGCGGCGAACGTCAACGCGTCCACCGATGCCCGGTCGAGCCACTGCACGTCGTCCACCAGGCAGAGCAGCGTCCCCTCACCGGCGGCCTCCGCCAGCATGGTGAGCCCGGCCAGGCCGATGATGAAGCGGTCCCGCACCGTGTCGTCGGTGAGCCCGAAGACCGCCCGCAGTGCCCTGGCCTGGGGGCCGGGCAGCTGGTCGACGAGGTCCATGACCGGCAGGAACAACTGGTGCAGGCCGGCGAAGGCCAGCTCGGTCTCCGACTCCAGGCCATCGATCCGCAGCACCCGCATCCCGGACGCGCGAGCGGCGGCGTAGTCGAGCAGCGCGGTCTTGCCGATGCCGGCTTCGCCGTGGATCAGCAGAGTGCTGCTCGCGCCGTCCACGGCAGCGTCCAGCATCCGGTCGATCTGGTCGCGCTCGGCCGCCCGGCCCTGCATCACGTACCCCCGTCGTCACCGGTCCCGGCGGCCGCCGTAGCGCCGACGCGACGCCGTGCAGCCGCCCGCCGAACCTCGGAGGCGCAGGTCATGAACCTAGCCGATTGCATTTCTTTCGCCGCTTCGAGCGTCTGGGCGTCAGCGGCGGCCGACTCCGCGCGCGCCGCGGGTCGGGCGGTGGCCCGGCCCGCGGCGCCGTCGTTCCGCGGCCGGGCGCATCCGCCGCGAGTCGCGGATCACCCCGAGGCGACGGCCTTCAGGATCGCGTCGCGGGACGCGGTCACCTCCCGGCGCAGCTCGTCCAGGTCCACGCCGACCAGGTGCCCGTCCGCCTTGCGAATCCGTCCGGCCACCACGACGGTCTCGATGTTGCGGGGGTCCGCCCCGAGCACCAGGGTGCCGACCGCGTCGTTGAGCGGCATCGTGTTGATGTCATCGGCCCTGACCACCAGCAGGTCCGCCTGCTTGCCTGGGGTGAGGGAGCCGGTCAGGTCGCCGAGTCCGTTGGTACGGGCCCCCTGCAGCGTGGCGAAGTCCAGCACGTCGCGGGTGGTGATCCGGTGCGGCACGGTGTCCGTGCCGTAGGCGGCGTTTACCGCACGCATGCGCTGGATCGCGTGCAGTGCTCGCATCTGGGTGAACATGTCGCTGGCCAGTGCGACCTCCACGTCGATGCTGAGCCCGGGCCGGATACCGGCGGCCAGCGCCTCCTCGATCGCGGGCACCGCCGTCTCCAGACCGATCTGCGCGTCGGAGGTCGGCGCCAGCGACACGGTGACCCCGGCGTCGCCCATCGCCCGCCACGCGTCCGCAGTGAGGCCGGTGGCGTGGATAAGGGTCAGGCCCGGGTCGAGCAGGCCGTCGGCGGCCCAGCGCAGGATCGCCGCGGAGGACGGCGCGCCGAACACCGCGTCGATACTGACACCGAGGCCGAGATCGCGGGCGACGGCCGCCAGTTCCCGCCCGTAGGCCAGTGCCGGGCCGGCGATCTCATCGGTGGCCAGCGCTGCGAGGCGCAGCGTCACCAGGCCGTCGTTAACCCCGTGGTACGCCCCACGCAGGCGTTCCAGGTCGCCGGGCCACTGGCGGTCCCAGTCGCCGAAGTGTGGCCCCATCGATGCGTGCACGCCCCGGATGCCGGTGTCGACCAGCGCCTGGATCGCCGCGTCCGAATGCGCCGCCGTGCGGGAGTTGTGCGAGAAGTCCAGCATCGTGGTGATGCCGGCATCGAGGGCGGTGAGCGCGGCGAGGCGGGTGCCCACGTACATGTCGTGCGGCGTGTATGCGGGCGCGACCCTGGCCAGCGTCGACATCACGTACTCCCCCAGGTCGGTCACGTCGGGGATGCTGCGGCGCAACTGCGCCTGCCAGGCGTGCCGGTGGGTGTCGACGAATCCGGGGCTGACGATCCGCCCGGCCGTGTTGATCACGGTGGCGCCCGCCGCTTCCGGATGCGACCGAAGGTCGGGGCCGACCGCGACGATCCGGTCCCCGCGTACCAGCACGTCACCTCGCTCCAGGTCGCCGATTCGCGGGTCCATCGTGACGACCGTGCCTCCGGTGAACAACAACATTGGGGTGTCTCCTTCGCTACGTGTGGTCACTGCTGGTGGAACACGTATCCGGCGTGGTGCAGCACGCCGTCGGTGAACAGGCCGTACGCCCAGAAGCCCAGGTCGTCGTGGTAGACGATCCGGTCGCCGTCGATCCAGAACGACCCCTGGTACGCGTGTGGCCGACCACCCCGTGTCTCGTCGTACCGGCCGTCGGCGGTGAGTTCCTGGTGCACGAAGCCGCTCTCGTCGATCCACATGCCGAGGTACGGGCTCTGCTCCGACCGCGGGCGGACGTCGGGCTCGATCGGGGCGGGCGTGAGCCGGCGGCCGTTGAAGAGCGCGATCTCACCGTCGACGACGATCGCGGCTGCCTGTTCCGGCCACCAGACGATCATCTCCAGGACGGACGCGCCCGAGGTCCGGTCGGCGACCACGGCGAAGGTGGCAGGGTTACCGGGCGTGAGCGCGCCGACCCGGTCGGCGGGGCGGGCGCGCAGGCCGGCGACGGCGACACCGTCGATGACCGCCGGCACGATGGTCAGTCCGGTGCAGTCGACGACGATCGCGCCGTCGTCCTCGGCCGCAGTGTGCAGGCCCGGCCCGACTCCGACGATCACCTCGCCGTCGAGCAGCAGGTCGACGGCAGAAAGGTCACCAATCGCCGGGTCGAGCGTGTGGATGGTGGCGTTGACGAACATCAGTGGGCGACGCCGGTCACCGGTATTCGCGGTGATCCTCGCCAGCACCGCCTCGTCGAGCATCGGGATGCTCACGACGTACCTCCGAAAGGGGTTGGGGTTTGTCCTCCCACCGTCGGAGATATCGGGGCCGGCAACCAGACCGGGCGTAACCGGGGTGCGGCGCACCCTGCCTGGTCGAAGCCAGCCTGGTTACCGTTGGTGGCATGCCAACCACCGCGCTCGGGACGTTCCTCACCGCTCGGCGTGCCCGGCTCACGCCGGGCGACGTCGGCCTCGTGTCCAGCGGCGTCCGGCGGGTCGCGGGGCTGCGCCGCGAGGAGGTCGCGGTGCTGGCCGGGGTGAGCGTCGACTACTACACCCGTCTGGAGCAGGGACGGGAGCGCAACCCGTCAGCTTCGGTGCTGGACGCCGTGGCCCGGGCGCTGGACCTCGGACCGGACGCCCGCGACCATCTCTTCCGACTGGCGGACATATCGCCCGGCAGCGCGCCGGGTCCCGCCCGGCCCCGGGTCGAGCAGAGCCTGCGGGAACTGCTCGACGCCTGGCCGGACACTCCGGCGATCGTCATCGACCGGCGGCTCGACCTGCTGGCCCGCAACGCGCTGGCGGATGCGTTCTACGCGGACTTCGCCGAGGCGGACAGCATCGTCCGGATGACCTTCCTGGACCCGGCTGGCGGCACGTTCTTCGTCGACTGGCAGCGAGCCGCCGAGGCGTGCGTGGCGAACCTGCGCCTGGCCCTCGGCCATGACCCGCACGACCGGCGGGTGCGGGAGCTGGTCCAGGAGGCGGGTGCGGCCAGCCCGGAGTTCCGCCGGCTGTGGGCGCGCAACGACGTGCAGGGCAAGACGCACGAGACGAAGACGTTCCGGCACGGCGCGGTGGGCGAAATGACGCTGTCGTATCACACGTTCGACGTGCGGGGCGCCCCCGGCCAGCAGTTGATCGTGTACCGCGCGGAGCCGCGCAGCCGAAGCGCTGAGGCGCTTCGGCTGCTGGGCACGCTGGCCGCCAGCAACTGGCCCATGTAAGGCTTTCCGTCAGGTCGCCGGCGAACGCCATCTGGATGCGGTCACTGGCGTACGTCCTGTTCCTGTCGCGGAAGGCGACGGATCACGTCTGTCGGTGCCGGCGGCCGGCCGTGTAGGCGGGTCAGACCGACCCCGACGAGCACGACCACCATCCCGATGGCGATCCGGAGGCCGAAGTCCTCGTCGAGCACGATGACCCCCAACGCCACCGAGACCACCGGCAGCAGATAGCCGACGGTCGCCGTGTTGGTGGCGCCCTCGGCGGCGATGTTCCGGTAGGTGAGGTGGAAGGTGACTCCGGTGGCGACGACGCCCAGGATCACGACGGCGATCAGGGCCTTCGGGCCGATCTCGATCGACGTCAGACCGCCGGCCGGCAAGGTCACCGCGGTCAGGCCGGTCGCCGCGATGAGCTGCGCCGCGGACAGCGAGATGGTGGGGACGCCCTTGCCGACCAGGTTGCGGCCGATGTACGCGAAGCCGACGGCGTAGCTGGCCGCCGCAGCGACGATGGCGAGGGCGCCCCAGCCGATCGGCCCGGTCGTCTCCCACGGAGCGAAGATCAGCACGACCCCGCTGAACCCGAGGAGGAGCCCGCCCAGCCGGGCCGGCCGGAGTCCGCGCTCGGTTCCGATGACGACGCCGATCAGCAGCGACCACAGCGGGGTCGTCGCGTTCAGTGCGCCGGCCACCCCCGAGTCGATGGTCTGCTGGCCGACGCTGAACATGGCGAACGGCAGTGCGTTGCAGAACAGGGCGGCCACGACGATGTGACCCCAGGTCCCCCGGCCCCGGGGCAACCGCCGGCCCGAGGCCAGGCATGCGACCAGCAGAGTGGCCGATCCGAGTACGCAACGGCTGAGGGTGACCTGGACCGGAGTCAGTGCGTCCAGGGCCAGCTCGATCCAGAGAAAGGTCGATCCCCACAGCAGGGCGAGCACGCCCACCCGCGCCCACGCCCATGTCCTGCCCACGACACCGTCACCCCTGATCTCCTTGATCGGCCCCCATGAACGGTGCCGCACCCCAACCCGTAAGGACAAGCAAAAGATTCTGCACTTACGTTAAGTTGTGCTACATGCTTGATGTGAGACGCATGCAGGTGCTGCGGGCGGTGGTCACCAGCGGGTCGGTGACCGCGGCGGCAGCGCACCTCGGCTACACCCCCTCCGCCGTCAGCCAGCAGGTGGCGGCCCTGGAAAAGGAGGCCGGGATCGCGCTGCTCGAACGGGTCGGCCGGGGTGTGCGGCCCACAGCGGCCGGTCAACTGCTCGTCGGGCACGCGGCCGTCATCAGCCAGCGCGTGGCCGAAGCGGAGACCGCGCTGGCCGACCTGCGCACGGGGCGGACGGGCCGGCTGACCGTCCGCTATTTCGCCTCGGTCGGCCCGACCCTGCTGGCACCCGCCCTCGCCCGACTCCGGCGCGAGCATCCGGGCGTGGCGATAGACCCCAAGCTCACCGATCCGGATGATCCACTGCCGGAGGTGGAGCAGGGCAACGCCGACCTGGCCATTGTGGTCCGCCGGCCGAGCGACGAAATCCGCCAGGGCATCCGTGTGGTGCACCTGCTCGACGACGCGTATCAGGCTGTGTTGCCCACCGAACACCCGCTCGCCGCACAACAGGTGATCGACCTGGCCGACCTCGCCGGCGAACCCTGGGTCGGCAGCGAACCGCCCGGCCCCTGCCTGGAGCCAATCACCGACGCCTGCGCCGCAGCAGGCTTCAGTCCGGATTTTGTCGTGAGGTCGGAGGACTACGCCACGGCCCAGGGATTCGTCGCAGCCGGCCTCGGAGTCAGCCTGATCCCCCGACTCGGGCTCGGCACCCGCCATCCCGGCGTCGCCACCCGCCCGGTCCGCCGCCCGGAGCCGATCAGGAGGATCTACGCCGCGGTCCGGGAGATCTCACTGGCCCAGCCGGCACTGCGCGCGCTGATCGACGCCCTCATGGACGCCGCCAAGGAGTGACACGTGGGCGTCCCGGGTAGCAGCCTGGTGCTATTCGCCCTTGGTCGGTGCGGGCGAGCGGCCGCGGTAGCCGATGGCGCCTTCGCCCACCCGCTGGTAGGTGCCGACGAATGCGTCGCCGGGGCCGGTGAACGCGACCGTCCCGGTGTTGCCGCGCTTGTCCCGCCAGCTCGCCCTGGCCAATGGCAAAGAGTCGGCACCGATCGCGAAGGTGATCCCGTTCGAGCGGTACCAGCCGCCGCCCCATCCCTCCTCCGTGTGGTACCAGTGTTTCGCCATGCCGGCGTCGGGGTGATCGGCCCGCCACCGCCCGGTCAGCGAGCCGCGCAACTCGTGCGGCGACTCCGCACCAGCCGGACGGCACCAGCCGTAGAAGCCGTCTAGTTCGGCGGTGAAGGTGACCGCGTACTCCGCGCCGGAAGCGTCTGCCCAGGCGAGGTCTGCGAGCAGGCTCTGCTCGCCGCGGTCCACGTACGCGATGACCGTCGGGCCGGGCTGCCACGCGCCGCCCATGGCCTGCAGTGTGCGGGTCGAGTACCGGAGCACCGGTTCCTCGGCCTCGCGCTGGTCCATGGCCCGCGCGGACCGGCCCCGGTCGAACACCGCGTCGATGGTGATCCGGTTGAGCCAGAGCATGCTGCGGGCGTCAACGGCACTGGCCAGCCGGAGCTTGTTCGCACCCGGCCGCAGCCGGCCGGCGGGTACGGCAAAGTCCATCTGCTGAAAGAGGTCTCCCCCGCCCGGGATGTGCCAGCCGTGCACCAGGCACCGATCGTTGACGGTGATGTCGAGCGGCGCGAACCCGACCGCACTGCCCAGCTTCGACACCAGCGCCACGATCCCCAGGGTGGCTTCCCCGTTGGCGTCCGCCGCCGGAACGTCGAACGTCAGCTCCACGGAGCCGTCGGCGTCCAGCTTGAGATGTCCCCCGGCCTCGATGCCGCGGTTGATGCTCAGGACGGCATTCGCGGTCGACGCCGGTTTCTGGGCGAACGTCACATAGGTCGGTTGCATCGCGCGATGCTACCCGCCGAGCAAAGGGCAGAGACCAGCCTCGTCAGGGCAACGAGGCCGGTGCAATGCTCAGCGGCTCCAGCGATGGAACGTCAGCACCTCTTCATCTGCCCAGGGCCTCGGCAACTCCACGGTCACCAGCAGGGCCACGACCGCCTCACAGACCTCCCGGCTGTCCACATAGTCTTATGTCGGCGACCCAACCAACGCCGACCTCACGATCACCGCGCCCGGCGCCACCGAACCCTCCGAAGGAGTTGTCCGCATCCACAACGCTCACGCGGACATCAACTTCTCCGTCGGAGCGTTCACCGCCCAACCGATGTCGCTGCCTGGTGAGCCCATCACCAAGGACGGCTACAGCCGCGCGAAGGTCACCGTGCCGTAGCCGACCCGCACGAGCACCGAGACTCCCGCGACATGCTTGCCTTCGCTGCCCGGCACGGCATCCGGGCCGGGGTGGAGACCTTCCCGATCGCCGACGACACCCCCGGTCAGCCCTCATCGTTGACCGTCGCCCGCTCACCTCTCGTGCCCGCCAGTAACCGGTCGACCCGATTGCTACTGGCCCGTCGATGGCCCGGGCGGCTCACCCCACCAGGTTCAGGACCCCCAGGACAATCGACAAAGCGATCGCGACCAGCGTGATGCCGGCGACGGCGCGCATGACTGTCCGGGTGGCTCGGCTGCCTCCGGTGCCCTGAGCAAGGCGGCCCATCATCTCCGTCCGCGCGTCGATGGAGTACGGGTTGGTGCTCGTATCCACGTAGCTGCATTGCAACCAGTCGCGGTCTGGATTCGGGTCCTGAGTCGTGCCCATGCACTCAGTGTGGGCCGTGGCGCAGGGAGCAGGAAAGACTCCGAACGGAGCACGGATCTCGCACATGGGTCGGTGAGGTCTTGCGCCTCGCGCGTCGGCCCGCTTCGGAGTTGACGGACGCGCTTGCTCGTGCCAATAATAGTTGGCATGAGCCAAGGTGAGCTATGGGAGAGCTGAGCGGCGATCGGCTGATCGAGGTCCTTGCCACTCTGGCCAGTCCGCACAGACTGCGTGTGCTCGCCGCACTGACCGGCGGACGCGCCTACGTCTCACAGCTCGCCCGCGATCTGGGCATCAGCCGCGCACTGCTGCAGGTGCACCTCAAGAAGTTGGAAAAGGCCGGGCTGGTCACCGCGCATCTGGAGTTGTCCGAGGACGGCAAGGCACTCAAGTACTACGAGGCCACGCCGTTCTCGCTGCACCTCACGCCCGACGTGGTGGCGGCTGCCGCCACGACCCTGAGCAACGCCGGAGACGGCGACGCCGTACCGAAAGGAAAAATTTAGATGGACGTCGGCTCGGTCTTCCTCGTCGTCATCGCCGCCCTGCTCATCTCGGTTGTCTGGTATGCGGGCGTCCGCAAGCGGGCTACGGTGTCGAACGAACTGCAGCGGCAGTACGCCGAGCAGGCCGCCGAAACACGGCGCCTGCTCACCGACGTGAGCGCGCAGCTGGACGATCTGAACCGGCGCACCGCGGACATGCAACGCATCCTCAAGGACGCCGAATGACCGCCCTCGGCCTCAGTCCGCCGGTCACGCTACTCAACGTTCCCAACGCCATCACCGCCGTACGAACGGCCAGCTCCGTCGGGCTCGCCGTGGCAGCGCTGACCCACCGCAGCGCCCACCTGCTCGTCGCCGCGTACCTGATCTACTGGATCGGTGACATCCTCGACGGTGTCGCCGCCCGGGGGCTGGGACAGGAGACGCGCACCGGCGCGGTCTTCGACATCGTCGCGGACCGTGCCTGCACGTCGGCCTGTGCCGCCGCACTGGTCGTGCTGCGGCCCGCCACCGCCCTGCCGGTCGCGGTGTTCCTCGTCCAGTTCATGGTCATCGACCAGTTGCTGAGCCTGATGTTCCTGCGCTGGCCGCTGCTGAGCCCGAGCTACTTCGCCCGCGTCGATCGCCGCATCTACCGGTGGAACTGGTCTCCGCCGGCAAAGGCGCTGAACACCGCCGCGGTGGTGATCCTGGCGATCTTCGCGCCGATGGCCGCGGCCGTCACGTTCGCCCTCGGGGTCGCCGCGGTGAAGGTCGTCTCGTTGGTCTGCGCCGCCAAGTTGCCGGCAGGCCTGCCGCACACCCGGCCATGATCGCCGTCCTGTGCGGCTGCGGCCGTCGGGCTCCTGTCGGCTTTCCTGCCGTTCACCCCGGCCGAGCCGTACCTGATCGCGGTCGTAGCGACGACCGGCACGCCGCCCGTGGCGCTCGGCGTAGCCGCCGCAGCCGGTCAGACTGCCGGCAAGGTCCTGATCTTCCTCGGTGCGCGCGGCGCGATCCGCTCGACCTGGCTGCAACGCCGGCTCAGCAGACGCCCGCCCACCGCGCCGGAGCCACCGGGCCGACTGGGCACGATGCTCGCGCGTCCGAAGGCGGCCGGTGCGCGACTCGTCGAGGTGATGGAACGCCCCCGCCAGGCGACCGGGGTGCTGCTGGTCAGCGCCGTCACCGGATTTCCA
Organism: Micromonospora sp. NPDC005173; assembly: GCF_040608515.1. Classification (NCBI taxonomy): domain Bacteria; kingdom Bacillati; phylum Actinomycetota; class Actinomycetes; order Micromonosporales; family Micromonosporaceae; genus Micromonospora; species Micromonospora sp. NPDC005173. Next base: position 50,026 of record NZ_JBEXIK010000022.1, read on the forward strand.
CCGCTGCTGGCCGCCAGCGTCTACTTGGGCCGCACACCCATGCGCCCGGTCGCCTTCGCTGCGACGTGCCTGCTGGGCCGAGCGATCCGCTTCGTAGCGATCGCGCTGGCCCCGCAGCTTGCCGCCTACTGAACGGTGGCCGCCGGCCCGGCATCGACATGGGCACTGTCCCGGCGCCGATACAACAGCAGGGCCACAGTGGTCCGCGGCCACAAAACGGTTTGGCGTGCTCGCACCGCACAAAGCAAAGGCACAATACGAACCGCGATCCTCCGCGTACGAACGCTCTCGCCAATCCCGGCGCCCCTTTGCATTCGACTGGATCAGCGGACCTCGCGTCCAAGATCACGTGCGCTCTTCTGCCGCCGATAAAGCGCGGTGCCGACTGTCCCACTGGCGACGTCCTGCACGCTTTGACCACCGGCCGCATCCGCTGGTGAGGAACAGCAGAGGGTGCTTGGCCGCTCTATCTCGATCATCACCCTGTGCTCCACAACCACCGGTTAGAGGCCGACGAAGAGCCTCATCGCCGCCAAGACTGTGGATCCTAAAGAACGGCGTCGCCGCGTTGCTCCACCCGGTCGGTACCCAATGGCGGAACTTGCTGCCACGTGTGGTCGAGTTCCAGCCGGACCTCTAAACCGACGGGCAGGAGCAGCTCCAGCACCAATTTGCGGGGTCGCACGATGTCACGAAGGTCTGCTCGTGGTACCGGGCCAACCGCCTCCGTTGCGCCTGCTAGGTACCGCTGGTGCGCTGGATCTTCGCCAGTGCCGCGGCGAACTCGGCGTCGGTGAGCGCACCACGCTGGTGTTGCCGGGTCAGCGCGTGGATGTTCCGCCGCTGGTCAGCAGTTGGACCACCACGGGTGATGCGGCGCCAGCCGACTCCGGCGGATGGGCTCGTCGTCCCGGCACCGGCGGTGGAGGGCCCCGCAGGCCCACCGGTCTGCGCACGATGCTGGGGCTGCGCGTCGCGGTGGTGTGCCCGCAGTGTCGCCAGGATTTCGTCATAGTGCTCTGGCCAGGTGGCCAGCCGCCCAAACTCGGGCCGGAACGTGAACGGCCGGAGCATGTCACCGCGCTGGAGCGCAGTCTGGACCGACACCCCGTCTGTTCGCTCAATGATGATCGCGGCGCGGCCCATGTCCAGACCTGCGATGGTGGCGATACCGCTGTGGATAGCCGCCACCGATTCCCAGGGCACCGTGGTCGTGCGCAGAAGGGTCCGGGACCGGATGCCGCCGGCGCTGACGTAGACGCCAAGCATCGTCTGCCGTACGGCGACGGCGAAGCAAACGGCCAGCCACGCCCCGAAAAGGACCGCAACCGGCGCAGGCACCGCCCGCTCGCGCACATACACGATCGCGAGGAACGTGGTGAAACCAGCCACCCCGACCAGCCCCAGCATCGCGAAGCCGGTCGCGGCGTCGAGAGAGTACGGGCGTTGCCATCTACCCATGCCGCCATGGTGACCGACGGCGTCCAGCCGCCGTCAGATGTCTGGGACTTCAAGCAGGTAGTCAGACCGCGGGTTCTCATCGTCCACCAGAGCCTCCGCGCGTGCCTCCGGGGACCAGGGTCGGCCGGCGCAGATCGTCGCCTCATCGGGGAACTGGTCTAGGCGCTCCACCAAGTCGATCAACCGCATACTCACACCTTCAGTCTGGAAGGACGAAGATCACCGGCCCGGATGCCCGAAACGCCTGCTCGTGGACGGGGGACTGGTCACAGGTCGTGCCCGCTCGTGCCCATTCGGGGTACCGGCTACTGGCACGTGGCTGGCACGTCACCCTGATCCGGAAGAACGGGCGGCGCGATCCCGGTAGCTGTTCACCTCGCGCTGTGGACGAGTCGCTGTTCCTGGTGGGGATAGCCGCTGCGCGTGCTGCTGGGTCAGACCGGGGTCAGGTGACCCGTGGATGCATGATGGGCCGATGGAGAGCCAGAACCTCAGCCGCGAGGATTACCAATCTGCCTTACACGTAGGGGAAGTGCTGCGCGAACGGGGTTGGCGAAGGGCCTTCAGCCTTCCGCAGATGGTGGAAGGGTGGTCCGGACTGATCGAGGAAATCCGTGAAGGCTATGACTGGTGTACCGACGAGTACAGGAACGACCTGGTCTGCCGCGAATGGCTTGATCAGGCGCTGCCCTTGCTCACCGAGCCCGTGCGGGCGAACTGGCAAGTCATTGTGGATCAACTGGACGAGAAGTTCCGCGAGGTAACCGTCGACGACGGTGCGGCCTTTTGGCCGTTCGGCGTGACTGACCCATGGTGGCTGCGGCGCCGGCCCAAGGTGCTGATCGGCGAACTTGCCCGCGACCTGGGCTGCAATGGAGGCGATGGGACCAGCGCCGCCGGTGGCTAGCCGCCGTTTGAAAGGGCAGCCTCGGTCAGTCGGTGAGCACGTGGCGCCGCCGGTAAAAGGCGTTGGCGGGCGGCAGCGCGAGCAGCACGAGGGCGACCAGCAGCGAGGGCGACGCCACGAACCCCGTAACGGTGGCTACGGGCTCAACCCACGCGGGTATCAGCTGACCGGCGACCGCTTTGACGCTGTCCCACTCGGTCACCTCCGGGACCTCTCCTGAAGGGGCCGGGATGAGGGCCAGGGCCCGCCAGCACCCCGCCACCGCCAGCGTCACGCCGCCGACGATCCAGGTGACGATCCGGGTCCAGTTCCTGCCGACGAGGTTGACCAACGCCAGCAGCAGGATGGCGAGCGCGACCAGCGACACGACCAGGCCGACGCCGATGAGGAACATCATCGGCAGGGCGGCGAACGTACTCGGCGCGCCTACCCGCTCGTGCGCCGTCAAGTACGCGTCCTGGTTGACCGCCTCCGCGGCCACCTGCCCCAGCCGTGCCAGGCCGCTCAGCGCTAGCAGCAGGCTGGACCCGACGACGACGAGGGTGGACATTCGTCGCCGGGTCACCTCCGTCGTGGAATTCCCCGTAGTCACGAGAACGGATGCTAGTGCGTGGCCCGTCGATTCCATGAGAGCGGATCTCCTGGGCGAGCTGGCGGCGCTGCGGGTGCGGCGCGTGGACCTGGTGAAGCGTCGGCCGCTGGTGGCGGAGTCGGTGACCGAGGTCAACCGTCGGGTGGTGTTCGATACGCCGAAGACGCATCAACGCCGGTCGGTGCCGCTCCCCCGGTGCCTGGTAGAACCGATGTCCGCGCAGGTCGCCGGCCGCAATGGCGACGAGCTGGTGTTCACGTCCCCGGCTGGCGAGGTGTTGCGGAACAACAACTTCCGTCGCCGGGTCTTCGATCGGGCTGCGGAGTCGATCGGGCTCGCCGGCCTGACACCACACGAGCTGCGGCATACTGCGGCCAGTCTGGCGGTGGCGGCGATGACGCTGGACGTGTACGGGGACCTGTTCGAGGACGACCTGGACCAGGTGGCGGACCGCCTCGACCGGGCGGCGGGTCGTGCTACTGCGGACTCAGTACGGACTGAGGGCCTCGGTCCGAATCTTGATGCGGTTCGTCCGGGTCGTCGGCAGCATGGCTGACAAGGGATTTTGCTTGGTGGACCAGATGTGGCAGAACCCGAACCGCATTCACCCTGTTCAGGGCCCGATCGTGACGCTAGCGGCCGTACGCCGACGCATGCCCTGACCGGTTTGGCTGGTCACCCGCCGCAGCGCCGTCAGACTGATCCGATCCGCGTGCAGCATCGGCGCTGCGGCCCCGGTCACCTAACCACCACTCGTGGATCATGATGGCCTGGGCGGTGACCGGCTGCCGTCGCTGCTCCGCCAACATCGGTGGCGCTGCCCTCGGTTCTCGCACCGCCACGGAGGGGTTTACGGCGCTTCGCTCCAGATATCCGATCATGGCAGGAATGCGGACCTGGCCTGTCGTTCAGCGAGGCCCGCATCGCAGGTGGCTCACGCATGTTCAGTGCTGAGCAGGTTCCCACCACACCAGGTTGGCGGCCACCTGAGCGACGGGCTCGATGATCTCCCACCCCTCGACGATCAGCCCGTCGCCAATCCGCCAGATGTCGACGACCGCGATCTCCGGTCCCGCGTCGGGAAGCCACCGCCGCGAGTACACCACGACGTGATCACCGTCGGCCAGCACCTGATGAATCTCGACCTGCATGCCGGCGAGCGGCACCAGCGCGGCGTCGACGGCGGCGAGCCACTCCGACTTGGTCGAGGTGGTCGTGCCCGGTCGGTGGTGGATGAAGTCGTCGCTGAGGAACGGTGCGAGCGCGTCGACGTCGCCGGTCTCGATCAGTCCTGCCAGCGCCCGTTGGACGATGCTCTTGTTCTCGGTGGTCATGAACGCAGTGTTTCCGCGGCCGCTTCGGTTGTCGATGACATCGGACTTCATGGCGTCCGGCTCGAAGATGAGTACGCTCCATGATCGTGTACACGGTGGGGGAACTCCTGCGGCAGTGGCGTCAGCGCCGGGGGCTCAGCCAACTTGACCTCGCGATTGCCGCGGACGTCTCGGCTCGTCACGTCAGCCTGGTCGAGACCGGCAAGTCCAGACCGAGCGCCGATATGATCCTCCGGCTCGCGGAGCAGCTCCACGTTCCGCTGCGTCATCGCAACCGGCTCCTGCTCGCCGCCGGCTTCGCACCTCGGCACGATGAGCGTCCACTCGACGACGACGCACTGTCGGCGGCCTTCGACGCGGTCCGGCGGGTGCTTCGCGCGCACGAGCCGTACCCGGCGCTGGTATTCGATCGCCGGTGGAACATCGTGATGACCAATCGCGCCGTCGACCCGTTCTTCGCGCGGGTTGCGCCCGACCTGTTACGGCCGCCGGTCAACCTGGTGCGGCTGGGACTGGATCCGCGCGGGTTCGCGCCCATGGTCGTCAACCTGGCCGACGTGCGAGCGGTGTTCCGCAACCGGATCACGCGCCAGCTCGCCATCGCACCCGACCCCGAGCTCACCGCGCTCTACGAAGAACTGCTCGCGCCCGAACCCACGGGTCCGTCGAGCGAGCGGATCGAGTCAGACGTCGTGATCCCGATGATCCTTCGCATCGGCGGACGGGAGCTGCGGCTGTTCTCGACCATCACCACGTTCGGCACCCCGATGGACATCACGCTGGACGAGGTCGCGATCGAGTCCTACTACCCGGCGGACGCGGAGAGCGCCGCCTACTTCACGGAATAGCGCACTGTCCTGCCGCAGATAAAAAGCGCGGTGGTGACGGCCAGCCTGCTCACGAGGCACTTACCCCAGCGGTTCGGGCACCGCTACATCCGATTTACGTTGCCCAACTCAGCGCTGTTGGTGGGGCGGGCGGGACTCGAACCCGCGACCGAGGGATTATGAGTCCCCTGCTCTAACCGGCTGAGCTACCGCCCCGACACCGCGCCGGATCTTATCCCGCCCGGCGGTCAGCGGCCAGCACCGAGCCGGCCGGCGCCCACGCCTCAACCGCACGATGGGCAACAGGAATATAACAGCGCGCTGCCGCCTGTCCGGGGCCGCCGGGCAGCAGCCTGTCACCCGGCGCGCAGTTCCGCCAGGACGGCCCCGGCGGTACGCCAGCCGCTGGCCAGGGCGCCCTGGATGGACGGGCTGTCCCGGTGGTCACCGGCCACGAACAGGCCCTCCCTGAGCGCCACCGGCTTGCGCAGCCGCCCCTGCGGTGGGAGCGCGGCGGGTAGCGCGTCCGGAACGGCCACGGTGGTGAGGTGCGTCCAGTCGGCGGTGGACCGGCCGTACAGCCGGGTCAACTCGGCCCGTACGGTCGGCTCGGGCGGGGCACTCGGGCCGACCACGGAGGTGGCCACCAGGTGCCGGCCGGTCGGCGCGTACGTCGGGGCGGCGTTGCTGAGCACCACGGTGTTGGTGACGATCTCCCGCCGGTCGCCGTCGACGAGCAGGATCGGCTCGGTCAGCGGTGGCTCGGGCGCGCTGTGGTAATAGGTGGTGTAGCTGTGCATCCGTACCGTCGCCAGGGTCGACAGCAGCGCGGACGCGGCGGGCGGGTCGACGGCGACCACGACGGCCCGGCAGCGGATGTCGCCGGCGTGGGTGCGAACCCGGCGGGGTGCGATCTCGGCGACGGGGCTGTCCAGGTCGATCAGGTCGGCCGGCAGCGGATCGGCGACGGCACGGGGCAGCGCCGCCATCCCCTCGGCGGGCAGGCCGATCCGGCCGCGGGCGAAGGACCGCAGCACCATCGCCAGCACGTGACTGGAGGTTGCCAGCTCCCGTTCGATGAACACGCCCGACAGGAACGGCCGCAGCAACTCCTCGATGATCGCGTCGGAGAGGCCGGCCCGGCGCAGCGCCGTCTCGGCGCTGGTCTCCGGCGCGGTGAGCAGCCGAGATGCGGGCAGGGTGGCGCAGCCGGCGGCGAGCATGGCGAAGCGCACCCGGTCGAGCAGGGAGCCGACGCCGGCCAACGCGGTACGCGGCCCGCCGGTCGGTACGCGCAGCGGGTTGACCAGCCGCAACAGGTCGTCGCCCTTGCGCACCAGCACCCCGGGGGTGAAGTACCCGAGGTTGAGCCGCTTGGTGTCCAGCAGCGTGCCGAGCCGAGGGTAGGCGGTGTTGAGCACCTGGAAGCCGCGGTCGATCAGGTAGCCGTCGACGACGTCGGTGGCGACCCGGCCGCCGAGTCGGCCGCCAGCCTCCAGCAGCCGCCAGGGCACGCCGGCGCGGTGCAGGCGGCGGGCGGTGGCGAGGCCGGCCAGACCGCCGCCGACGATGACGACGTCGGTCTCAGCCAGCATCGCGCGCCTCCCGCTCACCGTTGGCCCGGGACAACCGGCCCGGCCACCAGACCTTCGGCCCGATGTCGTACGCGAGCGCGGGCACCAGCAGCGACCGGACGATGATGGTGTCGATCAGCACCCCGACGGCGACCGCGGTGCCCAGCTCGACCAGTACCACCAGCGGCAGGACGGCCAGCGCGGAGAAGGTGGCGGCGAGCACGATGCCGGCGGAGGTGATCACCCCGCCGGTGACCGCGAGGCCGGCCAGCACCCCGGCCCGGGTGCCACGTCTGACCGACTCCTCCCGGACCCGGCTCATCAGGAAGATGTTGTAGTCGATGCCGAGGGCGACCAGGAAGACGAACGCGAAGAGCGGGAAGGACGTGTCCACCCCGGGGAAGTCGAAGGCGTAGCGGAACAGCAGCGCGCAGAGGCCGAGGGTGGCCGCGAAGCTGAGCAGCACGGTGGCGATCAGCAGCAGCGGGGCGAGGAGCGCGCGCAGCAACAGCGCCAGGATGACCGCGATGACCACCAGCACCACCGGGATGATGACGCTCTGGTCGCGCTTGGCGGCGTCGGAGGTGTCCACGTTGATCGCGGTGAAGCCGCCGACCACCGCGTCCGCGCCGGGCACCTGGTGTACGGCCGCCCGCAGCTCGCGGATGGTCCGCTCGGCGCCGTCGCTGTCGGGTGGGTCGGCCAGGGTCGCCTCCAGTTGGACCCGCCCGTCGACGACCTTCGGTGCGGCGGTCGGGTCGGGCGGGCCGGTCTGCTGGACGGCGCTGACCGGGCGGACCGCGGCGACGCCGGGCACGCCCTGCGCCACCTGGGCCACCTGCCGGGCGGTCTGCTCGGTGGCGAAGATGGTGGCCGGGCTGCCGGTGCCGGCCGGGTAGTGCCGGGAGATCACCTCCTGGCCGTCCACCGAGTCGGTGCGCTGGGTGAACAGGTCGGACTGGCCGAGGGTGGTGGCGCCGAGCTGGGTGAGGCCGAGCGTGAGGAGGGCCAGTACGGCGGCGGTGATCAGCCAGACCGGTCGGGCGTGCCGTGCGACGAAGCCGGCGATCCGGCTCCAGATGCCGTGCTCGGCCCGCGGGTCGGCCTGGTCGGCCCGGGGCCGCCGGGGCCAGAACGCCCATCGGCCGCCGAGCACCAGCAACGCGGGCAGGAAGGTGAGCATCACCAGCAGGGTGGCGGCGATGCCGATGGCGGCGACCGGGCCGAGCGCCCGGTTGGAGTTGAGGCTGGACAGCAGCAGGCAGAGCAGGCTGACGATGACCGTTCCGCCGGAGGCGATGATGGCTGGCGCGGCGCCCTTCCACGCCGTACGCATGGCCTCCCAAGGGTGCTCGTGCCGGTGCAGCTCCTCCCGGTAGCGGGCGATAAGCAGCAGCGCGTAGTCGGTGCCGGCGCCGAAGACCAGCACGGTGAGGATGCCCTGGGCCTGCCCGTTGAGCTTGACCACGTCGGCGTCGGCGAGCAGGTAGACGAAGACCGAGGCCAGCGCGTACGACATGCCGGCGGCCAGCAGCGGGAAGATCCAGAGCACCGGGCTGCGATAGACGATCAGCAGGATGATCAGCACCACGACCAGGGTGACCAGCAGCAGTGGCCCGTCGATGGCGGAGAACACCTCGATCAGGTCGGCGAGCAGGCCGGCTGGTCCGGCGACGTCCACGGTGAGCCCGTCCCGGTCACCACCGGTGATGTCGCGCAGTCGCTCGACGACGGTTTCGATCTCCTCGCCCGCGGCGTCGTCCACCGGCACGACGACCTGGAGCGCCTGGCCGTCCTCGCTGGGGATCGGTGGGGACAGCGGGGTGACCACGCCGGGCACCTGGGCGAAGAGGGCGGCGTCGGCGCTCACCCGCTGCCGGTCCGCGTCGGTGATGCCGGAGGTCCGCTCGTAGACGACCAGCGCCGGCTCGGTCTGCCGGTCGACGAACTCGCCGCCGAGGTCCTGGGCGCGGGTCGCCTCGGCGTCGGTGGGCAGGAAGGCGGCGTTGTCGTTGGTGGCGACCTCGCTGAGGCGCCCGGAGTACGGCCCGGCCACGCCGCCGATCACCAGCCAGGCCAGCACGACCGCCACCGCGATCAGCGTGACCCGGCCGAAGCCCCCTCGTCCGGACATCCGCACCCATCCAGGAATCGACGCATCAATCGACGCAGCGGGATTCTAGGTCGACATCGACCATCCTGCCGGGCGAAACCGTCGCAGGAGGGCGAAACCGGAGCGAACCGGGACGCAACGTGCTGGCGGGAGCGCGGAGTACGAACACGAAGACGCCCGTCGGCGTACTTGCCGACGGGCGCTGAGTGGAGAAGCTCCCCCGATTGGACTCGAACCAATAACCTGCCGGTTAACAGCCGGCTGCTCTGCCAATTGAGCTACAGGGGACCGAACACCGCCCAACCCCGGATCTCTCCGACGCCGTGCGACGGGACAAGAGTACAGGACATCCCCCGGTGGTGGGCCAGTGGGTTCCGCCCCCGGCCACCCCTGATCAAGGCATCCAGGTCAGCGTCGCGAGCCATCGACAATTCGGGTAAATCGTCATCCCGGCACAAGCAGGCTTGAGCGGGGAGCAGGATGGGTAGTTAGCTGCGGACAGAGGACGCAGGCGCGAATTCGTCGCTCCCGACGAGGCAACTCGCTGGGGCGACAGCGCGTCAGGTACGGAAGGAGCCGCCATGCGCGGAAAGATCATGTTCCTTGGCGGGCTGGCTGCGGGATTCGTCCTGGGCGCTCGTGCCGGCCGGGAAAAGTACGAAGAGCTCGTGGTCCAGGGCCGCAAGGTGCTCGACCACCCGACCGTCCAGGAGGCGGCCGGGGTCGCGCAGGCCCAGGCCAACCGGCTCTACAGCGAGGGCAAGGACAAGCTCGGCCAGACGAAGCTGGGCGAGAAGCTGGGCACGGGCAACGGCAGCACCGGCAAGCAGGAGCTGACCGCCGCCGACGACGCGTTCGCCGGCACGCCCGCCACCGTGGGCGCCAAGGCGGGCTCCGGCTCGTCGGGCACCAGCAGCACGGTCGGCACGACCTCCGGGTCGCCGTCGGCCACCACCCCCCGCACGAAGCCGTCCGGCTCGGGCACCAACGCCAGCACGCTCTGACCACCGCACGTCAACGGGCCGGTCGCCGCAGGGCGACCGGCCCGTGGTCTGTCCGGGTGCGGGTGACCGCCTACCCGGCGAGCGGTCAGTCCTTGCTGCTGAACGCCGCGTCGAAGGCGGCCGTCGGAGCGTCGAAGGCGAGCCGACGGACGAACTGCAACGCCTCCGGGGCACCGACCAGTCGGTCCATCCCGGCGTCTTCCCACTCGATGGAGATCGGGCCGGTGTAACCGATCGCGTTCAACGCCCGGAAGCAGTCCTCCCAGGGCACGTCGCCGTGCCCGGTGGAGACGAAGTCCCAGCCGCGGCGCAGGTCCGCCCAGGGCAGGTGGGAGGCGAGTCGGCCACGCCGGCCGTCCCCCGTGCGCACCTTGGCGTCCTTGCAGTCGACGTGGTAGATCCGGTCGGCGAAGTCGAAGATGAAGTTCACCGGGTCCAGCTCCTGCCAGACGAAGTGCGACGGGTCCCAGTTCAGCCCGAACGCGGGCCGGTTGCCGATCGCCTCCAGGGCCCGCTTGGTCGTCCAGTAGTCGTACGCGATCTCGCTGGGGTGCACCTCGTGCGCGAACCGCACCCCCACCTCGTCGAACACGTCGAGGATCGGGTTCCACCGGTCGGCGAAGTCCTGGTAGCCGCGCTCGATCATCGACGGCGGCACCGGCGGGAACATCGCCAGGGTGTGCCAGATCGACGAGCCGGTGAAGCCGACGACGGTCTTCACCCCGAGCTTCGCCGCCGCCCGCGCGGTGTCCTTGATTTCCTCAGCGGCCCGCTGGCGGACCCCCTCGGGCTCCCCGTCGCCCCAGATCCGGCCGGGCAGGATGTCCTGGTGCCGCTCGTCGATCGGGTGGTCGCAGACCGCCTGACCGACCAGGTGGTTGGAGATCGCGAAGACCTCAAGGTTGTGCTTGGCAAGGGTCTCCCGCTTGCGCTCGACGTACGAGTCGTCGGCGAGCGCCTTGTCGACCTCGAAGTGGTCGCCCCAGCAGGCGATCTCCAGACCGTCGTAGCCCCACTCGGAGGCGAGCCGGCAGACCTCCTCGAACGGCAGGTCGGCCCACTGGCCGGTGAAGAGCGTGATGGGTCGCGCCATTGTCCTTCTCCCCTGTTGTGATGGGGATTCCATGTGCGGACCGGGGCGAGGATGACCGGTCAGACCGGTACGCGGCAGCGGGACGGAACACCGGTGGATGCGGAACGCACCTGGGCCCGGCGGGTTGCGCCTCCCACCGGGTCACCGGCCACCGTCACGGTCGCCGCCCCCACCCTATTTCCGCCGCCCCCATCGCGAAAGCCCACCGCCCGGGGTAGTTCGGGCGGGTTCCGGCGGACGCACCACGTCGCGGTGATGCTCGTCGATCCGGGTCAGGACCAGCGCGGGCCGCGCCGGACCGGCGGGCGGCTGCGGCCCCGCCACCGGTTCATCACTCCGCTACCTCTTCGGGCGCGGGCAGGACCGCACGGACGGTGAAGCCGCCGCCGGGGCGCGGGCCGGCGGAGAAGGTGCCGCCGATCCGCTCGGCGCGCCTGCGAATACCGAGCAGGCCGCGGCCGGGTTCGGAGGTGTCACCGCCCACCGGTCCGGGTCCGGCGCCGTCGTCGCGTACCTCGATGGTGATGCCCTTGGCGTCGTAGCGCAGCCGGACCGCTACCGGCCCGCCCGGGGCGTGCCGGCGCGCGTTGGTCAGCGCCTCCTCGATGATCCGGTACGCCGCCACGTCGACCGCGTCGGGGAGCGGCCGGGGCGGCCCGGCCAGGGTCCAGCGCACCGGCTGACCTGCGGCGAAACCCTCCACCAGCGCGTCGAGGCGGTTCAGGCTGGGTGCCGGCCCGCCTGACTCGTCGGGCTCCTCAGCCCGGCGCAGCGCCCCGCGCAGCCGGTGCCCCTGCACCCGCGCCATCCGGCGCCACCGCGCGAAACGCCCCATGCGGGTCAAGGTACGGCAGCCGGTTGTGAGCCGGCCCGCGGAGTCCGTGGCCGCGCCCGGCGCGGAGTCCGTGGCCGCGGCCGGCGCGGAGTCCGCCGGCCCGACCCTCGGGGCTCGCCGGTCAAGGTTCGCCGGTCGCGGCTCGTCGGTCGGGTGACCACCCCCGCAGCGGCACGAGCGCGATACCTCAGGGGCATATTGATGCCTCAGAGGTATCGCGCTCGCGGCCGAGACCGACCGGCCGGGCGGGACACGCCCGGCGGTATCGCGCTCGCGGCGGTGACCGGCCCGCCGGGCGGGGCACACCCGGCGGGCCGGATCAGCGGGGTCGGATCAGCGAGGGATCAGGGCAGGGTCCACTTCTGGTTGGCCGCGCCGTTGCAGGTCCAGAGGTGCACGATCGTGCTGTCCGCGGAGTTGTTTCCGGAGACGTCGAGGCACTTGGCCGACGACGCGTTGCGCAGGCTGCCATCGGCCTGGGCGGCCCAGTTCTGCGCGCCGGTGCCGTTGCAGGTCCAGAGCTGGATCTTGGTGCCGTCGGCGGTGCCGCTGCCGGACACGTCGAGGCACTTACCGAGCGCCTTGACCGTCGAGTTCGGCGTCACGGTCCAGGTCTGCGCCGTACTGCCGTTGCAGGTGTAGATCTGGATCTGGGTGCCGTCGGCGGTGCCGCCGGAACGCACGTCCAGGCACTTACCGCCCAGGCCCTTGATCGGGCCGACCCCGGGGTTGCCGCCCCCGCCGCCCCTGACCAGGGTGAAGTCGTCCACATCGAAGAGCCCCGTGCCACTACCGGTGAAGGTGAGGTAGAGGTTCTGGGCGCCGGACGGGACGCCGGACAGTGCGGTGGTGACGTTGGCGAAGGTGGTCCAGCTGCCGGTGTTCGGCACCGCGACCGAGCCGAGCACCGGACCGGTGGCCGAGCCGGTACGCACCTGGATGGTGCCGCCCGCGCCGCCGGAGACGACCCGGGACGTGAACGAGGTGACGCCGGTCAGGTTCACACCGTTGTACGCCGACCAGTCGCCCGGGTCGATGTAGCCGATGGTCTGGCCGCCGTTGGCGCCCGCCTTGGTGAACGGGGTGACCCCGTTGGCCGAGCTGAACGCCTCGGCCTGGATGGTGGTGTTCCCGGTCGGCGGTGGCGTGGTGCCCAACTCCTTGATCCGGATGTTGCGGAACGAGGCGTCGTCGCCGGTGCCGTGGTTCTGGATGCCGATGTGGCCGGCCAGCGAACGGACCGGGTTGGTGTTGGTGAAATCGTTGATCTTCACGCCGTTGAGGAAGATCTGCAGCCGCTCGCCCTCGACCAGCAGCTCGTAGGTGTTCCACTCCCCCGCCGCGTTGAGCGCCGCGTCACGGGCCGCGATGTCCGCGGACTTGAAGGTGTAGACCGATCCGGTGGTGCGGTCGGCCGCGTCGGTGGCGTCGATCTGGATCTCGTAGCCGTTGTCCACTGCCGACCACGGGTCACTGGACGGTGGGAAGCCGATGAACACGCCCGAGTTGTCGTCGCCGGCCAGCTTCCAGTCCAGCTTCAGCGAGTAGTTGGTGAACTGCTTGGCGTTGTACCAGAGCATCCCCATGCCACCCACCGAGGTGAGGGTGGCGTCGGAGTTGGTGAAGTTGCCCGGGCCGGCCTGCGACCAGCCGCTGGTCGAGCCGTTGTAGAGCGGGGTGTAGCCGGTCTCGGGCCGGCAGTCGGCCTTGCTCCGACCGGCCGCATACCGGATGCCGCCGAGCAGGTGGGCCCGGAACGCGGGCTCCGCGTACGACGACTGGGTGTGCCCGCCGCCGGTGTAGAAGGACCGGCCGCCGTTGTAGCTCTTGCACCAGGAGTGCGGGTGGTCCGCGCCCATCCCGCCACCGGAGTACGACGACTCGTCCAGGGTGGCCAGCACGTGGGCGGTGGACCGGGCGTTGGTCCGGTAGTTGTACCACTCGTCGGTGCGGGTCCAGGTCTGCGGCAGGTGCGCGGTGGCCGCGTGCCCCCGGTCCTCCACCTTGACGTTGGCCTGCTGGATGGCCGGGTGCGAGGCGAACCACGCGCCGACCAGGTTGCCGTAGAACGGCCAGTCGTACTCGGTGTCGGCGGCGGCGTGCACACCCACGTACCCGCGACCCGATCCGATGTACGACTCGAAGACGGTCTGCTGGCTGGCGTTGAGCACGTCGCCGGTGGTGTTGAGGAAGACCACCGCCTCGTACTGGTTGAGGTTCGCGGTGGTGAACGCCGCGGCGTCCTCAGTGGCGGTGACGGTGAAGTTGTTCGCCGCGCCCAGGTCCCGAATGGTCTGGATGCCGACCGGGATCGCGTCGTGGCGGAAGCCGGCGGTCTTGGAGAAGACCAGCACGTCGTAGGGGGCGTCGGCGGCGCTGGCCGGGGTGGCCGGGGTGGTACAGGCGATGACGGCGAGGACGGCGGTGGCCGCGCCGAGGACGGGTCGCAGGAGTCTGCGCATGTCGCTCTCCTAAGAACGGTTAGGAGGGGTCCCTTGCACCACACTAGGCGTTGACAAGGGGCCCCTCCTGTCAACTCAGGGCAGGGTCCACTTCTGGTTCGGGGCGGCGGTGCAGGTCCAGAGGTGCACGGCGGTGCTGTCCGCCGAGTTGTTTCCGGAGACGTCGAGGCACTTGCCGGACTGGGTGTTGCGCACCGTGCCGTCGGCCTGCGCGGCCCAGTTCTGCGCACCGGTCCCGTTGCAGGTCCAGAGCTGGATCTTGGTGCCGTCGGCCGAACCGCCGCCCGAGACGTCGAGGCACTTGCCCAACGCCTTGATCGTCGAGTTCGGCGTGACCGTCCAGGTCTGCGCCGTACTGCCGTTGCAGGTGTAGATCTGGATCTGGGTGCCGTCGGCGGTGGCGCCGGAGCGCACGTCCAGGCACTTGCCGGCCAGGCCCTTGATCGGACCGGCCCCGCCGGCGGGCGGTGCCCCGGTGGTGAAGGTGAACGCGTCCACGTCATAGAGCGCGCCGGTGCCCGACCCGGCGAACGTCAGGTAGAGCGTGGTGGTGCCAGTCGGCGGGTTGGTGATCGCCCCCGTCACCGTGGTGAAGGTTTCCCAGCCCCCGGTGACCGGGACGGTGGCCGAGCCGAGCACCGTGCCGGTGGCCGAGCCGGCCCGGACCTGGAGCGTGCCGCCGGCACCCGCCGAGGAGACCCGGGCGCTGAACGAGGTCACGTTGCCCAGCCGGTACGGCTGGAACGCGATCCAGTCGCCGTTGTTGATGTCGCCGACGGTCTTGCCACCCTCGGCCGGGGTCTTGCTGAACACGTTGATCCCGGACGAGGTGCCGAAGAACTCGGCCTGCCGGTGCCGCGGCGGCAGCGTGTGCTGGGTGTGCGTGGTCAGCCCGCCGGCGTCGGTGTACTCGGCGTCGAAGATGGCGAAGATGTTCGCCGCGTCGTCGTGCTCACCGTCGACCGGGATGGTGATCGTGCCGGAGCAGCCGGTCTTGGAGGTGATCTGGTGCCCGTGCTGGTCGTGCCCGAGCACGTAGGTCATCTTGACCTTCGTGCAGTCGATCGTGCCGTCCTCCGGGTCGGTGACCGTGATGCTGAACGGCACCGTGTCGCCGAAGCTGAACAGTTGCCCGTTGCCGGGGCTGTTGATGGTCACCGTGGGCGCGGTGTTGCCGACGTTGATCACCACGCTGGCGCTGCCGGTGGCGCCCTGCGGGTCCCGCACGGTCAGCGTCGCGGTGTAGGTGCCGTTGGT
Organism: Micromonospora sp. NPDC005173; assembly: GCF_040608515.1. Classification (NCBI taxonomy): domain Bacteria; kingdom Bacillati; phylum Actinomycetota; class Actinomycetes; order Micromonosporales; family Micromonosporaceae; genus Micromonospora; species Micromonospora sp. NPDC005173. The sequence goes on from NZ_JBEXIK010000022.1 coordinate 65,485, forward strand.
GGTGTACGTCTTCGACGGGTTGGCCGCCGTGGAGCTGGTGCCGTCACCGAAGTTCCACGAGTACGTCAGTGCGCCGCCCTCGGGGTCGGACGAGCCGGCCGAGGAGAACGTCACCGCCAGCGGTGCGGCACCGGAGGTCCTGTTCGCGCTGGCCGTGGCGTTGGGCGCCCGGTTGCCGCCCCCGACGTGATCGAAGCGGTAGAGCGCGGAGTTGGCGTCACCGTTGAAGTAGCCGGTGCCGTAGTCGAGCACGTAGTACGCCCCGTCCGGTCCGAACGCCGAGTCCATCACCTGCTTGCCCGTCCAGGGGAAGCTGTCGATGGTGCCCCGGGAGCCGTCGGCGTTGACGTGGATCGGCTTGATCCAGCCGCGGCCGAACTCGGTGGCGAAGAACTGCCCGTCGAACGACTGCGGGAACTTCGTCGTCGAGGTCGACGAGGCGTTGTACCGGTAGACCGGGCCGCCCATCGGCGACTCGGAGCCGCCGCCGAACTCCGGCGGGGTGCCGGCGTCGCCGGCGTACCGGATCCAGGCCGGCTTGGCCGCCGGCAGGGTGCCCAGGCCGGTGTTGCGGAACGAGTTGTTGGTCGGCCCGCCGGTGCAGTTGTACTTAGCCCCGCCGGTGTTGGCCGCGAAGTCCCACTCGTTGTACGTCTCGGTGCTGGTGTTGGTGCCGGTGCAGTACGGCCAGCCGTAGTTGCCCGCCGCGTCGACCCGGTTGAACTCCACCTGGCCGGACGGCCCGCGGGTGGCGCTGGTGGTGCCGGCGTCCGGCCCGTAGTCACCGACGTAGACGACGCCGGTGGCCTTGTCCACGCTGATCCGGAACGGGTTGCGGAAGCCCATCGCGTAGATCTCCGACCGGGTCCTGGCCGTGCCGGGCGCGAACAGGTTGCCCGCCGGGATGGAGTACGTCCCGTTGGCGTTCACCTTGATCCGCAGGATCTTGCCGCGCAGGTCGTTGGTGTTGCTGGCGCTGCGCTGCGCGTCGTACGCCGGGTTGCGGTTGGTCCGCTCGTCGATCGGGGAGTAGCCGGCCGAGTCGAACGGGTTGCTGTCGTCGCCGGTGGAGAGGTAGAGGTTGCCGGCGGCGTCGAAGTCGATGTCCCCGCCGACGTGGCAGCACATCCCGCGATCGGCCGGCACGTCGAGCACGTCGACCTTGCTGGCCTGGTTGATCGTGAAGTCGGCGTTGAGGGTGAACCGGGAGAGCCGGTTGACGCCCTGCCAGGCCGAGAAGTCGGTGCCGGTGGCCGGCGCGTCGCCGGCGGGCGTGGCGAGCGGCGGGGCGTAGTAGAGGAAGATCTGCCGGTTGCTGGCGAAGTTCGGGTCGACCCCGACGCCCTGCAGCCCCTCCTCGTCGTGGTTGTAGACCGGCAGGGTGCCGATCACGGCGGTGGTGCCGTTCGCGTCGGTGCGGCGCAGTGTGCCGTTGCGGGCGGTGTGCAGGACCGAGCGGTCCGGCAGCACGGCCAGCGACATCGGTTCGCCCATCTCGGCCACGCCGCGGGCGAGCTCGACCTGCTGGAAGTCGGTGGCGTTGATCGGGTGCGCCTGGGCGGGGGTCGGGCCGCCGAGTGCGGCCGGTCCGGCGCCGAGTGCGACCGTGCCGGCCGCAGCCACCAGCAGCAGCGCCGATCCGGCGGAGAACCATCGTCGGGATCGGTGGGTGGGAGCATCCTTCATGGACATCGTTGTGCTGTCCCTTCCTGACGAATGACTGCCAGGCCGGGCGCGCGCCGTCGCGCCGGATGCCGTAGCGGTGGTGGGGTGGGGTCGATGGGTTACCGCGCCGCCGGTTCACCTCGACGAAACATTGTCGTGTTGGCCACGACACTAAGTTACGAGTGTCAATGTGTCTATGCCTTCCGGCGAACCGGCGTGAACTTTCGTCGATTCGGCTGAAAGTCACCAGGCAGCGCCGTTCCCCGAAGACGGCGGACGATGTCCGGGGGGCCGAGGCCGACGAACGCCGGCGAATCAGGCGCGGCGGTCGATCGCCTGTGCGGCCAGCGCGACCAGCGCGGCGCGGGCCTCGTCGGCCACCGTCGCGGTCTCCAGCGCGACCAGCGCGGCCTCGGTACGGACCCGGATCATCTGCTCGATCCGTTCCCGGGCGCCGGTCGCCTCGATGATCCCGCGCAGCTCCGCCGCGCCGTCAGCGTCCAGCGCGGGATTGCCGAACAGCTCGCGCAGCCTGGCGGTCTGCGGCCGGTCGGCGGCGCTACGGGCCAGCGCCATCATCACCGTCGGCTTGCCCTCGCGCAGGTCGTCCAGGACGGACTTGCCGGTGACCGCCGGGTCACCGAAGACGCCCAGCACGTCGTCGCGGAGTTGAAACGCGTCACCCAGCGGGTCACCGAACTCGCCCAGCGCGGCGATCAGCTCCGGCCCCGCACCGGCCAGGGCCGCACCGATCTGCAACGGTCGGGTCACCGTGTACCGGGCCGCCTTCATCCGGATCACGGTCAGCGCGCTGGCCACCGAGCCGTCGCCCACCCCGGAGACCAGGTCCAGGTACTCCCCCGCGATCACCTCGGTACGCATCAGCGCGAACATCCCGTACCCCCGGTGCACCTGCTCGGTGCTCAGGCCGCACTCGTGGAACATCTGGTCCGACCAGGCCGCGCAGAGATCCCCGCAGAGCAGCGCGGTGTTGCGTCCGTACGCCTCGGGGTCGCCACGCCACGACGAGCGGGCGTGCAGATCGGCGAAGAGCCGGTGCACGGACGGCTCACCCCGGCGGCGGTCGCTGCCGTCCAGGATGTCGTCGTGGATCAGCGCGAACGCGTGGAACAGCTCCAGTGCCGCCGCGGCCACGACGATCGGGGTGCCGTCGGCCGCCCCGGCACCGCGCCAGCCCCAGTAGCAGAAGAGCGGGCGCAGCCGCTTGCCGCCGGCCAGCACGAACCGGTACAGCGCGGTGAACACGCCGCGCGGCGCGCCGTCCGGCCAGTCCGGGCCCTGCCGGTCGAGGAACCCGGCCAACTCCGCGTCGAAGCGAGCCCGCAGCCCGCTGGCGTCGGTGGGCGCGACGGTGACCGTCATGACCCCTCCCCCGGCCGGGCCGCCTCCGCGCCGCCCCCAGAGGTCAGCCCGGCCAGCTCCAGCAGCAGTGCCTTGACGTCGGTGGCGGCGATCCGCTCCCGGGCGGCGGCCGGGTCGGAGCAGAGCAGCACCGGAGCGTCCGCCGGGTCGGTCGGCAGCCGCCCGTGCGAGCCGCGTACCGCCCGCGCCCCGGCGTCCAGGCCGACCGCGCTCATCAGGTAGCGCATGCCCAGCTTCTTGCGGGCCAGCGCCACCCCGGCGCGACGCTTGGCCGCACCTGGCGCGGCCGGATCGAAGAACAGCTCGGCCGGGTCGTAACCCGGCTTCCGATGGATCTCCACCAGCCGGGCGAAGTCCGGTGCGCGGGCGTCGTCCAGCCAGTAGTAGTAGGTGAACCACGCGTCCGGCTCGGCCACCAGCACCAGCTCCCCGGCGCGTGGATGATCCAGCCCGTGCGCGGCCTTGCCCTCGGCGTCGAGCACCTCGGCCACGCCGGGCAGCCCGGCGCAGAGCTTCGCCACCGCCGGCACGTCGGCCGGGTCCCGGACGTAGACGTGCGCGACCTGGTGGTCGGCGACCGCGAACGCCCGGGACGTCCACGGGTCGAGGTACTCCATGCCGGCCTGGGTGTGCACCCGCAGCAGCCCTTCGGCGCGCAGCAGCCGGTTGACGTCCACCGGCCGGGACACGTCGGTGATGCCGTACTCCGAGAGCACCACCACCGTGGCGTCGCGGGCCCGAGCGGCGTCCAGCAGCGGCCCGAGCACCGTGTCCAACTCGGCCGCCGCGGCCGCGGCCTGGGCCGAGGACGGGCCGTACCGTTGCAGGTCGTAGTCCAGGTGCGGGACGTAGACCAGGGTCAGGTCGGGCGACACGTCGGCCAGGATCTGTTCGGCCGCCTGGCAGATCCACCGTGACGAGGGCAGCCCGGCCGTCGGCCCCCAGTAGGTGAACAGGGGGAAGGTGCCCAGCCGCCCGGTGAGCGCGTCGTGCAGCTCCGGCGGGTCGGTGTAGCAGTCCGGCTCCTTGCGGCCGTCGGCGTAGTAGACCGGGCGCGGGGTGACCGTCCAGTCGACGTCCGCGCCCATGGCGTACCACCAGCAGACGTTGGCGACGGTGTAGCCGGGCTCGGCCCGCCGGGCCGCCTGCCAGAGCTTCTCCCCGCCGACCAGCGCGTTGTGCTGCCGCCACAGCAGCACCTCACCCAGCTCCCGGAAATACCACCCGTTGCCGACGATCCCGTGCCCGCTCGGCGGCTCGCCGGTGAGGAAGGTGGACTGCACCGAGCAGGTCACCGCGGGCAGCACGGTGCCCAGCTCGGCCCGGAAGCCGCCGTCGGCGACCCCCCGCAGCCGGGGCATGTGCGCCAGCAGTCGCGGGGTCAGCCCGACCACGTCGAGCACCACCAGTCGCCGGCTCATCGCGGCACCCCCGCGCAGGCCGTCGTGGTCAGTTCCGGCGTCAGGCCCAGGCCGACCAACTCGGCGCGGGCGAAGGCCAGCTCGGCGGCGATGCCGGCGGCCAGCTCCGCGTCGGTGCCCGGTCGCCGCGCGGCCGGCAGCACCCCCCAGGTGTACGTCTCCACGTCGAGGTGGTCACAGCCGGCCGCCGGTCCGGCGTAGAGCGCGGCCAGCGCGGCGCGCAGCACCGGCAGGGTGGAGCCGAGCGGCTCTTCGGGTGGGGCGTGCAGGGGCACGTGGTAGTGCACCCGCCACGGGCCGGGCAGCGCCGCGTCGAGCGCCGCGTCCAGGTCGTCGGCCGCGTACGCCGGGTCGGCCGGGTCGACCCCGCCCGCGCAGCCGGCGCTCCGGGTCTGGTGCAGGAAGCGCGGCTCCACCCAGCGGCGCAGCGCGTCGGCGCCGCCGGCCGGGTCGGCCGCCTCGACGGCGGCGGAGACCTGGACCTTGACCACCGGCAGGCCGGCCGTCCGCAGCCGGTCCAGCGCCGCGCCGGGCTCCTCCCACGCACAGGCCAGGTGGGCGAGGTCGAGGCAGATGCCCAACCGCTCAGTGTCCATACCGGACAGTAGCGTGGCGGCCTGGCCGGTGCTCTCCACCACACAGCCAGGCTCCGGCTCGAAGCCGACCCGCACCTGCCGGCCGGTGTCCCGCTGCACCGCGGCCAGGCCGGCGGCGAGCTGGTCCAGCCGACGTCGGGCGGCATCGGCCTGGTCGGCGCCCCAGGGTTGCCGCCAGGCCAGCGGCAGGGTGGAGATCGAGCCCCGGGCGGCGTCGTCGGGTAGCAGGTCGGCGAGCACCCGGGCCAGATCCAGGGTGTACGTCAACCGCTGCTCGGTGGTCCAGTCGGGGCGGTAGACGTCGTGCTTGACCACCGGCGCCTGGAAGGCCGCGTACGGGAAGCCGTTGAGGGTCACCACCTCCAGCCCGCGCGCGTCCAGCTCGGCGCGCAGCCGGCGGCGCAGTGCCGGGTCGGCGGCCAGCTCGGCGGCTACCGGTGCGGCCAGCCACAGGCCAAGGCCGAGCAGGTCGGAGCCGAGCGCCGCGCGTACCGGCACGGCGTAGGTGTCCAGTTGGGCGAGGATGCCGGCGAACTCCTCGGCGGGGTGCACGTTGGTGCAGTAGCCGAGGTGGACGGTCTCGCCGCCGGCATGCCGCAGCCGCATCAGCTACCACCGCGCAGGATCGAGTTGCCGGTCTGCGGGTCCACGGCGGCGGCGGAGTCCAGGTCGCTCAGGTCGAGCCGGCCGGACTGCCCGTAGAACTCCACCGGGTTGCGCCACAGCACCCGGTCGACGTCGTCGTCGGTGAACCCGGCCAGCAGCATCGCCTCGCCGGTGGCCCGGGTCAGCAGCGGGTCGGAGCGCCCCCAGTCGGCGGCCGAGTTGACCAGCATCCGCTCGGTCCCGTACTCCCGCAGCAGCTCCACCATGCGGGGCGGGGACATCTTGGTGTCCGGGTAGATGGAGAAGCCCAGCCAGCAGCCGGTGTCCCGGACCAGCTTGACGGTCACCTCGTTGAGGTGGTCGACCACCACCCGGCCCGGCTCGATGCCGGACTCGTTGACCACGGCGAGGGTGCGCTCGACGCCCCGCGCCTTGTCCCGGTGCGGGGTGTGCACCAGCGCCGGCAGGTCGTGCGCCACGGCCAGCGCGAGCTGCGCGGCGAACGCCTCGTCCTCCTCCGGGGTCATCGAGTCGTACCCGATCTCGCCGACCGCGACCACCGCGTCCTTGTCCAGGTAGCGGGGCAGCAGGTCGAGCACCGGCCGGCAGCGCGGGTCGTTGGCCTCCTTGGGGTTCAGCGCCACCGTGGCGTGGTGCCGTACCCCGAACTGCCCGGCCCGGAACGGCTCCCAACCGATCAGCGAGTCGAAGTAGTCGGCGAACGAGGCGGCGCTGGTGCGCGGCTGACCCAGCCAGAACGACGGCTCCACCACGGCCCGGACCCCGGCGGCGGCCATCCGTTCGTAGTCGTCCGTGGTGCGTGAGGTCATGTGGATGTGCGGGTCGAAGATGCGCATCACGCCTCCGTGGGGGTGGGCCGGTCGACGGTGCCGGTCCCGCCGCTGTGCGCGGTGAGCCGGTCGAGCAGGGCGGTGGCGTCGGCGGGCAGCTCCCGGCCGGCGGCGTGCCGCTCGGCGGCCAGCGCGGCCAGCATCGCGGCCAGTTCCCCGTCGGCGCGGGTGTCGAGATCGGCCACCACGGCCAGCGGCACGCCGGAGAACACGCACTTGAGCACCGCCTGCCGCCAGGCCGCCGGATCGAGGTGCCGCGCGTACGGGCCGAGCGCGGCGGCGACCAGCCGGGTGTCGTTGGTCCGGATCGCGTCGTGCAGCAGCGGTACCCCGGCGGCGCCGATCGGCAGCAGCGGCAGGGCGCGCAGCACGGCCCGCCGTTCGGCGGCGTCGCCGTTCCGGTAGAGGGTGTCGGCGTACTCGCCGTGCTCGGCGGGCAGGGCGGTGAGCAGCAATACCCGGGCCGCGTCGTCGGCGGTCCAGCCGGGGACGTCGGGCAGCGCGGCCCGGCCGCAGCGCCGGCCGGCGGCCGGGAACAACCGGGTGATCGCGGTGGGCTCGGCCCCGACCCGGCGCAGCGCCGTGTCCAGCCAGTCAGGGTCGGGTACGCCCCGCAGCGCGGCCCGTAGTGAATCCGGTGTCATCCCGTCTCCTCCCTCGTGCTGCTCCGCAGGTGCCCAGGCACACCCTCCGCGCTGCTTCAACCCATACGACGGCCACTGCCCGGATAGGCGGCCATGGCTGCCGCGTCCGCTGACGCAGAGCGGAGGGTGCCGGCGGGCACCTCGTCCTCGGTGCGGCCGCTCATCGCGGCGGCGCGCAGGAACTCGATCGACCGGGCGGCCACGGCGGGCGCGGCGTGCGAGTCCCGGGGCAGCTCGACGGCGACCAGCCCGCGGTAACCGGCCTGGGCCAGGGCCGTCAGCACCGGCGGGAAGTCGATCTCGCCGGTGCCGAACTCCAGGTGCTCGTGCACTCCCCGGCGCATGTCGTCGATCTGCACGTTGACCAGGTGCCCGGCCACCTCGGCGACGCACTGCGGCACAGGCCACGGCTCCAGGCAGCGGCAGTGCCCGATGTCGAGGGTGATGCCGAAGCGGGCCGGGTCGCCGAGCGCGGCGCGCAGCCGACGCCAGCCGGCGATGTCCTCGACGAGCATCCCCGGCTCCGGTTCGAAACCGAGGGTGACGTCGGCGGCGTCGGCGGCGTCGACAACGGCGGCGCAGCCGGACACCAGCCGGTCCCAGGCGGTCTGCGCCGGCACCGGATCGGGGCGGACGCCGGCCCAGAAGGAGACCGCCTCCGCGCCGAGGTCGGCGCCGATCCGGACGGCCCGGCGCAGGAACTCGATCCGCCGGGTCGGGTCGTCGTGCAGCAATGTCGGGGCGTGCTTGTGCCACGGGTCGAGCAGGTAGCGGGCCCCGGTCTCGATCACCACCGCGAGGCCCAGCGCGCTCAGCCGCCGGCTGACGGCGGCCGTCCGGCGGGTGAGGCCGGGCGCGAACGGGTCGAGGTGGTCGTGGTCCAGGGTCAGCGCCACCCCGACATACCCGAGGTCGGCGATGACGGCCAGCGCGTCGTCGAGCCGGTGGTTGGCGAAGCCGTTGGTCCCGTAGCCGAGGCGCAGCGTCGAGGCGTCGGCCGGTGGCCCGGGGCGGGGGTGCGGGGCGGTCATGTCGGGGAGACCTTCCGGGCCAGCCGCCGGCCCAGCGGCGCCGCCGCCGCGACCGCCAGCCCGAGCAGGCCAGCGCCTCCGCGCGCGGTGAGCGCCCCCTGCAGGGCGGGCAGTCCGGTGATCCCGGCGCCGACCGCAGCGCGTACCCGGCCGGCCGACGGGTCGCGGACCACCTGGGCCTGGGCCGCGCCATAGCGGGCGGCGTACCAGCCGGCGAGCACCGCGGGCAGCGCGGCGGCGAGCCGGACCGGCAAGGCAGGGCGGTCACCAGCAGCGGACGGGCCGTCGGTCGGGGTCGGCTCGGCGCGCCGGACGGCGGCCCCAGGTGCCGCGACCGCGGCGCTGGCGGCGACCAGGGCGGTGCCGGCCAGCGTGCGCAGCGGCAGGGCGGCGTCGGCGCCGGTGACCTCCCGGCGGGACAGTGCGGTGACCGTCCAGGTGTGCGCGGCGACGGTCACCGCCGCTGGCAGCGCCCGGGTCAGTCGACCGCCGGACGCGCCGAGCAGCACGTCCAACCCGCGACAGGCGGCCATCACAGCCGGCCCGGCGGCGGTGTTCTTGGCCAGCAGGTCGTACCCCCAGATGGTGGCCGCCAGCGGCACGGCGAGCGCGGCGGCACGGCGACCGCCCACGGCGGCGGCCAGGCCCACCCCGGCGGCCGTGAGGCCGGCGGCGAGCCCGACCGCGGCGACCGGGGCGACCCGGCCGCTGGGGATGGGCCGCTCGGGCCGCTCGACGGCGTCCAGCCGCCGGTCGGCCCAGTCGTTGCCGGCCATGCCGGCCCAGTAGAGCAACACCGAGGCACCGGCCAGGGCGGGGGTACGCCGGCTCAGCGCGCCGGCCGCCGCGGCGCCGGCGACCACGTCCCCGGGCACCGAGAGCGCGGCCGGCGCCCGGACCAGCTCGGCGAGGTCAGCCAACGTGGTCATGGGCACCGTCCCGGCCGGCGTGCAGCCGCTCGGTGAAGCCGACCAGCCGGGCCCACTGCTCGGCCAGCGAGTGGGTGGGCGTGCCGAGCGGGTCCTTGAAGAAGAAGCCCAGCTCGGCCAGCGGCCCGACGTGACCGGCGGCGTGCGCGGCGGCGGTGAGCCGGGCCAGGTCGAGCACCAGGGGCGCGGCCAGCGCGGAGTCGCAGCCGTGCCAGGTGAACTCCATCCGCATCCCGGTGCCGAGGAAACCGGCGAAGGTGATCAGATCCCAGGCGGTCTTGAAGTCGCCCAGCTCCTCGACGTACTCGATCCGGGTGCCGCCCTGCGGCACGTAGCCCAGCGTCTCGCCGAGCACCCGCTGCTTGCTCTGCACCTTGGCGGCGTTGGCGGCCGGGTCGGCGAGGGTGGCGCCGTCACCGCCGCCGAGCAGGTTGACCCCGGACCAGGACCGCACGGCCAGGTTGCGCATCGCGAACATCGGCGCGAGCACCGACTTGACCAGGGTCTCGCCGGTCTTGCCATCGTGCCCGGCGTACGGCAGTCGGGCCTGTTCGGCCAGCGCGGTCAGCGCCGGCAGCCGCAGCCCGGTGGACGGGGTGAAGTCGACGTACGGGCAGCCGGCCAGCAGCGCCGCGTACCCGTACAGGGAGCTGGGTGGCAGCACCTCGTCCGGGCCGGTGAGAGCGGCGCGCAGCGCGTCCGGGTCGGCGTGCCCGGGGTGCGGTCGAGGGGCCGGTTCGGTGGCGGAGACGTTGACCACCACCACCCGGTCCAGCCCGTGCCGCTCGCGGAAGGCGGTGAGATCGCGGACCACGGCGGCGGCCCGGTCGGCCTGGGTCGCGCCGGCCGGTGCCGGACGCAGCTCCTGCTCGACGGCGGCCAACTCGTCGGGGAGCGCGGCGACCAGCCGCCCGGGGATGACACCGGTGTCGGCCAACGCCTCGGCCCGCTTGCACAGCGGAGTGGTGGCCACGTCGTGACCGCCGAAGACCAGATCGGCGAAGGACGGCAGGGCGGGGCCGCGCAGCTCCGGCAGCTCGGTGACGCAGCCGGTCGGCCCGGCCAGGCCGGCCCGCAACGCGAGCCCTCCGACGATGCTGGTGGTCGCGACGGAACCGCGCGCTCCTACCAGCCAGACACCCGTTCGCATGGTGCTCCTTCCCGTTCAGGAGGAACCGTCGGTGCAGTTAAATATAGGAATATCAGAATATTCTTCGGAAAGATACGGCCTGGGTGGATGGGCCCCGTCCGCCCGCGCCCCGCACCGGGACGGCACCGGGTTCCGACGTCGGCGTCGGCGGCGACGACACCGGACCGGTTCCCGGTACGGAGGCGGGCAGACGGGGTTGGTAGGCAGGGTCGGTCGGCGTCTCGACCCTGCCTCCCCCGCATCCGGCCGACCGGGGCGTTGGCCCGCCCCGGCCGGACGTCTCAGGCCGCCGTGCCCAACGGATCACCGACCGGAGTGCGGCACGCCGAACGTCGGCGGACGGAAGCGGTACGGGTGAAGGCAGCGGCGGGCGGTTCCATGGGGTCCTCCGGATCGCCGGGGGTGGTGGCGGTCCTCCGGTGCGGCCGGGGAATCCCGGTCCGGTCGCACCGGACGACCGTCCTGCTCGTGCGCCACCGGGCCGTACGGCCCGGCTGCACGCCCTCCGGTGCCGACCTCGTCCCGACCGCGGGGCGCAAACCGCGGCCGGTCCCTCGCCGGTCGGCTCCGGAAAGCCGGTCGGGCGATGGCGGCGCGAGCACCGCCATCGCGGATGAACATGGGTCAGACGGCCGCCACGGCCAGCGCCGGTTCCACCTCGGTCCAGGAGGAGCCGATCTCCGCCGAACGGGTCACCGCGTCCAGCACGAGCTGGACCTGCAACCCGTCGGCGAACGACGGAGCCGGGTCGACCCCGGTGGCGATCGCCTCGATGAAGTCGCGCATCTGGTGGGTGAAGGAGTGCTCGTAGCCGATGATGTGGCCGGGTGGCCACCACGCCGACATGTACGGGTGCTCGCCCTCGGTCACCAGGATGCGGCTGAAACCCTGTTCCACGCTGGGCCGGGTGGCGTCGTAGAACTCCAGCTCGTTGAGGCGTTCCAGGTCGAAGACCACGCTGCCGAGCGAGCCGTTGATCTCGACTCGCAGGCCGTTCTTGCGCCCGGTGGCGAACCGGGTCGCCTCGTACGTGGCCAGGGCGCCACCGTCCAGCCGGGCCACGAAGACCGCGGCGTCGTCGACGGTGACCGGCCCGGTGGCCGCGCCGGTGCCGTCGACCGGACCGCCGCCGTCCACCGTGGCCGCCAAGCCGCTCGACTCGGCCGGCAACGGCCGTTCCTTGACGAAGGTCTCGGTGACCGCGCTGACGCCGGTGATCCGCTGGCCGGTGACGAACTGGGTCAGGTCGATGATGTGCGCACCGATGTCACCCAGCGCGCCGGAGCCCGCCCTGTCCTTCTGCAACCGCCAGACCAGCGGGAACTGCGGGTCCACGATCCAGTCCTGCAGGTACGTCGCCCGGACGTGCCGGATCACCCCGAGTCGGCCGTCGGCGACCAACTGGCGCATCATCGTGACCGCGGGAACCCGGCGGTAGTTGAACCCGCACATCGACCGCACCCCGGCGGCCCGGGCGGTCTCCGCCGCAGCGGTCATCGCCCGCGCCTCGGCCACCGTGTTGGCCAACGGCTTCTCGCACAGTACGTGCTTGCCGGCGGCCAACGCGGCGAGGGCGATCTCGGCGTGGCTGTCGCCCGGTGTGCAGATGTCGACCACGTCGATGTCGTCCCGGTTGATCAGGTCACGCCAGTCCGTCGTGTACGCGTCCCAGCCGAGCCGGTCGGCGGCGTCGGCCACCTTCGCGGTGTCCCGGCCGCAGATCAGCGCCATTCGGGCCCGCGCCGGCAGGTCGTACACGCGGTTCACGGTGCGCCACGCCTGTGAGTGCGCGGCGCCCATGAACGCGTAGCCGACCATGCCGACCCGCAGTTCTTTGTCTGTCGTGGACAAGGTGGGTCTCCCCCCGTGTGTCAGAACCCGAGCTTCTCGTAGCTGCCCGCGTTCTCCTTGGTGATCGTCTCGGAGGCGAGGGTCACTTCCTTGGGCACCTGCAGCTCCGTGAGGTCCCCGAGGCCCCGGCCCTGGGCGACGAGCCGGGCGAGCGAGATCGCCGAGGAGGCCATCGACGGGTTGTAGGTGACCGTGGCCTTGAGCACGCTGTTGTCGGCCTTGATCGCGTCGATCGCGAGCTTCGAGCCGGCGCCGCCGACCATGAAGAACTCCTTGCGGCCAGCCTGGTTGATGGCGGCGAGCACGCCGATGCCCTGGTCGTCGTCGTGGTTCCAGATGGCATCGATCTTGGGCAGCGCCTGGAGCAGCTGGGCCGCCTCGCGCTGGCCGCTGTCGGAGGTGAACTCGGCCGAACGGCGGTTGGACACCTTGAACCCGTACGTCGCCAGGGCCGCCGTGAAGCCGGCGCTGCGCTCGACGGTCAGCGGGATCTCCAGACCGGCGATCTCGCCGATGACCGGGTTGGTGACGCCCTTGTCCTTGAGCTGCTTGCCGATGAAGTGGCCGGCCGAGACGCCCATGCCGTAGTTGTCACCCTTGATGACCAGCCGCGAGGCCAGCGCGTCGGGGAAGACCCGGTCGAGGTTGACGATCGGGATGCCCGCCTGCATCGCCTGGAGGGCAACGGCGTTGACCTCCTTGCCGTCGTGCGGCAGCACGACGATGATGTCCGGCTTCTGGGCGATCAGCGTGCCGAGCGTGGAGCGCTGGGCCTCGGAGGTCGTCCCACCGTCGACCTCCTTCAGCTCCACATCGGAGTACGCGGCAGCCTGAGCCTTGGCGTTGGCGTGGATCGCGCCCATCCAGCCGTGGTCGGCCGCGGGGGCGGAGAACCCGATGACGACCTTCTTGCCCGGGGCGTTGTTGCCGGCGCCGTCTCCGGCGGCCTTGGTCTGGGTGCTGGCGGCCGGGGTGTCGTTGCTTGTGCATGCTGTGAGCAGGGTGGCGGCGCCGACGGCGGCCCCGCCGAACAGCAACCGACGGCGCGACAGGTCGCGACTGTGCTGGGTCATGACGACCTCCTGGGAGCGGGTTTGAGTGGTGAGGGTGTGCGAGGTCCGGCCACTGTCGAATATCTCGACGTCGCCAGGGACAACGGTGCGGTGCGTCAGGTTGCGGTGGTGACCCTGTTCCGCGCGAGGAGCCGAGTGAAGGACTTGAACTGGAACTGCTGGACCAGGACGGCGGCGACGATAATGCCGCCCTTGACCATGTTCTGCGCCTCGATGGAGAGGCCGTTGATGGCGAAGAGGTTGGTGATCGTGGCGAAGATGATGACGCCGAGCAGCGAGCCGACAATCGTGCCCCGGCCACCGCTGAGCAGTGTTCCGCCGATGATCGCGGCGGCGATCGCGTCCAGCTCGTAGAGGTTGGCCATCGCCGCCTGGGCCGAGGTGGCCTGGGAGGTGAGCATGATGGCGGCGATGCCGCAGCAGAGGCCGGAGAGCGCGTAGAGCAGCATGGTGTGCCGGCGGACGTTGATGCCGGCCAGCCGCGCGGCCTCCGGGTTGCCACCGACGGCGATGGTCCGCCGACCGAAGGTCGTCCGGTTGAGCAGGATCCACCCGGCCAGGACGACCGCGCCGAGGATGTAGACGAGGATCGGGATCCCGAGCACCTTGCGGGCCGCGATGTCGTTGATGAAGGTGCTGCTCGACACCTGGGTCTGCTTGTTGGAGATCGACGCGGCGAGCCCGCGGGCGGCCACCAGCATCGCCAGCGTCGCGATGAACGGCACCAACCGCCCGTACGAGATGAGCACGCCGTTGACCAGACCCACGCAGATGCCGACCACGATCGCGGCGAAGATCATGCCGCCGGCGCCGTAGCTCTGGGTGGCCACCGTGGTGCACCAGACCCCGGCCAACGCGACGATCGCACCGACCGAGAGGTCGATCCCGCCGCCGATGATCACGAAGGTCATCCCCACCGTGACCACGCCGACGACGGAGGCCAGTTGCAGGATGGCCAGGATGTTGTTCCAGACCCAGGTGGGGTCGTCGTAGAGATCAGGCTTGGTGATCGCCCCCACCACGATGAGCGCGGCCAGCACCCCGATCAGACCGAGGTTGCGCTTGGCGCCGTCGCCGCCGTCGCCCCGCCACCAGGAGAGCCGGTTTCCGGTCGAGGCCGCCCGGTCGCCGGCCACCGCCGTCTCGGCCGGGGACTGCGCCGGCACGTGCGGGCGCTCCGGTGTCGCGGTGGGAGTGGGAGTCGCGTCGCTCATGCCGGTGCGCCTTCCATCAGGGACCCCGCCATCACGAGGTCGAGCACGGTGTTCTCGTCGAGTTCGCCGGCGGGGGCCTCGCGGATGACCCGCCCCTCCCGCATCACCAGCACCCGGTCGGCCAGGCCGAGCACCTCGGGCACCTCACTGGAGACCAGCAGCACCCCGACACCGCGAGCGGCCAGCCCGCGGATGACCTGGTACAGCTCGGCCCGGGCGCCGATGTCCACGCCCCGGGTCGGCTCGTCCAGCAGCAGCAGTTTGGTGTCGCCGAGCAGCCAGCGCCCGACCACCACCTTCTGTTGGTTGCCGCCGGAGAGGGTGCGTACCGGCCGGCGGACGTCGCGCGGTCGCAGCTCCAGGCTTTCGGCGATCCGGTCCGCCTCGGCCTGCTCCGCACCGGCGTTGGTGAAGCCGAGCCGGGCGTACCGGCCGAACGTGGCCAGCGTGACGTTGCGGTAGATCGGCTCGCCGAGCAACAGCGCCTGGCTCTTCCGCTCCTCCGGCGCCATGCCCATCCCGGCCCGGACCGCCGCACCCACGCTGCCGGCCCGCAACGCCTTGCCGGCCATCCGGACCGTGCCGGCCTCGGCCCGCCGCGCGCCGTAGATGGTCTCCAGCAGCTCGGAGCGGCCGGAGCCGACCAGCCCGGCGATGCCCACGATCTCGCCGGCCCGGACGCTGAGTGACACGTCGGCGAACTCGCCCGGCCGGGTCAACCCGTCGACCTGGAGCAACTCCACCCCGGCCGGGTCGTCCGCCGGGCGCTCCGGGAAGACGTACTCGATGCTCCGGCCGGTCATCCGGCTGACCAGGTCGCGGGTGGGGGTGTCCCGAGCCGGCAGGTTCGCCGCGGTGGTCCGGCCGTCCTTGAGGACGGTGACCCGGTCGCCGATCTCGCGGATCTCCTCCAGCCGGTGGGAGATGTAGATGACGGCGATGCCCTGGGCGGTCAGCTCCCGGATGATCCGGAACAGGTTGCCCACCTCGTCGTGGGCCAGCACGGCGCTCGGCTCGTCCATGATGATCAGTCGTGCCTCGTGCGACAGCGCGCGGGCCATGCTGACGATCTGCTTGCCGGCCGCCGGCAGCGCCCGGACCATCCGGCCCGGTGGGATCTCGGCGTGGCCGAGCCGGCCGAGGATCTGCCGGGTCCGCCGGGCCATGTGCCCACGGCGGACGAAGCCCAGCCGGCGCGGCTCGTGGCCGAGGAAGGCGTTCTCCCCCACCGACAGGTCGTCGACCAGGTCCAGTTCCTGGTAGATGGTGGCGATGCCGGCGCGCATCGCGGCCTGCGGGTTGGCGAAATTGACCGGCTCGCCCCGCCACTCGACCTGGCCGGAATCCGGCTGGTGCACCCCGGCCAGCACCTTGATCAGGGTGGACTTGCCGGCGCCGTTCTGCCCGAGCAGGCAGTGCACCTCGCCGGCGCGCACCTCCAGCTGCACGCCGTCGAGGGCGCGTACCCCGGGGAAGGTCTTGACCAGGTCGGTGAGGCGCAGGACCACCTCGCCAGCGACGGTGTCGGCGGGGGCTTCGACCAGCGGCGCCTCGGCGGCGGCGTCCGCCGGACCGGTGGCGACGTTCTCCTCGGGCTGGGCCACGGTCTCCTCCTCGCTCACGACGGTTGTTCGGTTGGCGACTGCGGGCTCGCGGACGTCATCCCGGTCTGCGACTGGGGGTTCATGACGCCTCGCCGAAGGCGACGTCGCTGGCGAGCACGGCCGCGCCGGCGACGCCGGCACGGCCGCCGAGCTCGGACAGCACGACGGGCAGGTTGCCGGTGGCCAGCGGCAGCGACCGGCGGTAGACGACGCTGCGGATCTCGGCGAGCAGGATGTGCCCGAGCTGGGCGAGCCCGCCGCCGATCACGATCATCGACGGGTTGGTGAAGCTGACCAGGCCGGCGAGCACCCCGCCGACCCGCCGTCCGCCGTCGCGGATCAGCTGGATGCAGGTCACGTCCCCCTCGACGGCACCCTCGGCGACGTCCAGCGCGGTGACCACACCGCGCAGGGCCATCCGCTCGGCCAGCGCCGGCGACACTCCGCTGCGGGCGGCGGCGATGGCGTCCTTGGCCAGTGCGGCACCGCTGAACAGCGCCTCCAGGCAGCCGACATTGCCGCAGGAACACATCGGACCGTGCGAGTCGACCTGGATGTGGCCGATGTCCCCGGCGCAGCCGTCGGTGCCCCGGTAGACCTCGCCGGTGAGGTAGATGCCGCACCCTATTCCGGTGCCGATCTTTACGAAGAGGAAGTCGTCCACCGAGTGGGCGACCCCGCCGTGGCGCTCGCCGATCGCCATGATGTTGACGTCGTTGTCGACGACCGCGGGGCAGCCGTGCTCCCGGCTGAGCAGCTCGCGCACCGGGAACCGGTCCCAGCCGGGCATGATCGGCGGCGAGACCGGGACGCCGTCGCGGAAGCTGACCGGGCCGGGCACACCGATGCCCACCGCGTCCAGCCGCTCGTACGCGCCGTCGACCCGGGCCTTGTGCAGCAACTCGTTGACCCGTTGCAGGGTCACCTTCGGTCCGTTGCGGATGTCGGCCGGTTCGGCGTAGTGGGCCACCGGTTCGAGTCGGCCGTTGACCACCTCGACGTCCATCGAGCTGGCGCCCAGGTCGACGGCCGCGAACCGCAGCTTCGGGTTCAGCTCGACCAGAGTGGAGCGGCGCCCGCCCCGGGACGCGGCGAGCCCGGCCTCGGCGACGTAACCCAGAGCGACCAGTCGGTCCAGCTCGGCCAACAGGCGCGGGCGTGGCATCTGGAGCCGGTCACCCAGCTCTGCCCGGGACACGGCCCCCTCGTCGCGGAGTAACCGCAACAGCCGGACGTGCAGGGGGTCGACGGTCCGCACCGGGACTCACCTCTTCATCGGACTCGTTCACATCGGCGCAATGCCGATGTGTTGTGTCCGACACAGTAGGAGCGTTCCGTACCGCGTGTCCAGAGCTTCAACCGTTCTGATCCCAACTTTTGTCCGAAAGAACAAAAGCTACTAGTCGATCAAGAAAAGGATCACCTGCCGCCCGCATCCGCTCTCCGGCTGTACCGCCGCAGGACACGGGACCGCCCCGCCAGCCGTTCTCCGGTGGCGGGGCGGTCGGACCGTCGATCAGCGGCGGCCGGCGGCGTTCCGCTTCTTCCTGAGCTTGCGGTCGTCGCGCAGCTCGACGTACGGCTCGTCGTCGACCGGGTGGCCGGCCGAGATGGCCCGGCCGCGCTCCAGCTCCGCGTCGAACTCGGCGCCCAACAGGATCGCGATGTTGCTCAGCCAGAGCCAGACCAAGAAGATGATCACCCCGGCCAGCGCCCCGTACGTCTTGTTGTACGAGCCGAAGTTGCTCACGTAGAAGGCGAACAGGCCGGAGATCACCAGCCAGATCACCACGGCCAGCACGCCACCCGGGCTGACCCAGCGGAACCCGCCGTGCCGCGCGTTCGGCGAAGCCCAGTAGAGGATCGCGAACATCAGGCTGACCAGGATCAGCAGCACCGGCCACTTGGCGATGTTCCAGACCGTGACCGCCGTCTCGCCCAACCCGACCGCGTTCCCGACCAGTTCTGCGAGGCGGCCGGTGAAGACCACGATCACCGCGCAGGCCAGCAGCAGCACGCCGATCACCGCCGTGACGCCGACCCGGATCGGCAGCGTCTTCCAGATCGGTCGCCCCTCCGGCACGTCGTAGATGGTGTTGGAGGCGCGCATGAACGCGGCGATGTACCCGGAGGCGGACCAGAACGCGGCCAGCAGACCGATGATCGCCGCGATGCTGGCCAGCCCGCCGTTCTGCTGGGCCTGGTTGATCGCGTCCGTGATGATCTGCTGGATGTTCCCCTCCGGCACCGCCTGGTTGACGGTGTCCTTGACGCCCTCGGTGGCGCCGTCGCCGAGCAGGCCGAGCAGGGAGATCAGCACCAGCACCCCGGGGAAGATGGACAACACCCCGTAGTAGGTCAGCGCCGCGGCCCAGTCGGTCAGGCTGTCGTCCTGGAACTCTGTGACCGTCCGGCGCAGAGCCGCCTTCCAGCCGCTGCCGGGCAGGTCGGTGGGGCTGTCCGGCCCGGCGTCGGGACCGACCGGCGCGCTGGCGGAGTCACGCTCACGCCCGCTGTCGGCGGAAGACTCGTCGGAGGCCATTGCCCCTCCTCACTGTCGGCGATGTTGCCTCCGACATGCCCCGCAGGAGGCGCCGGGTAACCCCTACTTGTAGAGCAACCTGCCCATCCGGCGCGAGGCGACCAGCAGGCCGAGCGCCATCATCGCCAGCAGGTAGAGCACGTCGAGCAGCCAGGACCAACCACTGCCACCCAACGCGAGACCACGGATCAGGTGCACCGACCGGTAGAGCGGGGTGACCTCGATCAGCCAGTGCAGCAGGGTCGGATAGGCCTGCGCCGGCACGAACGTGCCGGAGAAGAGGAAGAGGGTGAACTGGGCGGACCCCATCAGGTCGAAATCCTGCCAGCTACGCATGAAGGTGGAGAGCGCCATGCCGAGCGCGCCGAACGCGAACCCGACCAGCACGGCGGCCGGGAGAGCGGTCAGCGCCCGGGGGACGGTGGTCAGGCCCAGCGCGATCATCACCCCGAGGAACGCTGCCGAGTAGGCGCTGCCGCGCAGCATCGCCCAGCCCAACTCACCGACGGCGATCTCGAACGGCCGTACCGGGGTGGCGATCATCCCGTCGTACAGCTTCATGTACTTCATCTTGCCGAAGAAATTGAAAGTCGTCTCCGCGAGCGCCCCGGTCATCGCCGAGGAGGCGAGCATCGCCGGGGCCACGAACTCGGCGTACGAGACCAGCCGCCCGTCGGGCAGCGGCAGGTCGCCGACCAGCGTCCCGACGCCCACCCCGATCGAGAACAGGTAGAGCAGTGGCTCCACGAAGCCGGAGAGCAGCAGCAACCAGTAGACGGACTTCAGGGCCGCGACGTTGCGCTCGACCACCGACGCCGAACGCCGGGACGCGGCGGAGACGTCGACCAGCCGAGGCAGGATCAGCGTGACCACGACATTCTCCCTAGACGACGAGCTTGCGACGGAACGCGCGCAGCGCCAGCAACCAGCCGCCGAGGGCCCAGGCCGCCAGGTAGAGCAGGTGCCCGGCGATCGACCACTGTGGTGCGACGCCGAGCGTGGCCGCGCGGCAGAGGTCGACGGCGTGCCAGAGCGGTGTCAGGTACGCCAGCCAGCGCAGCGCCTCGGGCAGCGACTCGACCGGGAAGAACACCCCGGCGAAGAGCGTCATCGGGATGACCGCGAACCGGAACAGCATCGCCAGCCAACTGTCGCTGGACACCGACGCGGTGTACGCGAATGTCGGCGCGGCCATGGCCAGCCCGAGCAGTGCCACCACCGGCAGGGTGGCCACCGCCCAGGGCGACCGCAGCGCCCCGAACAGCCCGGTGACCAGCAGAAACGCCGCGATCGTGGTGAGCACCCGGAACAGCACGAAGGCCAGGTGCCCGGCCACGATGTCGCCCACCCGCAGCGGCGACGCGCTCTGCGCGAAGTATGTCTTGACCCACTGGAAGTTGCTGAACACCGGCCACGTCGAGTCGCCGACGGTCACCTGGAGGGCGGTCGAGGCGATCAGCCCGGGGACCAGCCAGTCGAGGTAACGCACGCCGCCGACGCCCTGGTCGATGTAGGCGCCGACGCCCACCCCGAAGCCGAGCACCGTCAACACCGGCAGCAGGAACGAGGAGAACACCCCGGCCCGCCAGGTGCGTCGTAACCCCACCAGGTAGTGCTCGAACACGGCGTACGCCGGGACCCAGGGGAGCCCCGGCCGAGCCCGCTCGCGCGTCGATCCCGCCACGCTCACCACGACCACCCCCGCCCCACCGTGCCTGCCACCACGACCTTCCTACCCCCGGGGTACGACAGGCCGCCGGTCACCCTACGGCGACCTCCCCCGACCTGTCCCCCCGTTTCCGCCGGCCCCGGCAACCACGACGGGGCGCGTTTCGCGCCCACCGTCGGACAGGTGCGAGCCGGCGGCGGGGCGGGTGCACGCCGAGGCGGGTGCACGCCGAGGCGGGTGCGGCGGCGGGATCAGCCGCGCCGGGGGGCGCGGACCAGCGCCTGTACGGCGTAGCCGAGCAGCAGCACCCCCGCGCCGGTGCCGACCACCACACCGGCCGACACCGCCGAGGCGAGCGCGACGACGAGCCCCGCCGCCGCCAGCACGCACATCGCGATGCCGAGTGGCCGGAGCAGCGGGTCTCGCAACAGCGGGGCGAGCGGGAAGAAGTGCAGCCCGACCACCGCACAGACCAGCACCGGGATGTACTCGGACCAGTCGGCGGCGGCCAGCAGGACGGCGCCCACCCCGGCGGCGGCGAACTCTGCGACGACGATGAGCACGTACCGCCGGTTGGTCGCCCGGTCCCCCGCTCCGCCGCCGGCGCCCCGGGGGCGGCCCGACACCACGCCGCCCACCACGGCCGTGATCATGGAAGCCACGCTGCCCACCACCAGCAGTGCGCGCCACGGCTGCTCCGCCGCCGGCACGCTGAACCAGACTGTGGCGAAGAAGCCCAGGTAGAGGGCGGTCAACCCGGCCTGATGCCGGCTGTTGGTCGGCAGGTTGGACATGAAACCCCCATGGTTTGCTGCCGGTCGGGCGGACGCGCTCACCGGGCTGCCGATGCTACGCAAGATCACAACGCGCCACTGACCCGACCGGCGGGCTCGGGCGCGGGTCAGTCGACCAGGGTGCGGCCGGTCAGGTGCAGGAAGACGTCCTCCAGGCCGCTGCGTCGCACCAGCACGTTGGCCGGCCTGAGCCCCAGCGCGGAGACCTCGGCGACCGCCGCGTCGCCGTTGGCCACGTACAGAAGGATGCGGTCGGGTAGCACCTCGACCCGCTCCCCCAGCCCGTCGAGCTTGCCGGCGAACGGCTCCTGCGACTCGGCGGCGAAGCGCAGCTCGACCACCTCGCGCGTGGAGTGCTGCTCGATCAGCGCCCGGGGCGAACCCTCGGCGACGATCCGCCCGCCGTCCATCACCACCAGCCGGTCGCAGAGCTGCTCGGCCTCGTCCATGTAGTGCGTGGTGAGCACCAGCGTGACGCCCTGCTGCTTGAGCCGGAACAGCCGCTCCCAGACCAGGTGCCGAGCCTGTGGGTCGAGCCCGGTGGTCGGCTCGTCGAGCAGCACGATCTCCGGATCGTTGACCAGCGCGCGGGCGATGGTCAACCGGCGCTTCATTCCGCCGGAGAGTGGCTCGACCTTGCTGTCGGCCCGCTCGGTGAGCTGGACGAAGTCGAGCAGCTCGGCGGCCCGCTCCCGGGCCGCCCGGCGCGAGATGCCGAAGTAGCGGGCGTAGACGGTCAGGTTTTCCCGGACCGTCAGCTCCGGGTCGAGATTGTCCAGCTGCGGGCAGACGCCGAGCCGGGCCCGGATGGCCGGCCCGTCGCGGACCGGGTCCAGGTCGAGGATGCGCAGCTCACCCCCACTCGGCGGGGAGGTGCAGCCGACCATCCGCATGGTGGAGGACTTGCCGGCGCCGTTGGGCCCGAGGAAGCCGAACGCCTCGCCCGAGCGCACCTCGACGTCGATGCCGTCGACGGCGGTGAAGTCGCCGAACCGCTTCACCAGCCCGCGAGCCTGAATCAGTGGTCGCCCCGAAGTCACCGCCCGACCCTAGCGGCCAGGTCCGACAGCCCTCCAGGCAAATTCGACGCCGGTCGAGGCGGCGGCGCCGACACCCGACCTGCCCGCGGCGAAACGCCCGTCGATGCCCCACCTGATAGTCGATCGACGTGTATCGTCCCCTCGTGTCGCCCACCCGTTCGCCCGACGGTTCGCCACCACCCGCACAACCAGCCGACTCCCCCACCAGCGAGCCCGCTCCGGGCACCGGCGGTGCACCACCCCGGCAGGCTGCGCCAGCCGAGACCGAGGCCATGGCTGCGCCAGCCGAGACCGGGACCGTAGCTGCGCCAGCCGAGACCGGGACCGTCGCTGCGCCAGCCGGGGCCGAGACCGCCGTGGCCGACCCACCCGGCAGCGCCGACCAGGCCGGGCGCATCGACGGCGACGATGCGCGCACCGACCCCGAGCGGACGACGCGCGACCTGGCCGCCCAGTTCGAGGACGAGAAGCCGGGCCGGGTGTTGTCCGGGCCGGCCGGCCTGCTCCTCACCGCGGCGGCGCTGGCGGCCAGCGGGCTGGCCCTCTGGCAGGTGTTCCGCCCGCTGGCGCAGGGCAGCAAGTACTACTTGATCATCTTCCTGGCGCTCGTACTGCCGCTGGTCTTCCTGGCCTACCCGGCCGACCTGCGGCTGCGGGCCCGGCTGCTGGCCTGGCAGCGCCGCACCAGCCGGCCGGTCGACCCGGGCCTGCCGCGTCCGGCCCCGACGCGACCCACCGCGGTGGACTGGGCCCTGGTCGCGCTGGCAGTGGCCGGTTGCCTCTACCCCGTGCTGCCGATCTGGATCGGTACGGGTGGCGGCGGCTACAACGCCTTCCTCGACCGGCAGGGCCTGCTCGTGCCGCTGGACCTGGTGATGGGCACCCTCCTGCTGCTCCTGCTGCTGGAGGCGTGCCGGCGGACCACCGGGTGGATCCTGCCCGCGGTCTGCCTGCTGTTCCTCGGCTACGGCTACTACGGCGGGCTGCTGCCGCAGTCCTGGCCGGTCGCCCACTCCGGGCTCGACTTCAGCCAACTGGTCGACGCGTTCTACAACTCCGACAGCGGCTTCTATGGCACCCCGCTGGACGTGGCCGCCTCGTACATCGTGCTGTTCACCATCTACGGCGCGGTGCTGGAGCTGTCCGGTGCCGGGCGGTTCTTCGTCGAGCTGTCAGCGGCCGCGTTCCGCCGCTCGCGCACCGCCGCCGGGCGGACCGCGGTGGCCTCCGGATTCCTGCTCGGCACCGTCTCCGGCTCCGGTGCCGCGACGACGGTGAGCATCGGCGCGGTCACCTGGCCACTGCTGCGCCGCGCCGGCTATCCCCCGGAGCGGGCCGGCGGCATGCTGGCCGCGGCCGGGGTGGGCGCGATCCTCTCCCCACCAACCCTGGGCGCGGCGGCGTTCATCATCGCCGAGTACCTGGGCGTCTCGTACCTGCAGGTGCTCGGCTGGGCCACCGTGCCGACGGTGCTCTACTACCTCGGCATCCTGCTCGCCGTGGAGATCGACGCACGCCGCTCCGGCGTACGCCCGGTGGTGATCGACGTCGCCTCACCGTGGCGCCTACTGGGCCGGTTCGGCTACCACTTCGCCTCGCTGATCGCCATCATCGTGCTCCTCGCCGTCGGCGTGTCCGCGACGAGAGCGGTCGTCTTCGCCACCCTCCTGGCGGCTGCGCTCTCCTTCCTGGACCGTACGCACCGGCTCACCCCGGCCCGGCTGATGGCCGCGCTCGTCACCGGCGTACGCGGCGTGCTCGCGGTGACCGCCGTCTGCGCCGCCGCCGGCATCATCACGGCGACCACGACGAAGACCGGCCTCGGGCCGCAGGCCGCGGCGCTGCTGGTCGGTGGGGCGAAGGCGGTCACCTCGGACCCGACCCTCGTGCTGGTGCTCACCGCGCTGCTCGCGGCCGTCGCCCTCACTCTGCTGGGCCTGGCCGTGCCGGTCACCGCCTCGTTCGTGATCGGTTGGGTGATCGTCGGCCCGGCACTGCTCGACCTGGGCGTGACGGCACCGGCCGCCGCGATGTTCGTCTTCTACTTCGCGGTCCTGTCCGAGGTGTCCCCACCGACCGCGCTCGCGGCGGTGGCCGCCGCCGCGGTCACCGGCGGTCGGCTGGTGCCGACCATGTGGCAGACCCTGCGCTACGCGCTGCCGGCCTACCTGACCCCGATCGCCTTCGTCATCACACCGGCCGGGCTCGGCCTGCTCGGCATCGGCGGCGTGCAGCGGATCGTCTTCGCCGGCCTTGTCACCGCGCTCAGCGTGGCCGTGCTCGCCGTCGCCGCCGGTGGATGGCTGCCCGGCGTTGGTCCCGCCGGCGCCCCGGAGCGTGTGCTCGGTGCACTCGCCGGCGTGACGCTGCTCTGGCTCGAACCCGTACCGGTCACGGTCGGCGCCGCGCTGGCCGCCGTCGCGGTGGCGGGAGTGTTCGTACGACGCGGATCCGCCGGCCGGGCCGGCGGGCGGCCAGCCGGTTCACCAGCGAACCTCCGGGAGGAGAAACTGTGAGACGAATCGATGTACGGCTCGTGGCGGGTCTGAGCGTGGTCGCCCTCGTCGCGGTCGGAGCCACGGGTTGCGGGGGCCAGCAGGGCGGTGCCGCCAAGGACGACGCGGCCAGCGAGGTCACCTGTGAGGTGACCCGGGAGACCCGCGTCGGCATCGCCACCGGCAACGCGACCGGCGTCTACTACGTGGTCGGCAACGCCCTCGCCGGGCAACTGTCCGGAGCGACCGGTGGCAAGCTCTCCGGCACGGCCGCGGAGACCGGCGCCTCGGTGCAGAACGTCGAGCAGTTGGTCGGCGGCCAGTACGACGTGGCGTTCTCCCTCTTCGACACGGCGGTCAACGCGGTTCAGGGCAAGGGCAGCTTCACCGCGCCGCAGCCGGTCGAGGCGCTCGCACGCATCTACGACAACTACACCCAGGTCGTGGTCCGCAATGACGCCGGGATCAACTCGGTGGCCGACATGCGGGGCAAGCGGATCTCCACCGGTTCGCCGAAGTCCGGCACCGAGGTGATCGCCAATCGGCTGCTGGAGGCCGCCGGCCTCGACCCGGCCAAGGACATTCGGGCGCAGCGGCTCGACCTGACCAAGACAGTCGAGGGGATCAAGGACGGCAGCATCGACGGCTTCTTCTGGTCCGGCGGCCTGCCCACCGGAGGCCTGACCGACCTGTTCACCACCGCCGGCGACCGGGTGAAGTTCATCGACATCGCGCCCCTGCTGCCGAAGATGACCGAGTTGAGCCCCGCCTACCAGGCCGGGACGATCGGCCGGGACGCGTACCGGACGGCGGCGGACACCCCGACGATCGTCGTGCCGAACGTGCTGCTGGTCCGCAAGGACCTGGACGCCAACGTCGCCTGTGCGATCACCCGGACGGTCTTCGACAAGCGGGACACCCTGGCCCAGGCGAACCCGGCGGCCAAGGGCATCTCCCTGGAGACCGCCCGGAAGACCGAGCCGGTTCCGCTGCACCGTGGTGCCGCGAAGGCGCTGGAGGATCTCGGCGCCAACTGACCCGGCCAGCGGGTCGGGCCGCCGCGGGCCGGGCGTCGGGCTACCCGTCGACCGGTGCGGTGGCGGCCCGGGCCGCGGTGACCAGGCGGTCGGTCTCGGCGAGCAGGTCCTCCTCGTCCGGCGGGGTGCCGGGGTCGAGGCGGACCGTCCAGGTCAGACCGTCCACCCCGGCCGCGCGCCGGGCCGCGACCCGGGCCCCGCCACCGGGCACCGGGTGGTGTTCGGTGTACGCGACCGAGCGGGTCACCCGGGCCCGCACCTGGTGCGGCAGCTCGCCCGGGTCGAGCAGCAGGTACGACTCGGCCGGGCAGTCGGTGACCACCGTGTACGCGTCGCGTTCGACGAGGGTCTCGGCGGGCGTGACGGTCAGCTCGCGGCCGGACCAGACGGCCTTGAGGATGTCGTGCCAGCCGAGCCGGTGCCCCCGACCGGGCAGCCACAGACCGAGGTTGGTGGCCACCACCACCCCGTCGCCCTCGCCGTTGCCCGCCGCCGCCCAGGCCAGCACCCGTTCGTCGGCGGCGAGCGGCGGCCGGTCGGCCGGCGGGAGCTTCGGCTTGCGGCTGAACAGTCCCATCTAAAGGCCTCCTGCGGCCTGCTCGCGCAGCGCCCTGGCGTGCTGCTCCAGTGACAGCAGCTCGCCGAAGGCGGCGAAGTACTCGTCCTTGTTGTTGACCGGGTTGATCCGCTGGATCCGCGACTTGAGGTCCCGGATCCGGGCCGTCACCGACCCGAACTGCACCCGGGCCATCGTGATCGACACGTAGCGCGGGTCCGGTTCACCGTCGATCCGTAGCGGCTCCACCGCCAGCTCGCCGACCAGCGCCGCTGACGCCAGGTCGTCGCAGGCGTCGCGGACCAACTCGATCCAGACGGCGCCGCCGGTCGCCGACACGGCCCCGCCGGCCGCCGCGATGGCCGCGCGTACCGCGACGTGCACCGGGTGCCGGTACTCCGTGGCCTCGACGGCGTCGAACATCGGCCCGGCCAGCACGGGCTGCTGCAGGGCGAGCTTCAACGCTTCCCGCTCGACCATCGACTGCGGGCTGTCCAGTGCCGGCTCGGGGCGGGTCGGCGCGGGCCGGCCGGCGGGGGCGGCGTCCCGGGCGCCGGGCGGCGGGGCGTTGGCGGCGGCGAGCACCGCCCGCTGCACCGGCTCGATCTCCATCCCGAGGTCCATGGCGAGCTTGCGGACGTACTCCGGGCGCTTCTCCCGGTCCTTGAGTTGCGCGACCAGCGGCGCGGCCCGGCGCATCGCCTCGACCCGGCCGTCGACGGTGTCCAGGTCGTACCGGCTGATCACGTGCCGCAGCGCGAAGTCGACCAGCGGCTCGCGCCGGGCCACCAGGTCGCGCACCGCCAGGTCGCCCTTGGCCAGCCGCAGCTCGCACGGGTCCATGTTGTCGGGGCTGACGGCGATGAACGTCCGGCCCACGAAGCGCTGGTCGTCGGAGAAGGCGCGCAGCGCCGCCTTCTGCCCGGCGGCGTCCCCGTCGAAGGTGAAGATGATCTCCCCGGCCACCGAGTCGGTGTCCAGCAGCAACCGGCGCAGCACCCCGATGTGGTCGGCGCCGAACGCCGTGCCGCAGGTCGCCACCGCCGTGGTCACCCCGGCCAGGTGGCAGGCCATCACGTCGGTGTAGCCCTCGACGATCACCGCCCGGCCCTGCTTGGCGATCTCCCGCTTGGCCTGGTCGATGCCGTAGAGCACGTGCGACTTCTTGTAGATCGGCGTCTCGGGGGTGTTCAGGTACTTCGGGCCGTCGTCGTCCTCGAAGAGCTTGCGGGCGCCGAAACCGATCACGTCGCCGGCGAGGTCGCGGATCGGCCAGAGCAGCCGCCGGCGGAACCGGTCGATCAGCGTGCCGGAGCGGGACTCCCGAGACAGCCCGGCGGTGACCAGTTCCTGGTGGGTGAAGCCCTGCTGGCGCAGGTGCTTGGTGAGCAGGTCCCAGCCCTCCGGCGCGAAGCCGCAGCCGTAGCGCTCTGCGGCGGCCCGGTCGAAGCCACGTTGGGCCAGGAACTCCCGTGCCCGGCGGGCACCGGCGGTGCTGAGCTGAGCCTGGTAGAACTCGACGGCGGCGGCGTGCGCGGCAACCAGGCGCTGGCGCTGGCCCTGCTGGGGTCGGGGGCGCGGGGTGCCCTTGTCGTCCTCCAGGTAGCGCAGCTGGATGCCGGCGCGGCCGGCCAGCCGCTCGACGGACTCGATGAAGCTGAGGTGCTCGGCGTCCATCAGGAACTTGATCGCGTCGCCACCGGCCCCGCAGCCGAAGCAGTACCAGACGTTGCGGGCCGGGGAGACGTTGAAGGACGGGCTCTTCTCGTCGTGGAACGGGCACAGGCCCTTGAGGTTGCCGCCGCCGGCGGACTTCAGGGTGACCGTCTCGGAGATCACGTCCCCGATCGAGGTGCGTTCCCGGACCAGTGCGATGTCCTCGTCCCGGATTCGCCCAGCCATGCGCCACCCCCTCGGCGTACATCCTGCCCTGCCGGACCGGCGGCACGCCGGCCGGGGCACGCCGGATGTGGCGGCCACCGCTGCCGGCTCGACGGTTCCCGCCCGGGAGCCGGACCCGCGCGGGGACCATGACCAGATGCGGAGGGTACGGACCGTCGGCGCCCGCTTGCCGGGATGGTTGTCCGGTCGGCTGGGCGTACGCGGGCCGGCACCGCTGGAGGACGAGGCCGGGCACCGCCACGCCACCTGGCTGGAGCTCTTCCTCGACATCATCTTCGTGTACGCGCTGGCGGCGGTGGTGGCCCGGCTGGGCACCGACTCGACCCCGTCGGTGGGCGGCATACTTGCCGTGAGCGGGCTCTTCGTGGTGGTCCAGTGGGCCTGGATGGGTCAGGTCTACTACGACACCCGGTTCGACCCGGACGATCTGCCGCACCGGCTGCTGGTGCTGGTCGCGCTGGTCGGCGCCGGCACGATGACGCTCGGCGTGGACGAGGTGCCGGAGAGCGCGCTGCTGCCGGTCGGGTACCTGATCGTCCGGGGCGTGCTGCTTCTGCTCTACCTGCGGGCCCGGCCGGCCAGCCCGATCGCCCGCACGGTGATCTCGGTCTACCTGGTCGGCTTCGGGCTGGGCTGGCTGATCTGGCTGGTCTCGCTGGCCGTGCCGATCGCGCTGCGCCCAGCGCTGTGGGTCGTCGCGATGGCCATCGAGCTGGCCACGCCCTGGGTCGGCCGACGCCGGCTCGAGCAGTGGCCGGTGGACAACCGGCACCTGCCGGAACGGATCGGCCAGTTCACCATCATCGTGCTGGGCAGCGCGCTGGCCAACCTGCTCTTCGCGGTGCCGGACCACCCCCGGCCGCACATGATCCTCACCGCCGGGTTGGCCTTCGTGGTGCCGGCCGCCGTCTGGTGGGTCTACACCACCTTCGTCACCACCAACCTGTCGACGACCCGCCTGCGTGCCGGGCAGGCGTACACCTATCTGCACATCCCGCTCAGCGGTGCGCTGCTGCTGCTCGGCTGGTCGCTCGGGCAGACGGTACGGCTGGTCGACAGCGGCGCGAGCCGGCTGCCGCTGGAGCTGCGGCTGCTGTTGGCTGCCTCGGTGGTCGTCTGGGTGCTGTGTGGGCTGGGCCTGTTCACGCTCGCTACCCGGCCGAGCGCCTCCCGGCTGGCGATCACCGCCTACGCGGTGATTTCGGTCAGCCTGATCGGCGCGACGGTACGCGAGGCCCGGCTGCTGTTGCTGCTGCTCGCCCCGGCGATCGTCGGGTACGCCGTGCTGCTCAACCGGCGACTCACCGCGGTCCGTGAGGAATGGGACCGGCAGACCGAGGGCTGAACCGTGCTCAGGCAGCGGTGGGCTCCTCGGCCGCCACCTCCCGGTTCCAGTCGGCCTTGGCCGAGCGCCAGCCCTCGTCGTCCATGCCGCGCCGCCAGTAGCCGGAGATGGAGAGCCGATCGGCCGGTACGCCCCGCTCGGCGCGCAGCAGCCGGCGCAGTTCCCGGACGAAGGTCGCCTCGCCGTGGACGAAGGCGTGCACCTGGCCCGGCGGGAACTCCAGGTCCCGCACCGCCGCCACCAGCGCGGCACCCACCGGGCGCTCGCCGCGGTGCAGCCAGGTGAGCTGGACCGCGCCCGGGCTGAGCAGCTTCTGCTCCTCCGCCGGGTCGGCGATCTCCACGAAGACATGGGCCGGGGCGCCCAGCGGCAGCCGTTCCAGGGCGGCGCCGATCGCCGGCAGGGCGCTCTCGTCGCCGACCAGCAGGTGCCAGTCCGCGTCCGGGCTCGGGGCGTACGCCCCGCCGGGTCCGACGAAGTGCACCGGGTCGCCCGGGCGCAGCGCGGCGGCCCACGGGCCGGCCAGCCCCTCGTCGCCGTGGTGCACCACGTCGACGGTCAGCTCCTCAGCCAGCGGGTCCCACTGCCGCACGGTGTACGCGCGCAGCCGGGGCCACTGCTCGCGGGGCAGGTCACGGCGAATCTCGGCGAGGTCCAGCGGCTGCGGGTACGCGACGCCGGGCTGCGGGAAGACCAGCTTGATGTAGTGGTCGGTGAACTCGCCCACCGGCAGGCCGGCCAGCTCGTCCCCGCCGAGGACGAGCCGGATCAGATGCGGGGTGGGCCGCTCGGTGCGCAGCACTCGGACCGAGGTGACGTTCCTAGGGCGTTCCGTCATACCACTTAGGCTAGCCTAAGCTGCGCCACCCCCGGACGGCGGTGCTCCACCTCCCACCAGGCGGGTGTGCCAGGTCACCGCCGCCGGGTCGGTGAGCGAGGCGACCTGATCGATCACCACCCGCAGCCGGGCGGCGTCGTCCGGCGCGGCCCGCCACAGCGGGGCGAAGATCGGGTCGAGCCCGTCCGGCGCCCGCCGGACCAGCGCGCCCACCAACTCGGCCAGCATCGCCCGCTGCCGTTCGTAGCGGCCCCGGAAGCCGGAGCGACGCATCACGTAGCGCAGCGCGATGCCCTTGAGCAGGGCGCACTGGGCCCGGACCAGCCGCGGCACCACCAGGTCGGCGGCGTAGCGGCGATGCGGGCCGGCGCCGAACCGCTCCTCCGTGGCGGCCACCGCCGCGGAGACGAACCGGCCGGTCAACCCGCTGGTGGTGGCCTTCAGCGCGGCCTGGGCGCGGTGGCTGCCGTCGTACCCGACGAGGGGGGCCAGCAGCGGGTCGGCCAGCAACTCGACCAGCACCTCGGCCAGGTCACCCGGGGACTCCCCGGAGTAGGTGGCGGCCACGTCGGTGCAGAGCGCCGCCCGTTCATCGGCGTCGTCGAGCAGCGGACGCAGCGTGACGTACCCGCCGTGGATGCCGTCCTCCACGTCGTGCACGGAGTACGCGACGTCGTCGGCCCAGTCCATCACCTGCGCCTCCAGGCAGCGCCGGTCGCCAGGCGCGCCGGCCCGGATCCAGCCGAAGACGGCCGCGTCGTCGGTGTACACCCCGAACTTGCGCTGCCCGGGGCGGCGCAGCCAGGGGTACTTGCCGATCGCGTCGAGCGAGGCACGGGTCAGGTTCAGCCCGGCGGACGAGCCGTCCGGGAGGAGCACCTTCGCTTCCAGCCGGGTCAGCACCCGCAGCGTCTGGGCGTTGCCCTCGAAGCCGCCGCAGGGCGTGGCGAGCTGGTCCAGCGCCTCCTCGCCGTTGTGCCCGAACGGCGGGTGCCCGAGGTCGTGCGCGAGCCCGGCGACGTCCACCACGTCCGGGTCGCAGCCCAGCCGGGCGCCCATCTCGCGGGCGATCTGGGCGACCTCCAGCGAGTGGGTCAGCCGGGTGCGCAGGAAGTCGTCCGTGCCGGCGGTGTGCACCTGGGTCTTGGTGGCCAGCCGGCGGAACGCCGCTGAGTGCAGCACCCGGGCGCGGTCCCGCTCGTACGGTGACCGGCGGTGGCCGGTGTCCTTGGGCGGCTCCTCGACCAGCCGGGCGTCCGCCGCGACGGACGGCGGTGCGGTCAACCGGTCACCGGCTCACTCCTCGCGCTCGCGAAGCCACATCTTGCTCGCGACTGCGGGGCTCGCAAACCCGGCTCACTCCTCGCGCTCGCGAAGCACGCAGAACTCGTTGCCCTCCGGGTCGGCCAACACCGTCCAGTCCACCTGGCCCTGGCCGATGTCGACGTGCCGGGCGCCCATGTCGACGAGCCGTTCGACCTCGGCCTCCTGGTCGGCCGGACGAAGGTCGAGGTGCAGCCGGTTCTTGCGTTCCTTGCCGTCGGCCACCGGCAGGAAGACCAGGCCGGGTAGCTTGTCGACGGACTGGCGGATCTCCACCTCGTCCGGCTTCTCAGTGATGATCTGGTAGCCGAGGGCTTCGGCCCACCAGCGGGCCAGTCGGGCCGGATCGCGGGCATCGACGGTCAGGCTCTCCCAGACGCTGGTCATGCAGTCACCCTTCCCCCTCGACGGCGTGCGCAATCGGCGGTGTGCGAAGGAGCCAAGATTACGCCGGTCGGGGCCGCCCGGCCCGCCCGCGACGCCTCGTCCGCAGGCCCACAACCGCCGATTGGCCGGGAGTTGTCAACCGATTGCCGAGGGTTACGGGCTCGCGAGCGGAGGTCGCTACCGGTAGCGTTCCCAGCGCGGAACGTGACCAGCCGATCGACACGCAGAGCCTGACCGGTAAGGGGACGCTCGTGGACGCAGACACCGTGGTGGGAACGGAGCTACGCGGGTTGCGTCGGCGCCGTCCCGAGGTCGCCGGAGCCGTCCTGGCCGGCACCGACGGGCTACTCATCTCCAGCGACCTGCCCAGCACCGACGCCACCCACCTCGCCGCGCTCGCCGCGGCCAGCTTCGGGCTCGGCCACCGGATGGCCGACACGGCCCAGCAGGGCGAGTTCCGGGAGTCGGTGGTGCGCACCACCGCCGGCTGCGTGGTGACCTACCCGGCCGGGCGCAACGCCCTGCTGACCCTGGTCACCGTCGCGGCCGCGGAGGACCTGGAGGCGCTGCACGAGGAGGCCCGGGCGGTGGCCCATCGGGCCGGCTCGGTGCTGGACATCCGCGGCGGCGGGATCGGCAACACCGCCATGCCCGACGCGCACGCCCCGCTGGCCGTGCGTACCCCGATGGCCACCCTGCCGGCGCAGTTGCACCGCTCGGCCCGACCCACCTGGCGGCGCCCGCCGATCTGATCGCTGGTGCCGGCGGTGGCCCGGGAGCCCGGTCCACCGCCGGCCCTGCGTCAGCGGCTGTCCGACCCGCCGGTCTCCACCGCCGCCCGACCGGCCTCCAGCCGGGCCACCGGCACCCGGAACGGCGAGCAGGAGACGTAGTCCAGGCCGACCTCGTGGAAGAAGTGCACCGAGTCGGGGTCGCCGCCGTGCTCGCCGCAGACACCGAGCTTCAGCCCGGGCCGGGCGGCCCGGCCCTCCTCGGCGGCGATCCGCACCAGCCGGCCCACGCCGTCGCGGTCGATCGACTCGAACGGCGAGATGCCGAAGATGCCCAACTCCAGGTAGCGCCAGAAGAACGCGCCCTCGACGTCGTCGCGGGAGAAGCCCCAGCCCATCTGGGTCAGGTCGTTGGTGCCGAAGGAGAAGAACTCCGCCGCCTCGGCGATCTGACCGGCGGTCAGCGCCGCCCGGGGCACCTCGATCATGGTGCCGATCAGCACCTCGACCCCGCTGTCCCCGACCACCTCGGCGATGATCTTCTCGGCCTCGGCGCGGACCGTCTCCAGTTCCTGTACGGCGCCGACCAGCGGCACCATGATCTCCGGCTTGGCCGTCCCGCCGCCACGGGCGCAGGTGACAGCCGCCTCGGCGATGGCCCGGACCTGCATCGCGAACAGGCCGGGGATGACCAGGCCGAGGCGGACGCCCCGCAGCCCGAGCATCGGGTTCTCCTCGTGCATCCGCCGGACGGCGGCGAGCAGCGCCTCCTCCTTGGCCACGTCCTCGCCGCGCTCCTGGGCGACCGCGACGTTGACCGCGAGCTGCTCCAGCGGCGGCAGGAACTCGTGCAGTGGCGGGTCGATCAGCCGGACGGTGACCGGCAGCCCGTCCATCTCGCGGAAGATCTCCTCGAAGTCGGCCCGCTGCAACGGCAGCAGCGCCGCCAGCGCCGCCTCGCGCTCACCCTCGGCTCGGGCCAGGATCAGTCGCTCGACCAGCTCGCGCCGGTCGCCGAGGAACATGTGTTCGGTGCGGCAGAGCCCGATGCCCTCGGCGCCGAAGCGCCGGGCCCGGGCGGCGTCCGCGCCGGTGTCGGCGTTCGTGCGGACCGCGAGCCGCCGCTTGTCGTCGGCGTGCGTCATGATCCGGTGTACGGCCCGAACCAGCGCGTTGTCGATGTGCGCGGGGTCGAGACTGCCCTCGAAGTACTGCACCACCTCCGACGGCATGACCGGCACCTCGCCCAGGTAGACCTTGCCGGTGGTGCCGTCGATGGAGACGACGTCGCCCTCGCCGACGGTCTGCCCGGCCACGGTGAACCGCTTCGCGGGCACGTTCACGTCGATCTCGTCGGCGCCGGAGACGCAGGTCTTGCCCATCCCCCGGGCCACCACGGCGGCGTGGCTGGTCTTACCGCCGCGCGAGGTGAGAATGCCCTTGGCGGCGATCATGCCGTTCAGGTCGTCCGGGTTGGTCTCCCGGCGGACCAGGATCACCGACTCGCCCTCGGCGGCCAGCTCGACGGCCCGGGCGGAGGTGAAGACCACCTTGCCCGATGCCGCGCCGGGCGAGGCGCCGATGCCCTTGGCGACCGGCTGGAAGTCGTGGTCGAGCTGGAAGCGCGGGAACATCAGCTGGGCCAACTGCGCGCCGTTGACCCGGTGCAGCGCCTCGTCCAGGTCGATCAGGCCCTCGTCGATCAACTGCCCGGCGATGACGAACGCGGCGGCTGCGGTGCGCTTGCCGACCCGCGTCTGCAGCATCCAGAGCTTGCCGCGTTCGATGGTGAACTCGATGTCACAGAGGTCCTTGTAGTGCTCCTCCAGCCGGGCCATGATGCCGAGCAGCTCGTCGTAGGAGGACTTGTCGAGCTGCTCCAACTCCTGCAACGGCACCGTGTTGCGGATGCCGGCGACGACGTCCTCGCCCTGGGCGTTGGCCAGGTAGTCGCCGTAGATGCCCTGCGCGCCGCTGGCCGGGTCCCGGGTGAACGCGACGCCGGTGCCGGAGTCCGGGCCGAGGTTGCCGAAGACCATGGACACCACGTTGACCGCGGTGCCGAGGTCGGCCGGGATCCGCTCCTGGCGGCGGTAGAGCACCGCGCGCTCGGCGTTCCACGACTCGAAGACCGCCCGGATGGCCAGGTCGAGCTGTTCGCGCGGCTGCTGCGGGAACTCCCGACCGGTGTGCTTGACGAAGATCTTCTTGTACGAGTCGACCAGCCCGCGCAGGTCGTCGGCGTCCAGGTCCAGGTCGTTGTGGGTGCCCTTGGCGCGCTTGACCTCGTCGAGGGCGTGCTCGAACTCCTCGCCCGGCACGTCGCAGACGGTCTTGCCGAACATCTGGATGAGTCGCCGGTAGGAGTCCCAGGCGAATCTGTTCGCGCCGCCGGAGGCGGCCTGCTCAGTGGACCCGCCCGCCTGGGTGGAGAGCCCCACCACGCTCTGGTCGTTGAGGCCGACGTTGAGGACGGTCTCCATCATGCCGGGCATCGAGAACTTGGCGCCGGAACGGACGGAGACCAGCAGGGGGTCCTGCGGGTCGCCGAGGCGCTTGCCCATCGCGCGCTCCAGCGATTCCAGGTGCGCCTCGATCTGGCCGGCGAGCCCGTCCGGCTCCCGGCCGGTCGCGAGGTACGCCTGACAGGCCTCGGTGGTGATGATGAAGCCGGGGGGCACCGGCAGCCCGAGGTTGGTCATCTCGGCCAGGTTTGCGCCCTTGCCGCCGAGCAGGTCCTTGAGGTCCTTGTTGCCCTCGGAGAAGTCGTAGACGTACTTGTGATCGACGGTCTCTTGCGCTGCCACCAGAGCCTCCCACGCGCGCCGGATTGACACTTAACGAAGGTTCAGTTTCCTCATACCCCGGGACGGACCACCGGTAATCCCGGGGTTGACATCGATCGGTGGGCGAAGGTTAAGCGAACATCGAGCGGCCTGGGACCGTTCGGTGACAATAGGCACAGCCATCACGACTATCCGCGTTCGTACCGGTTTTTGGGAACGCTTCCACGCGCACGATCACGCATCCCGCCCTCTCGCCGTACTCTTGATGACAACGCAGCCAGCGAAACTCACTTTTGCCATATTCGGCGCGAATACACCCCCGGAGCCGCCGCCGTGTCGACCATCTCCTCCCCCGGATCCGCCGCCACCCCCGGCGCGGCCGGATCTACCGACCCGATCTCACTGTCGGGGCACGAACCGGACGCGGCCACGCTGGCCCGGGCCGCCGAACGGGCCGCCGGTGAGCTGCTCGCCCCGCCGGCCCCGGTTCGCCTGGCCGACGTCGTGCCCGCCCCGCAGGAGGTCGAGCCGAACCCGGCCGAGGACTGGCTGCTGCCGGCCGAGGCGGTCATCGTGGCCAGCGCCGATCCCGCCGCGCTGGCGGTCGCCGAACAGCTCGCCGAGCAGCTGCGTCCGGCCACTGGATACCCGCTGCCGGTGACCGACGCCGCCGGGCCGGCACCGGTCGACGGCATCGCGCTGGTCCTGACCGACGACGACGGCCTGGGCCCCGAGGGGTACCGGCTGGCCGTGACCCGGACCGGGGTCACCGTCACCGCCGTCACCGCCGCCGGTCTCTTCTACGGCGCGCAGACCCTGCGTCAACTGCTGCCACCGGCGATCGAGAGCCCGGTCCCGGTCGCCGAGCACTGGATGCTGCCCGGCGGGTCGATCGTCGACCGGCCCCGATTCCCGTACCGCGGCGCGATGCTCGACGTGGCGCGGCACTTCTTCGCCGTCGCCGACGTACTCCGGGTGATCGACCACCTGGCCCGGTACAAGCTCAACCACCTGCACCTGCACCTGACCGACGACCAGGGCTGGCGGATCGTTGTCGACTCCCGGCCACGATTGACCGCCGTCGGCGGGACGACCGAGGTCGGCGACGGCCCCGGCGGGTTCTACACGAAGGCCGACTACCGCAGGATCGTCGAGTACGCCGCCGCCCGGCACATCACCGTGGTGCCGGAGATCGACCTGCCCGGCCACACCAACGCCGCGCTGGTCGCGTACCCGGAACTGGCACCGGACAAGGTCGCACCGCCGCCGTACACCGGCACCGAGGTCGGCTTCAGCTACGTCGACCCGGCCGACGAGCGGACGTACGACTTCATCGCAGACGTGCTGGGCGAGGTGGCCGCGCTCACCCCGGGGCCGTGGCTGCACATCGGCGGCGACGAGGCGTTCAAGGTCAAGGGCGAGGTGTACACCGGTTTCGTCGAGCGGGTGCAGCGGATCGTCGCCGACACCGGTAAGACCGTCGTCGGCTGGCACCAGCTCGCCCCGGCCGCGCACGCCGACGGACGGGTGCTCCAGTGGTGGGGCACGAACGGCGAGGACTCGGCCATCACTGCCGAGGCGGTACGCCACGGCGCCCGGCTGATCGTCTCCCCCGGCAACCACGCCTACCTGGACATGAAGTACGCCCCGGACACCCCGGTCGGGCAGGACTGGGCCGGCCTGATCGACGTGCGACGCGCGTACGACTGGGATCCCGGGTCACACGTGACGGGCGTGCCGGAGGCGGCGGTACTCGGCGTGGAGGCCCCGCTCTGGACCGAGTCGATCACCTCGCTGGCCGAGATCGAGTTCATGCTGTTCCCTCGGCTGCCCGCCATCGCCGAGCTGGGCTGGTCGCCCCGGGCTACGCACGACTGGGCCGGGTTCCGCGACCGGCTGGCCGGACACGGCCCGCGCTGGACCACCGCCGGGATCACCTTCCACCTCTCCCCCGAGGTCCCCTGGCCCACTGAGGGGATCGGCTCCGCCCAGCCGACCCGCCCACACCTCCCGACCCAGCCCGACCCCGGTACCGTCCCCGTCCCAGTCGCCGACCAGCCCTGACCGCCCCGCACCCGCGACCTCGCCTCACCCGTCACCCAGGCCCTCGCAGGCCGCGAGTCGGGCGAAAGACCGACGGCCGGGCGGAAGACCGACGGCCGGGCGGAAGACCGACGGCCGGGCGGAAGACCGACGGCCGGGCGGAAGACCGACGGCCGGGCGGAAGACCGACGCTCGGGCGGAAGACCGACGCTCGGGCGGAAGACCGACGCTCGGGCGGAAGACCGACGCTCGGGCGGAAGACCGACGCTCGGGCGGAAGACCGACGCT
>NZ_JBEXIK010000022.1:103378-104174 GCF_040608515.1 Micromonospora sp. NPDC005173
CGGGCGGGTCGACGGCGGTGGGGCACCCGCGCGGTTGAGGGTGATACCTCAGAGTCATATTGATACCTCAGAGTCATCACGCTCAAAAGCACGCACCCGGCCGACGCGCGGCGGCGGCGTCCTAGGTCTGCGCACTTTCCGGGAAGGTGTGGTCTCGGCGCGTCTGGAGGCAGCACTTTCCCGGAAAGTGCGTGGCTCGACGCCGGTCGACGTGGGCGGCCACGTGGGTGTGGTGTCCGGTTCGGGATGTAAGCCGGATGGGTGGGTGTCCGGTTGTGGGGTGGGTCGTCCCGTGGTCGGGGCCACCCTCAGCGTGGAATCGGGGACCGGCCCGGGTCGTTATACCTGGCATGCGACCGTGGCCCCCTGGCCCGGTGCGCGGCAGCCGCCGGGAACACCCGACCGGCCGGCACGGTTACACCCCCGGAACCCCGAGCAGGTCCCCCCGGATCGCCGGACCGTTCCCCCCTTCTTGAACTTCCTTGACGCGGCACCCCCCTGCCGCGTGCACCCCCGATGCAGAGGAGCACGCCATCATGCGTACCGATCTGATTCGTAAGACCGCTCTGACCGCTGCTGGACTCGCCTTCACCGGCGGCGCGATCGCCGGCCCCGTCACCGCCGCCTACGCCGCATCCGACGCCAAGCCCGCTACGCAAACCCAGACCGACCGGAAGCCGTCGGGTGAGCGTCAGCTGGGCGTGCGCTACGAGGCGCAGCCGAACTTCTACTACTGCGGCCCCGCCGCCGCCCGCAACGCCCTGTCCGTGCAGGGCAAGGACATCAGCGTGGACGC
>NZ_JBEXIK010000023.1:0-104068 GCF_040608515.1 Micromonospora sp. NPDC005173
CCCTCATCGCCCTGGCCATGCTCAGCCTCGGCGGCCACCGACCCGAACTACCCCGAAGATGACCACCCCACCCACACACCCGACACAAGACCCATATTTATGCCTCACAGGTATCACGCTCGACAGGGCGATGCCCGCCGGATCGAGGCACCCACTGGGCCCGACGACCCCGCAACGGCTGCGGGGGAGCTGACTCTCGGAGGGTTCCGCCGTGCTCAGGGGCGTAGCGAAGGGTCCGACGCCGCTTCGCCGCGCTGCTCCGGTGGCTGCCCCGCCCCTGGCCGCCCATCGTGGCCGTCCGCCGCCTGGCCGCCGGGGCCGTCCGCCGGCTCGTCGGAGGGGTCGACGGTGCTGGGCGCCCACCGGGCGTCACGCAGCACGCCGGAGCGGCCGGCCAGCGCGTCGGTGACGGCGGCCCGGGTGAGCGGGGTGACCGCCTCGGGCAGTGCGGCGGGAAGGTGCCAGGACAGCAGGCAACCCGGCGGTGGGTCGGCGGTCGGTCGGACCTCGGCCGCGCGGGCCCGGAACACGTGCACCAGGACGTCCGGCAGCGGGCCGGCACGCCCGGCCGCCGTGCTCGCGGGAGGGCTCGCCACGTGGTAGATGCCGACCAGGTCGACCAGCTCGATCTCCCAGCCGGTCTCGGCGCGGATGTCCCGCAGCGCCGCCCGGACGGGACTCTCCGCCGGGCGCAGCCGCCCGCCGGGTAACGCGTACCGTCGCTCGCCCCGGCCCTGCCGGCAGAGCAGCACCCGGCCGGCGTCGTCGGTGACGACCGCGGCGACCGCCCCGATGAGCGCGCTCATGGACAAAGAGCGTACGGCGGCGCAAACCAGAAGTCACCGACATGAGCGGGAAGCGGCCCGGGGTGCCGCTTCGGGGGTGTGCAGCGGTAGCGTGTGCACCCGTGAACCTCGCCCCGCTGTCCCCCCAGGCGGCCCTGCCCAGTCCCAGCACCGCGGTCTGGCAGCTCGGGCCGGTGCCGATCCGGGCGTACGCGCTGTGCATCATCATCGGCATCGTGCTCGCCTGCTGGGTGACCGAGCGCCGGCTGCGCCAGCGCGGCGTCGCGCCCGGCGCGGTGCTCGACATCGCCGTCTGGGCGGTGCCCGCCGGCATCATCGGCGCCCGGATCTACCACGTGATCACCTCCCCCGAGAAGTACTTCGGCGCTGGCGGTGACCCGATGAAGGCGTTCGCCATCTGGGAGGGCGGCCTCGGCATCTGGGGTGCGGTCGCGGGTGGCGCGGTCGGCGCCTTGATCGCGGCCCGGCAGTTGGGCATCCCGTTCGGCGTGGTGGCCGACGCGGTGGCCCCCGGGTTGGCGTTGGCCCAGGCGGTCGGCCGGTTCGGCAACTGGTTCAACAACGAGCTGTTCGGCGGCCGGACCACCCTGCCGTGGGGTCTGGAGATCCACCGGATGGATCCGGACAACCCGGGCCACGCGCTGCGCGACGACGCCGGCCAACCGATCCTCGAACCGGGCCTCTACCAGCCGACCTTCCTCTACGAGGCGCTGTGGAATCTCGGCGTGGTCGCGCTGGTCCTCATCCTCGACCGGCGGCTGCGGCTCGGCCGGGGCCGGGCGTTCGCGCTCTACGTGATGGGCTACACCGCTGGCCGGTTCTGGATCGAGCTGATGCGCACCGACGAGGCGAACCAGATCCTCGGCGTCCGGCTCAACGTCTGGACCGCCGCCCTGGTCTTCCTCGGCGCGTTGATCTACTTCGTGCGGGTCCGTGGTCCCCGGGATTACCTGATCCCGCTCGGCGCGGCGGCGACGCCGACCCCACCCACCACGTCCGACCTGTCCCAGGTCGACCTCTCCGAGCGGGAGGCGGGCGCGAAGGCCGCCGCGCCGGAGGGCTACCGCGTGGTCAGCGAGGAGCAGTACCAGGCCTGGCGGGACAGTGGCGTGCTGCCGCCCGAGCCGGCCGACGACGCCCGGCCGGATGACGGTGAGCCGCTCGACGGGCGGGCACCCGGCGACGACTCGTCGACCGACGACCCGGCCGCGGACGGTACGCCGGAACCCCGCGAGGACCGGGCCGACGCCGCAGGCGCCCGCCCCACCGACCGGGACAGCTGAGCGGGGGCGGCACCGATGCGAAGCGCGGTCGTGGTCGGCGCCGGGGTCGGTGGCCTCGCGATGGCCGGCGCGCTGGCCCGCTCCGGTTGGCAGGTCACCGTGCTGGAACGCGCCGAGCGGGTCCGCCCTGAGCCGACCGCCATGGTGCTCTGGCCCAACGGTGTCCGCGCGTTGCAGGCCCTCGGCCTCGGCGATGGCCTGACCGCGATCGCCACCCCGTTGCCCGACGGCGGGGTCCGCCGCCCGGACGGGCACTGGCTGGTGCAGCCCCGACCCACCCCGGCCGACCGGATGCCGGTGGTGGTGCACCGCGAGGACCTGCACGACGCGCTGATCGCCGGGCTCGGCGACCGGGTCGATCTGCGGACCGGAGTGACCGTGCGCCACGTCCGGGTTGACCCGGGCCAGCGCCCGGCGGTCGGCGACGGCCGGCACACCATCGAAGCCGACCTGGTGGTCGCCGCCGACGGCACGGACAGCGGCATTCGCCGCCAGCTCGCCCCGGAATCCCGCGTGGTCAGCTCCGGCTGCGCCGCATGGCGGGCCGTCATTCCCTGGTACCGGGCGCCCCGGCTGCCCGCCGACCAGCCGGTCGCCGGGGAGGTCCTCGGCGCGGGCTACCGGTTCGTGGCCGCCTCGCTGGGCGAGCGTGGCTCCTCGGGCGGCTCCACCCGAGGCGGCATCTACTGGGTGGCCACCGCCGCCGGCGCGCCTCGCCCGGAGCCGCCGGAGATCCAACTCGCCCTGCTGCGCCGCTGGTACGCCGGCTGGCCGGACCCGATCGGTGCGCTCCTCGACGCCACCGACCCGACCGACCTGGTCCAGCAGGAGGTCCGCGAACTGCGCCCGCTGCCCCGCACGTACGGCTTCCCGGTCGGCCCGGGTGGGGTGGTGCTGCTCGGCGACGCGGCGCACGCCATGCCGCCGCACCTCGGCCAGGGCGCCTGCCTCGCCTTCGAGGACGCCGCCACGCTCGCCTCCCTGCTGCGCGAGTCCCGGTTGCCCGACGCTGTGCAGGCGTACGACCGGGTGCGCCGCCCCCGGGCGGCGACCGTGGTCCGGCAGACCCGGCGGATGTCGGCGGTGCTCCAGACCCGGGGCCGGCTGGCGTTGCGCGCCCGGGACGCCGCACTCGGCACGATCAACTCGCGGCTGCTGTCCAGCGCCGCCGCATCGGCCGCCCAGTGGCGCCCGCCAACCTGACCCGATACGGGCGCGCGCCGATCCGGCGGGTGACCGGGGGACGGGTCAGGGGATGAGGGCGGCGGGTTCGGCGATGCAGGCGGTGCCGATGCGGCGGAAGCCGACCCGCAGGTAGACCCGGGCGATCTCCGTACTGCCCGCGGAGAGGAAGACCAGGTCGGTGCCGGCGGCGAGCAGTTCCCGGGCCAGGGTGGCGGTCAGCGCGGCGCCCAGTCCGCGCCGCCGGGCGGCCGGCAGGGTGGCCACCCCGGCGATCTCGGCGACGTCGCCCACCCGCATCGCCATGCCGCTGGCCAGCGCACCCTCGGCCGGCGTGCCGGCCAGGGCGGAGATCCGCCGGCCGTCGGCGATCCGGGTTCGCTCCTCGTCCAGCGCGGCCTGCTCCAGCTCGGTGACCGCGGCGTCCCGCTCGGCCGGGCCGGCGTCGCCGCGTTCGGTACCGGCGGCGGCGAACGACACGGCCGCCACCGCCCGCCGACCGGCCACGTCGGCGGCGAAGCCGGGTGAGTCCGCCGCCAGCACCCGTACCGGTACGTCAGACAGTGTCGCCGGGTCGGGCAGCGCGGCCGGGTCGAGCACCATCAGCGGCGCCTCCAGCACGTTCAGCCCCGCCGAGCGGGCCACCGCCAGCAGCTCCGGGTTGGTCTCGTGCACCCACTCGAAGGCCTCCGGCAGGCCCAGCTCCCGCTGCCGCTCGCGGACCGAGGTCACGTCGGCCAGTGACGGCGGCTCGGTGGCGTCGATCCGGGGCCGGGCGTAGAACGGCCAGCCGGCACCATCGCGGACGAACAGCACCAGACCGCCATGCTCTTCGACACCGGCGACGTCGCGGGGCACCGCGTCGTAGAAGCGTTCCAACCGGTCGAAGATGTCCTTGTTCAGCGCATCCACCGCGCGAGACTACACGTCCCAGACTCTGGACGGTGTGATCAATCTTGAGTGGCCTTGCGCCCGTCGCCCTAACGTAGACTCAATAGACCCACGGGCCGACGTCGTCCCCACCATGATCCAACCTGAGTGACGACAGGAGGCCCGGTGGCCTTTCCGTACCCGCACAGCCCGCAGGCGTCCCCGATGCCCGGCCCCCGCCCACCCGCCCAGGGCCTCTACGACCCGGCGCAGGAGCACGACGCCTGCGGGGTTGCCTTCGTGGCGGACCTGTACGGCCGGCGTTCGCACTCGGTCGTCGCCAACGGGCTCGGCGCGCTCTGCCGGCTGGACCATCGCGGTGCTCGTGGCGCGGAGCCCAACACCGGCGACGGCGCGGGCATCATGATCCAGGTCCCGGACGCGTTCCTGCGTGCGGTGGCCGGCGTCGCGCTGCCCCCGGCCGGCGAGTACGCCACCGGCCTGGTCTTCCTGCCCGACGACGACGGCGCCGAGGCCCGCGCCCGTCGGGTGGTCGAGAAGTACGCGCTGGTCGAAGGGGCCGACCTGCTCGGCTGGCGGAACGTGCCGATCGATCCGACCGGGCTCGGCGAGACCGCCCTGGCGGCGATGCCCCGGGTGCGGCAGATCTTCCTGGCCGCGCACCGGCTCACCGACTCGCCTGCCGGGCCGGCCGGTTCCGCGCTGCGCGGCGTCGAGCTGGACCGGGTGGCCTTCTGCCTGCGCAAGCAGGCCGAGCGGGAGACCGCCGAGCGGGGCGTGCCGGCGTACTTCCCGTCGCTGTCCAGCCGGACCATGGTCTACAAGGGCATGCTCACTCCCGACCAGCTGCCGGCGTTCTACCCGGACCTGCGTGACGAGCGGGTGGACAGCGCGATCGCTCTGGTGCACTCGCGGTTCTCCACCAACACGTTCCCGTCCTGGCCGCTGGCGCACCCGTACCGGTTCATCGCCCACAACGGCGAGATCAACACGATCCGCGGCAACCGCAACTGGATGCAGGCCCGCGAAGCGCTGCTGCGCTCGCCGAACGTGCCGGGCAACCTCCGGCGGGTCTTCCCGGTCTGCACCCCCGGCGCCTCCGACTCGGCGAACTTCGACGAGGTCCTGGAGCTGCTGCACCTGGCCGGGCGGAGTCTCCCGCACGCGGTGCTCATGATGATCCCCGAGGCGTGGGAGAACGATCCCGGCATGCAGCCGGACAAGCGGGCCTTCTACCGCTTCCACGCCAGCCTCATGGAGCCCTGGGACGGGCCGGCGTCGGTGGCCTTCACCGACGGCGAGCTCGTCGGCGCGGTGCTGGACCGCAACGGGCTGCGCCCGGGGCGCTGGTGGCAGACCGACGACGGGCTTGTGGTGCTCGGCTCCGAGGCGGGCGTGCTCGACCTCGACCCGGCCCGGGTGGTCGCCAAGGGGCGGCTCCAGCCGGGGAAGATGTTCCTGGTCGACACCGTCGCCGGCCGGATCGTGCACGACGAGGAGATCAAGTCCGAGTTGGCCGCCGCGCAGCCGTACGGCGAGTGGCTGCACGCCGGGCTGATCGAGCTGGACGACCTGCCTGCCCGCAAGCACATCGTCTACACGCACGACTCGGTCCGCCGCCGCCAGCAGACCTTCGGCTACAGCGAGGAGGAGCTGAAGATCCTGCTCGCGCCGATGGCCCGTACCGGCGCCGAGCCGCTCGGCTCGATGGGCACGGACACCCCGATCTCGCCGCTGTCCACCCGGCCACGGTTGCTCTACGACTACTTCCACCAGCTCTTCGCCCAGGTCACCAACCCACCGCTGGACGCCATCCGGGAGGAGCTGGTCACCAGCCTGGCGTCGACCATCGGGCCGGAGGGCAACCTGCTGGACCCGGGCGCGGCGAGCTGCCGGCAGATCGTGCTGCCGCACCCGGTGATCGACAACGACGAGCTGGCGAAGATCCTCTCCATCGACGAGGACGGCGACCTGCCGGGCTTCAAGGCGGTCCGGGTCTCCGGGCTGTACCGCATCCGGGATGGCGCTGCCGGCATCAAGGCGCGGCTGACCGAGATCTGCCGGCACGTCTCCGAGGCCATCGAGGACGGCGTCCGCATCCTGGTGCTCTCCGACCGGGACTCCAACGCCGACCTGGCGCCGATCCCGTCGTTGCTGC
Organism: Micromonospora sp. NPDC005173; assembly: GCF_040608515.1. Lineage (NCBI taxonomy): Bacteria > Bacillati > Actinomycetota > Actinomycetes > Micromonosporales > Micromonosporaceae > Micromonospora > Micromonospora sp. NPDC005173. The sequence continues at coordinate 6,321 of NZ_JBEXIK010000023.1, forward strand.
TCACCGCCGCCGTGCACCAGCACCTGGTCCGCGAGCAGACCCGCACGCAGGCGGCGCTGATCGTGGAGTCCGGCGACTGCCGCGAGGTGCACCACGCGGCGGTGCTGATCGGCTACGGCGCGGCGGCGGTCAACCCGTACCTGGCCTTCGAGTCGGTGGAGGACATGATCTCCACGGGCACGCTGGTCGGCGTCGAACCCGCCGCGGCGGTGCGCAACTTCGCCAAGGCGCTCGGTAAGGGCGTCCTGAAGATCATGTCGAAGATGGGCATCTCGACGGTCTCGTCGTACTGCGGTGCACAGGTCTTCGAGGCGGTCGGGCTGGACAAGCGGCTGGTCGAGCGCTACTTCCGGGGCACCCCCAGCCGGATCGGCGGGGTAGGGCTCGCCGGCGTCCACACCGAGGTGGCCGCCCGGCACGCGCTGGCCTGGCCGCCGGCCGGCACCCCGACCTCCGACCGGCTGGAGGTCGGCGGCGAGTACCAGTGGCGCCGCGAGGGTGAGCTGCACCTGTTCAACCCGGAGACGGTCTTCCTGCTCCAGCACGCCACCCGTAGCCGGCAGTACGACGTCTTCCGGCAGTACACGGCGAAGGTCGACGCGCTCGCCGCGCAGGCCGGCTCGCTGCGCGGGCTGTTCACCCTGCGTACCGGGGTCCGCCCGGCGGTGCCGATCGAGGAGGTCGAGCCGGCCACCGAGATCGTCAAGCGGTTCGCCACCGGCGCCATGTCGTACGGGTCGATCTCCGCCGAGGCGCACGAGACGCTCGCCATCGCCATGAACCGGCTCGGCGGCAAGTCCAACACCGGTGAGGGCGGCGAGGACGTCGATCGGCTGCACGACCCGGCCCGCCGCTCCGCGGTCAAGCAGATCGCCAGCGGACGGTTCGGCGTCACCAGCGAATACCTGGTCAACGCCGACGACATCCAGATCAAGATGGCCCAGGGCGCCAAGCCGGGTGAGGGCGGTCAGCTCCCCGGCAACAAGGTCTGGCCGTGGATCGCCCGGACCCGGCACGCCACCCCGGGCGTCGGCCTGATCTCCCCGCCGCCGCACCACGACATCTACTCCATCGAGGACCTCGCCCAGCTGGTGCACGATCTGAAGTGCGTCAACCCGGCCGCCCGGGTGCACGTCAAGCTGGTCAGCGAGGTCGGCGTGGGCACCGTCGCTGCCGGTGTCGCCAAGCTCAAGGCCGACGTCATCCTGATCTCCGGCCACGACGGCGGCACGGGCGCGTCACCGATGAACTCGCTCAAGCACGCCGGCACCCCGTGGGAGCTGGGCCTGGCCGAGGCGCAGCAGACGCTGCTGCTCAACAAGTTGCGCGACCGGGTCACCGTGCAGGTCGACGGCCAGCTCAAGACCGGCCGGGACGTGCTGATCGCGGCGCTGCTCGGCGCGGAGGAGTTCGGGTTCGCCACCGCACCGCTGATCGTCGCCGGCTGCGTGATGATGCGGGTCTGCCACCTGGACACCTGTCCGGTCGGCATCGCCACCCAGAACCCGGTGCTGCGGGAGCGGTTCACCGGCACCCCCGAGTTCGTGGAGAACTTCTTCCTGTTCCTCGCCGAGGAGGTCCGCGGGTACCTGGCCGAGCTGGGCTTCCGGTCGATCGAGGAGGCGATCGGGCAGACAGAGCTGCTCGACGTGGCCTCGGCGGTGACGCACTGGAAGGCGCACGGGCTGGACCTGGCGCCCGTCCTGCACCTGCCGGAGCTGCCCGCCGGCGCCGCCCGGCGTGGGGTGCGCGCCCAGGACCACGGCCTTGAGCACGCCCTGGACAACGAGCTGATCGCGCTCGCCCGTCCGGCGCTGTCCGATGGCGCGCCGGTGCGGGTCGAGGTGGCGGTGCGCAACGAGCACCGCAGCGTCGGCGCGATGCTCGGCGGCGAGGTGACCCGCCGCTACGGCGGCGCCGGCCTGCCCGACGACACCATCGAGTTCGTGCTGCACGGCACCGCCGGGCAGTCGTTCGGCGCGTTCCTGCCGCGCGGGGTGACCCTGCGGCTGCACGGCGACGCCAACGACTACGTGGGCAAGGGCCTCTCCGGCGGGCGGATCATCGTCCGTCCGGACGCGGCCGCCCCGTTCCTCGACAACGACGCCGAGCCGGGGCATCGGGCCGAGGACCAGATCATCGCCGGCAACACCATCCTGTACGGCGCCACCGGCGGTGAGGTCTTCCTGCGCGGCCGGGTGGGGGAGCGGTTCGCGGTGCGTAACTCGGGCGCGGTCGCTGTGGTCGAGGGCGTCGGCGACCACGGCTGCGAGTACATGACCGGCGGAACGGTGGTGGTGCTCGGCGCGACCGGCCGCAACTTCGCCGCCGGGATGTCCGGTGGCACGGCGTTCGTGCACCAGCTGGACCGGGCCCGGGTCAACGCGGAGCTCGTCGACCTGGCGCCGCTGGGTGAGCAGGAGCAGACGCTGCTGCACGAGCTGGTCCAGCGGCACGTGGCCGAGACCGGGTCGGCGGTCGCCGACGAGCTGCTGAAGCGCTGGCCGGAGGCGGTGGCCGAGTTCACCGCGGTGGTGCCCCGCGACTATCGCCGGGTGCTGGAGATCATGCGGGCCGCCGAAGCCGCCGGCCGCGATGTCGACGACGCGGTGATGAGTGCACTGAGTGTGCCCTCGGCCGCGCCGGTGCCGTCCGCCCCGCGGGTGGCTGCCCAGGAGGTGGCACGTGCCTGACCCGAACGGTTTCCTGCGCTACGACCGGCGACTGCCGGCCCGCCGCCCGGTGCCGGTGCGGATCAGCGACTGGCGTGAGGTGTACCCGCCCGCCGGCGAGGAACTGGTCCGCGAGCAGGCCACCCGGTGCATGGACTGCGGCATCCCGTTCTGTCACGACGGCTGCCCACTGGGCAACCGGATCCCGGACTGGAACGACCTGGTCCGTACCGGCAACTGGGACGCCGCGGTGGAGTCGCTGCACGCCACCAACAACTTCCCGGAGTTCACCGGCCGGCTCTGCCCGGCGCCCTGCGAAGCGGCCTGCGTGCTGGGCATCGCCGGCGGCCAGCCGGTGACCATCAAGCAGGTCGAGGTGGAGATCGCCGATGCCGCGGCGGCGCGCGGGTTCACACCCCGCCCGTTGCCGGCACCGTCCGGCCGGTCGGTCGCCGTGGTCGGTTCCGGGCCGGCCGGCCTGGCTGCCGCCCAGCAGTTGGCCCGCGCCGGTCACGCGGTGACGGTGTACGAGCGCGACGACGCGATCGGTGGTCTGCTCCGGTACGGCATCCCCGACTTCAAGCTGGAGAAGCGGCACATCGACGCCCGGCTGGCCCAGCTGACCGCCGAGGGGGTGCGCTTCCGCACCGGCGTGAACGTCGGGGTGGACGTCACCGCCGAGCAGTTGCGCGCCGACCATGACGCGGTGCTGCTGGCCTGTGGTGCGTTGCAGGGCCGGGACACCCCGGAGACCCCGGGCCGGGCGCTGCGGGGCGTACACCAGGCCATGTCGCATCTGGTCGCCGCGAACCGTGCGGTCGCCGCCGCGGCCGCCGGCCAGCCCGGCGTCGCCGCCACCGGCGAGGGCCGGCCGTCCGTCGCGGTGCTGCCCGACGGCACCCCGATCGACGCGGCCGATAAGCACGTGGTGATCATCGGCGGTGGCGACACCGCGGCCGACTGCCTCGGCGTCGCGCACCGGCAGGGCGCCGCTGGTGTGTACCAGCTCGACCTGTACCCGCAGCCGCCGCAGGAGCGCGACGAGGCGCGGGACCCGTGGCCGACGTGGCCGTGGGTTCTGCGCAGCTACCCGGCGCACGAGGAGGGCGGCGAGCGGGTCTTCGCCGTGGCGGTGCAGGAGTTCGTGGACGACGGCACCGGCCAGGTGCGGGCGGTGCGGATCGCCGAGGTGACCGTGGAGAAGCGCGACGGCCGACGGGTGGTGACCGCGGTGCCGGGCTCCGAGCGGGAGCTACCGGCGGACCTGGTGCTGCTGGCGATCGGCTTCGAGGGCACCGAGGAGCAGCCCCTGTTGGCCCAGTTCGGGGTGACCCGTAACCCTCGGGGCGCCATCGACGCCCGGGACGACTGGCAGGCCGACGTCGACGGGGTGTTCGTCGCCGGTGACATGCACCGGGGCGCCTCCCTGATCGTCTGGGCCATCGCCGAGGGGCGTGCGGCGGCCGCCGCCATCCACGGCTACCTCGGCGGTGCCGGGGCGCTGCCGGCCCCGGTCGCACCGGCCACGCAGCCGCTCGCCGCGCGCTGATCCGGGGGCGTTAGCCGACGGCTCCACTGAACCGACCGGTATGTCCGGCCGGCGGGAAGCTTGCTGCCCGCCGGCCGGCTGTCCCAGTTCGGTGTCCGATGCGTGGTGGGGCCGGTGAGACCGCTCACAGAAGTAGTCAAATCGGTTTAAGTCGGCAAGACTTGCCGGCTGCTGAACCGCGCCTGACTGGGCGCGATGATCATGCCGTCGATCGCCCGGGAGATTCGTCGTGGCCAAGGGTGCCACCTTCGCCGCGCTGCGCCACCGCAACTACCGGATCTGGGCCTTCGCCGGCTTCGTCTCCGTCATCGGGACGTGGATGCAGGTACTCGGTGTCAACTGGTACGTGCTGAAGGAGACCGGCTCCGCGACGTCCATGGGCTTCGCCGTGCTGCTCCAGGCGGCGCCCACGCTGTTGCTCAGCGTCTGGGGCGGTGTGCTGGCCGACCGGCTCCCCGCCCGTCCGCTGCTGATCACCGCCCAGGTGGCCCACGCCGCACTGGCCGCAGGGTTGGCGGCGGTCGCCCTGACCGGCGTCGGCGGCCTTCCGGTGATCTTCGCAATCTCCCTGTGCACCGGCGCCGTCTCGGCGATCGAGGGCCCGGTGATGGGGCGCTGGGCATCCACGCTGGTGGACCGGGAGACGCTCGGCAACGCGCTGGCGCTCGGCTCGCTCACCAACTCCGCCGGCCGCATCCTCGGCATGAGCCTCGGCGCCGTCGTGGTGGCCGCCGTCGGCCCCGCGCTGCTCTTCGGCATCAACGCGGCGAGCTTCGCCGCCGTGGTGGTGGCGCTGTTCGCCGTACGCCCGGCGAGCCTGCAGGATCAGCCGGAGGCGGTGCCGGACGGTGGTCCGAGCCACCGGGGCGGCGCACGGGCCGGGTTCGCCTACCTGCGCCGGCAGCCGGTGCTGCTCCTCGCGCTCGCCCTCTCTTTCGTGCTCGGCAGCCTCGGCCGCAACTACCAGGTGACGATGGCCGCGATGAGCGACGGGCCGCTCGCCGCCGGGGCGTCCGGCTACGGGTTCCTGTCGACCGTCTTCGCGGTCGGGACGGTGGTGGGCGCGCTCGTCGCGGCCCGCAGGCGCACCCTGGGCTACCGGACGCTGGTCGCCGCGGGCCTGTTGGCCAGCGGGCTGCAGATCATCGCCGGCCTCGCTCCGGGAACCTGGAGCTTCGCCGCCGTGATGCTGCCGATCGCCGCCGCCGCCGTGGTCATCGACACCACCGTCGGCACCCGCGCCCAACTCGACACCGACGCTGCGATGCGCGGCCGGGTACTCGCCGCGTTGGCGGTGACCGGCTCGGTCTCCGCCGCGGTCGGCGCGCCGCTGCTCGGCTGGCTCGCCGAACACGCCGGACCCCGGCAGACACTCGTCCTGGCCGGATCCGTCGCGGCGATCGCCACGACGGCGGCGGCAGTGGCCCTGGACCGGCAGCGCGGTCGCCGGCTGCCCGGACGGGTCGCCCAGGTGCTGGTCGCGCCGCCGCTGCGGCGTCCGGTACGGCAGGTGGCGCGGACGGCGGCCCGCATCGTCCGGCCCGCCGGGGCGTTCGGTGGCGTCCGGTCGACGCCACGTCCGGTGCCGGCGAGCCTGGGTCGGTCGACCCGGCTGGCCCGGGAGTGCCCCGTCTGCGCACCGTCGCCCGCTACGAGTCGACCGGCGCAGCCGCCTCGGGACGTCCGGCACACCGCCGGGTGCGCCAGCCTGTGCTGACCGGCCCGGCTCGCAGGCGTCGCTGCCCCTGAGACAGCAGTCACCCCCGGCGGGCGGCCGACGGGACCGAATGATACGAAGATCATCGTTACGCTCCGATCATGGACATCGAGGAGCGGCTGCGGCGGACCCGCCGGTGGCTGTGGATCGTGCTGATCGGGCTCTTCCTGAGCGGTGTGACCGCGTTCCCGCTGGAGATCGAGGTGCGCTGGCTGCTGCGCGCGCTGGACCCGCTCGCCGGCCAACTGCCGGCGCTGGTCGACTGGATCGAGCGCGTCCACACCGGGCTCGTGACGGCCGGCGAGGACTACCCCTTCCTGCTCTATGGCACCGACTGGCTGGCCTTCGCCCACCTGGTGCTGGCGGTGGCGTTCTGGGGGCCGCTGCGCGACCCGGTGCGCAACGTCTGGGTGGTGCAGGTCGGCATGATCGCCTGTGCGGGGATCATCCCGCTGGCGCTGATCTGCGGCCCGATCCGAGACATCCCCTGGTTCTGGACGCTGATCGACCTCTCCTTCGCGGTCGGTGCGTTCCCGCCGCTCTGGTTCGCCTACCGGCACATCCGCGCCATCGAGGCGAGAACGGCCGAGACGGCCGGTGCCGCCCCGGTGCCGGTGCCCGCCTCACCGGGGCAGGCGTCCTGAATCCAGCGAGCGCCTGGCCTGTTTAGCCGGCGCTACCGCTGGCTGCGCTCGCGTCGTTACATTCATGAGGGCAGCTGCACCGGAGCGGGCCCGGCTCGGGTCGGGTCGGCTCGGCTCGGCTCGGCCCGGCCCGGCCCGGCGCGGGTCGGGTCGTGCCTGTCGAGCTGCCCCATATCTGGACCGACGAGCGCCGAGCATGAACGCGATGGGACGCCGCGCGCCATCCGCCGGCGTAATCCGCCACCAGTCCGCCAGCGATCGCACCGTGTCAATCAAAGGCGATGGGACGACGTCCGCGTCGCCGGTCCAGGCCGTCGCAAGAGACCGGTGCAGTTGCCGGTGCGGTGCTGGTGCCGGCAGGCGCGGGGGTGCCCCATTTTGGGGCAGCTCGACAGGCGTGTAGGGGGGTGGGTCGGACCCGCTGTGCCAGCGCAGCGAGGTGGCCGGGGCTGGCGGGAGGAACGCCGCGCGGGCGGACGCGGGCTGCCCCGTTATTGCGGCAGCTCGACAGGCGTGCTGTGCGGTTCGGGGAGGCCCGCCGCGCGTGGGCGGCGAGCCTCCCAGCCGATGTCGGAACTCAGTGCATCAGTTCGTGGGCCTCACGGATCTTGGCCCAGGACTTCGGTTCGGCCGGCGGGGCGGCCTTGCGCGCGGCCGAGGCCACCTCGGGCCGGCCGGCGGTGAACAGCCAGGTGGTGAAGAGATCGTCCAGGTCCAGCCCGGAGATCCGCTCGGCCAGGGCCTGGAACTGCGCGATGGTGCCGTTGCCGTACCGGTGCTCTGCGGTCCAGGCAGGCAGGATCTCGAAGAACGCGTCGTCGCCGACCGCCAGCCGCAGCTGGTGCAGCGTCATCGCGCCCCGGTCGTAGACGGCGTTGTCGAAGACCCGACCGGCGCCCGGGTCACCCGGCAGCACCTGCCAGAACTCGGAGTCGGCCGGGTAGCTGGCATAGGTGAAGTCGAACACCTCCTGGGCGGTGCCCTCGCCCTGCTCCTCCGACCAGAGCCACTCCGCGTACGAGGCGAAGCCCTCGTTGAGCCAGATGTTGCGCCAGTCGGCCACCGAGACCGAGTCGCCGAACCATTGGTGCGCGAGTTCGTGCGCCACCACGTACGTGTTGGCGCCGCGCCGCCAGAAGCCCGGGCCGTACACCGGTCGGGTCTGCGTCTCCAGTGCGAAGCCGATGCCGTCCACCGGCCCGGCCACGCCGCCCTGCGCCTCGAACGGGTACGGGCCGAAGATCCCGCTCTCCCAGTCGACGATCTCGGCGGTGCGCTCGATGCTGGCCCGCGCGGCCGGCCCGAGCTCGCCGAGCGAGGTGCTGTACGCGTTGATCACCGGCTGGCCACTCGGCGTGGTGTCGGTGACGATGTCGTACTGGCCGATGGCCATGAACGCCAGGTAGGTGGCGGTGGGGGAGGTGGTCCGCCAGATCCACCGGGTGCGGTTGCCGGCCTCGGCCAGCGGCGGCCGCGGCTGCACGCCGTTGCTGATCACCTCAACGCCGTTGGGCACCGACACGGAGATGTCGAAGGTGGCCTTGTCCAACGGGTGGTCGTTGCTCGGGAACCACCACCACGCCGACTCCGGCTCGTTGACCGCCAGCGCCCCGTCGTCGGTACGCGTCCAGCCGGTGTAGCCGTTGACCAGGGTCTCCGACGGGATGCCGTCGTAGCGCACCACGATGGTGAGCTGCTGGCCCCGGGTCACCGTGCGAGCCGGGGTGACCACCAGCTCGTGCGCGCCTGCGGTGCTGGTGCTCGCCGCCCAGCCGTTGACCCGCACCGACTCGACGCCGAGCAGGAAGTCCAGGTTGAACCGGGAGAGGTCCTGGGTGGCGGTGGCGAGGATGGTGGTGGTGCCGGTGAGCCGGTCGGTGGCCGGGTCGTAGCGCAGCCGGACGTCGTAGTGCGAGACGTCGTAGCCGCCGTTGCCGTAGTCGGGGAAGTAGCTGTCGCCCAGGCCGGGCGCGCCGGGTTGCGGCGCGACCGTGACGACGGGCCGGCCCCAGCCCGTCGGGGCGGCCTGGCCAGGGGTGCCGGCGAGCATGGTGCCGGCGGTGGTGAGGGTCAGGGCGGCGGTGGCCGCCGTGAGGACTCGTCGCACGAGGTGGACTCCCTCCATCGGGGTGTTCGCCCCGCCAACCTAATCGACAACTGTGAACGTCGCCGGCCCGCCGCGCGGTGTCGTCGCGCTATTCCATTGATCTAAATGTTTCGATAGCATTACCGACTAGTAACAAGAGACCCACCCCTGGCCACGCGCGCGGTCGCAGGATCCCACCCCCCTGTCCTGTGGAGGTCCGTCATGCCCCACCGCCCGCTGGCCCGCGCCCTGGCCGCGCTGGTCGCACTCTTCACCGCCGCCCTCGGCGCCGTGCTCGTCCCCAGCACCGCGCAGGCCGCCGCCGTCAACTACGTCGCGCTCGGCGACTCGTACTCCTCCGGCGTCGGCGCCGGCCCGTACGACCTGTCCGGCTGCCTCCGCAGCCAGAAGTCGTACGCCCCGCTCTGGGCGGCCGCCCACGGCGTGACCAGCTTCAACTTCCGGGCCTGCGGCGGTGCGGTCACCGCCGACGTGCTCAACGACCAGGTCAGCGCGCTCAGCGCCAGCACCACCCTGGTCACCATCACCATCGGTGGCAACGACGCCGGCTTCGTCAACGTCATCACCAGCTGCCGGTTCGGCAGCACCTCGTCCTGCACCAACGCGGTCAACACCGCCAAGGCCTTCGCCACGTCGACGCTGGCCGGCCGGCTCGACGCCACCTACGCCGCCATCCGCAACCGGGCTCCCAACGCCCGGCTGATCGTCCTCGGCTACCCGCGACTGTTCGAGACCAGCTCCTGCGGATGGCTGGCGATGAGCACCTACAAGCGCACGATCCTCAACGAGGCCGCCGACGTGCTCGCCTCGGTCACCGCCAGTCGGGCCAGGGCGGCCGGCGCCACCTTCGCCGACACCCGGTCCACCTTCGACGGTCACGGCGTCTGCGCCGGCGACCCGTGGATCAACGACATCTCCGGGATCATCGAGGCGTACCACCCGGACGCCGACGGCTACCGCTACGGCTACCTGCCGGCGCTGAACGCGGTCACCGGCTGACCCGCACACCCGTCCCTGACGGCCGACGGTCCACCCCGGACCGTCGGCCGCCGCGCGCCGACCCGACCCGGTCGCGTCGGTACTGTCCCGGTGCCACCGCCGTCCGTTAGGGTTTCCGCGAACCGGACAGCCGTGGCGTGGGAGGCAGAGCGTGGGCAGGCTCGCGTCGGCGTACGGGCAGGCGGTCAGCGCCCACCGGGCGGCCCGGTCACACCTGGACACCGCCCGGGGCGCGCTCGGCGCGGCACCGGCTCCCGTCGCGCCGGTCGGCGCCGACGAGCTGGTGGCCCGACTGGCCCGGGTCGGCGGCGCGCTGGCCACCCCCACCCCGGGCGCCACCCCGCTGACCGACGTGCCGACTGCGGTCCGGGTCGGCGAGGCGTCCACTCCCGACGGCGGTTTCCCGGTGCTGCTGCCGCTCGGCGGCGGCCACCACCTGGCGCTGGACACCGACGCCCGGGATCCGCGGGTCGCGGGACTGCTGCGGGCGCTGGTGCTGCGCCTGGTCGCCACGGCCCCGGCCGGGCAGGTCCGGGTCGTCGGCATCGACACCGCCGCGCTGGGCGCCACCTTCGGCCCGCTGCGCCCGCTGCTCGACGCCGGGGTCCTCGACCCGCCAGCGACCGGTGAGGGCGAGGTCGCGGCACTGCTGGACGCCGTCGAACAACACGCCCGCGCCGCGCAGCACGCCGAGCCCGACACCCGGCAGCTCCTGGTGGTGGTCGCCACCGCGGCCCCGCCGCCGCGCGAGCTGGCCCGGCTCGCCGCGCTCACCCACGCCGGCCCGTCCGCCGCCGTCTGCGTGCTGCTCGCCGGCCACCCGTCCCGGCTGCCCGGTGAGACCTCGCCACCACTGGGCGGCACCACCGCGGTGCGGCTCACCGAGCGGTACGCGTACGTCGGCGATCCGCCCGGCGTCCCGTTCAGCGCCGACGGCAGTGGCCTCGCCGCGCCGGTCCTGCTCGACGGCGACCCGCCGCCAGCCTCGGTGCGCGCCCTCGCCGAACACCTGGGCGCCGCCGCCCGCCGCGCCGACGCGCTGCACTTCGCCGAGCTGCTGCCGGAGCGGCGCTGGGCCGAGTCCGCCGGCAACGGCCTGCGGACCGTCATCGGCCGGGTCGGCCGCGCCCCGCTGACCGGCGACACTTCACCGACGGGCGCCTTCGACTCTCCACTGACGGGCGCCTTCGACTCTCGGCTGACGGGAGCCTTCGACACCGCACTGACGGTCGCCTTCGACGACGCCACCCCGCACTGGCTGGTCGGCGGGCGCACCGGCGCCGGTAAGACCGTCTTCCTGCTCGACGTTCTGTACGGGCTGGCCGCCCGCTACTCGCCGGCCGAGCTGCAGCTCTACCTGCTCGACTTCAAGGAGGGCGTGAGTTTCACCGAGTTCGTGCCCACCGGGCGGGACCCGTCCTGGCTGCCGCACGCCCGCGCCGTCGGCATCGAGTCCGACCGCGAGTACGGCCTCGCCGTGCTCCGCGAGCTGCGCCGGGAGGCGCAACGCCGGGCCACCGCCCTCAAGCGGCACGGCGTCACCAAGCTCGCCGACCTGCCCCGGGACAATCCGCTGCCCCGCATCGTGGCGGTCATCGACGAGTTCCACGTGCTGCTCGCCGGCAACGACGCGCTGGCTCGCGAGTCCGTCGACCTGTTGGAGGAGTTGGCCCGCAAGGGCCGCTCCTACGGCGTACACCTGGTGTTGGCCAGCCAGAGCATGACCGGCATCGAGGCGCTCTACGGTCGAGCCGAGGCGATCTTCGGGCAGTTCGCGCTGCGGGTGGCGCTGCCCGGTGGTGGCGGGGTGCTCGACCCGCTCAACGACGCCGCCGCGGCCCTGCCAATCGGCTCCGCCGTGGTCAACACCGCCGCCGGCGCGGTCGGTGCCAACACCGTGCTGCGGTTCCCCGACGCGCACGCCGCCACCGCCGACCTCGCCGCGCTGCGCCACGAGCTGTGGCAGGCTCGCCCGCAGGGCTCGCGCGCGCCGGCGGTCTTCAAGGGGTACGAGGCGGCGCGAGTCGAGGACGACCCCACCTTCGCCGGCCTACGCCCCGGTGGCCGACGCCCGATGGCCCTGGTCGGCCGGACGGTCGACGTGCACGGCACTACCGCGCTGTTCCTGATGGACACCACCCCCGGCCGGCACCTCGCCGTGGTGGGCACCGCGCCGGCCGGCGCGGACGTGTTGCGCGCCGCGACGCTGAGCCTGGCCCGCCAGCACGCCGCCGGCGACGCCCGATTCCTGCTGGCCTCGCTGGTCACCGCCGCCGATTCGGTTGCCGACGAGACCGAGACCGCGCTGCGAGCCGCCGGCCACCAGGTGCAGCGCCTCGACGCGGCGGGGCTGCGCGACCGGATCGCGGCACTCGCCGAGGCGCCCGACGGGCGCGAGTACCTGGTGGTGTTCGGGATGGACGCCGCCGCGCCGGTGCTCGGGGCGGCCGACCCGGTCACCTTCCGCTCGGGCCTGGACGACCTGCGTACCGTGCTGCGGCAGGGCCCCGGGCAGGGGGTGCACCTGCTCGGCTGGTGGCGCGGGCTGCGCCGGCTCGCCGACGACCTCGGCGGCACGCAGAACCGCGACGACGTCGCCTGCCTGGTCGCGCTCAACGTGCCCGGGGCCGAGCTGGCCCTGCACCTCGGGGTGCACGACCTGGCCTACACGCCCCGCGCCGACCGGGCGCTGCTGATCGACCGGCACGACCAGCGCACCCGGCTGATCGTGCCGTTCGTCCGCGACGGGCACGAGCTGGACGGGGAGCACTGACGGTGTCCTTCGAGGAGTACGCGGCGCTGGCCCGACAACTCGCCGAGCAGCGTCGAGTCGGCGAGCGGAATGCCGCCGCCGAGTCCGAGCGCCGCCGTGACCTGCACGCCGCCGTCGACTACCTGCACCAGCGGCTGACCGCCCAGGGGCACCGCCTCGACCAGCTCGGCCGGGCGATCGGCATCGACCAGCCAGCGGCTGCCGCGACGCCCCGGCCGGGTCACCCGGACTCCGGGCCGGGTGCGGCCGGTACCTGGCCGAGCCCGCCACCCGGGACCGGGTCGCCCGGTGACTCCGCTGTGGTGTCCGGCCCGCCCGCCGGCCCCGGATCGGGGGGCGGCGGGCCCGACGGCGCAGCCGGCGCGCCGGGGCGGGCGGATGTCGGGGCGTACCCCGAGCTGCCGGTGGGGGAAGCGCGGCTGGCGCTGCCGACGGCGGTGAGCCCGGCGGGCGCCGGGGTGCCGGCGCAGCGTGCGGCGGCGGTCGACCCGGCGGTGGAGCTGGAGTTGGCCCGGCGGATGGCCGACGAGGCGGACCGGCACGGGCACCAGGCGGAGCTGCTGGCCCAGCGTCCGGCGCTGCTGCCGACGTGGTCACCGCTGGCGCGGGCGGTCGCTGTCTACGCCGGGTGCGGGGCGGCGGCGGGGGTGCTCATGCTGACCCTGGTGCTCGCCTCCGGGGTCGGCCTGGTCGACGGGTTCACCCTCGGCGCGTGGATCTGCGCCGGGTTGCCCGCGTTGGCGTTCTTCGGCGGGTACCTGGTGCTCGGCCGGTGGGGGCGGCCCCCCATGGTCGCCGGCAACCCGCCCCGCTACCTGCCGCTCGGGTTCCTGATCTGTTTCCTGCTGGTCCCGATGGGCTACTGCGCGTACCTGCTGCTCTTTCGCACCCTGCGCTGACCCGTCGGCGGCGTGCGCGGCGGCCGCGAGGATCTCGTCCCGTTCGCGGTCGGTGAGGCCCTCGTCCTCCAGTAGCCCAAGCAGCAGCAACGTCCGGGCGACGGAGGGCGAAGCGCACGTCGGGGCAGGGGTAGTCCGCGCCGCACCCGCAGAGCCAGCGCCGCACCACGCGGGGCGGATGGGCGAAGAGGATGTCGTCGGCGTCCTCGACGTCCTGATCGGACACGAGGCGATGGTCTGGCCCCTGTCGGGCGGGTGGGTCGTCGGGTCCTTCGTTGGGTTGATCGGCCATTGGGCGGCTCCCGTCGGGTGGGTCTCCTTGCTGCTCATGGCGTTGCATCGGGGCTGCGTGCGGGCACGCCCCGGCACGCCCGGCCGGACGGGGGGACCGGCCGGCCGGGCGCTCTCTGCGCGGTGGGGAAGAACCGACTCCTCGGGTGCTGACCAGGGAGCCGGTCAATTCGGAGCCTAGGATAACAAGCTATCGCAGTCAAGCTATCACTTGCGATAACAAGGTGAAGAGTGGTCGAATGGCGGTGCTGACCAGGGAGTACCGCCATGCCACCAAGCCCCAAGTGGGTTGAGCTTGCCGAACACATCCGCAAGCAGATCGCCTCGGGTGAGTTGTCGCCCGGCGACAAGCTGCCGTCGACGACCCAGCTCTGCCAGATTCACGGCGTCTCCGCGATCGTCGTGCGCAACGCGATGCTCACCCTGAAGGCTGAGGGGCTCGTTGTCGGCGTGCCTGGCGTCGGCGTATACGTCGCCGAGCGCTGATCGCACTCGACTCCGTTTGAATCTCGGAAGGAAACTGCCCCTCTGGGGGGCCGAAACCTTCCAAGATTCACTGCTCTCGGGCTCACGAGTGAGCGAGCGGGCGGTCGCGGAGGGTGCGCGAATCTCGTACGCTCCCTTGTGGTCTCCGCCGGTGCGGTGGTGGAGGCGATGGTCGACCACGGGGAGGATGCGCGTGAGCGCAGCACAGATCATCGCGAGGTTGGCGGCGGCGTCGCAGAAGCTGGACGAGGCGAAGGCGAAGACCGCAGCGGCGGCGCAGGACGCCGCCGAAGCGCGGGCGCTGGTCGCCGGCGCGCTGGAGGGTGTGGCCGCCGGCCCGCTGATCGGCATGATCGACGCGTACCGTCAGGCGCTCGCGCAGGCGTCCCAGGGCGGCGACCCGGCCAAACAGCACGTCCAGGAGACGATCGCCAAGGTCCGAGCGCTGGGAAACTGACCACGGGTGGTGGTAGCACAACCCGCCATCCACCCGTGCGGCCTGCGATTCCGCGGCCGGAGCCGGCGGCGGGCCGGCCTGCTCGTCCTTCTCCGGACGCCCTGCAACCGCGTGAGCGGGAGTCTGAAGCGCCTCGATGGGAGCGTCGAGTGGACACGATCGTCGCCTACTCACCGCAAGGGGTTGGGCTGACCAGCGGCATGCTTGGTGTGTTGGTGGCACCGAACAAAATCGTGGGTGTTGCACTCGTGATCGCAGGATCCACTGTCGACACTGTCACGACGTGGTGGGACAGGCGCCAGAAGCGGAGGAGCGGCGATGCGGGTTGATGAGCGTGTGGAGGAGGCGGTGCGGGAGGCGTACCGTGCCGTGATTGCGAAGGATGGCGACCGTCTCGCATCGGCGCTTGCCGGCCTGAATGAGCACGAGGCGCAGAGGGCCGTGCGCTATGCCGTCTTCGTCGTCGGCTTCATCGTCAACGACGTGTTCCGCAATGGCGCGACCGAGGCCGAACTGTCGGGACTGGCCGACAAGATCATTGCGAGCGAGTCTTCTTGGATTGAACTCGGTCCTCGTGAAGACCTGGCCAGCCTCTTGTCGGCAGCGGCCGGCGGTGATGTCACTGCCACTTCGACCGCGCGCGCTGATGTCGTGGGTAACACCTTCGTGGTCGGTGGATTCCTGCTCACCAGCTTCCGGCTCGATGACCAGCGCTGGTGGGACTACCTCGACGAGATCTGGGCCGCGATGGAGGCGGCGGATTGACGTCTGAACCAGACGGCCTAAAGCTGAGCGTGTCACTGTCGATCGGTGGTGCGATTCGATACCATCCGCAGTATGACCGGGTCCGTCAGCAAGAAATCCTTCTCGCTTCCGCAGGACGTCGCGGAGCGCTTGGAGCGTGAGCCCAACGCCAGCGCTTACGTCGTCGACGCGATTCGTGCCCGAATGCGTGCCGAGGATCTGGACGCCGAGTTGGCCCGACGTGGCATGACCGTCACTGCGGAAGGACGAACTCGGGCCAGGGCTCAACGCGCCCAGGTCGAGCAGGAGTGGTCGCCTGGCCGTCGCGCCGCGCTGCGCGACCGGTCTCGCCGTGCGGCAGGGGAGTTGTTCGACGGTTCCGACAGCCAGGCGCCGGCGGCGTGATCGGCCCGGAGGCGCCTCCGGTCAGGCTGGTGCTGGATCGGTCCGCGCTACTGGCCTACCTCGCCGGCTCGATGGACGTTGCCGAACCCATTCACGAGATCGCCCAGGACGGCGTGCGGTTCGGTGTGCCGGCCGTGGTCGCCGCCGAGGTCCTGGCGGTGGTGGACGATCCGGGTGACAGGGCGGTACTCCACCGGCTGCTGGAACGTCCCGCGTGCGCAGTGCTGCCGACGTGGGGCGAGGACTGGCAGGAGTTGGCCTACTGGCGCACCGTCACCGGCCGGGTCGATCTCGCTGCCGCCGTGATGGCGGTGCTGGAGCACGACGCGTGCGTGCTGACCGGCGAGGGAAAAGCGTACGGCGATGGCGGTGACCTGCCGGTCATCCGCTTCCCCGCCTAGGTGGCTGACTCTCGGCGCGAGCCGTCGAGAGGAATCACTCGTCTCCCTCGGGGTGCACCAGCCGGAAGCGCTTGGTCAGCACCAGAGTGTCGTCGTTCACGGTGAAACCGGGGTCGCCCAGCTCCAAGCGAACCTCCGCACTGTGCCAGAACCTCTCGTGACCGGCCCGCCACTGCGCCACTGACTCATCACCCTCACCCTCGTCGAGGGCGTGCTGAAGGTCCACGTCCGCGAGCCGGACCACCCGCACCTCGGTCACCTCGATCGCCGCGACCCGCCGTTCCTGCGAGTCCACCACCGCCATTCGCTGGCCGACCCGGGGCAACGGCTCGTTCTCGCGCTCGTATCCGAGCAGCAGGCCAGAGGTCGTGGTCTTCGCGCCGGACAGGATCGCGGCCACCAGTTGATCCCGTAGCGGCCCGGGGAACGCGAACTCCACCAATGGCAGATCATCGAGTTTCATGCCGTACATGCTTCCCCGGCCGGTCCGCAGAGGTGGCCCCGGGTCACCTGCCGACAAGCTCAGCGAGTCACGCGGATCGTTTCGTCGAACTGCAGGAACTCACAGTTTTCCTGGGCACACAGTTCGAAGGATCCGGTGGCCAGCGCCACGCCCTTGTTGAAGGCGAAGCCGCCCGTCTCCGCAAACACCCGTCCCGTCACAGCCTGAGGCTCGCCCGTGCAGGAGACAGGCGCCCAGCCCGACCCGTACGCCACCCTGTCGCCCGACCGCTGCCTGAGGATCAGCTCCGAGCCGCCGGACATGCCGTTTTGGCATGTCACGGTAAGGGTGAGGTCCACGGCGACGCCGCGCGCGACCAGAGTCGCCGACGTGACATCGACGGTACTCGCCGCGCTCGCCGGCGTCGGCGCCAGCAACACGAACAGCGACAGCCCGAGCAGTGCGATGGTGGTTGCGATGCGGCGCACAGTCGTTCTCCTTGTCGGAGTGGGTGCTTACCTGCGGTCACCATAGCGCTCATCGACGTTCTTGTATTGACCCGTGTCGCGGGGCGTCGTCATCACCGTCCAGATCGGCCTCAGGAGGCCGCGCGGATGACCGGCGTCAGACGCGTTCGACGATGACCACGGGGATCTCGCGGTCGGTGTCCTTCTGATAGCGGGCGTACGTCGGGAAGACCGCCGTCATCACCGGCCACAGCCGGGCGCGTTCCTCGGCTGTCGCGGTGCGGGCGCGCCCGGTGAACCGCTCGGCGTCGACCTGGATCTTTACCGCGGGGTCGGCGTTCAGATTCAGGTACCAGGCGGGGTGCTTCGCCGCGCCGCCGGCCGACGCCGCCAGCAGATAGCTGTCGCCGTCACGGCCGTAGATCAGCGCGGTCCGGTGCAGCCTCCCGGACCGGCGGCCCCGCGTGGTGAGCAGCAGTGCCGGGTACCCGTGGTATTTACCGCCGTCGGCGCCGTCGGTCTCCACGTAGCGCCGGATGTGGCTGGCAACCCAGCCGACAGGGCTGTCCTCGATCGTCTCGTCCTGCTCAGCCGCGGTCACGGGACCACCTCCTCGGCGGAGCCTAGCCGTCCAGGGAGTGTCGGGGTGGCCCCGCGAAGGGCGGCTGAGCGCGGGGCGGGGCAGTGACAGCAGCCCTCTGACCTCAGACCGCGTCGTAGGCGTCAAGGCTTACATCCGTAAATATCGACAGTGTTGCGCGTGCAGGTCGTCGCGGTTGGAAACGGGGCAGGCAGCATGAGCTGCCTGCCCCGTTCCGACCCGGGAGCCGGTGCGGTTCAGCGGGTCGACGGCATGGTGGCGAACTCGCCGGCTAGCTCCGACTCGACGATCGTCGCGGTGGACGGCCGGCGACCGGACGTCGCCCGCCGGGCGGACGGGACGGCCAGGGCCGCGAGCGCGGCGGCGAGGGCGATCGCGGTGAGGACCAGAAAGCCCATCGTGAAGCCGGCCTCCCGGGGCAGTCCGTTGGCCTGCGGGTGGGCGGTGATCACGCCGCTGACCACGGCAGCGCCGATCGCGCCGCCGATGGTGCGGATGTTGGCGTTCATGCCGGTCGCCACGCCGGTCTGGCTGGCGGGCACGCTGCCCACGATGAGGTTGGCCATCGAGGCGAAGGCCAGGCCGATGCCGAGGCCGACCAGGCCACCGGCGATGGCGACCTCCCAGCGGGTGTCGTGCGCGAGGGCCAGCATCGCGGAGGCGGCCACGTTGAACGCGGCACCGGTGGCGAGCTGCGCCTTCGCGCTGAAGACCGCTTGGAGCCGGCCGGCGACCAGGCCGGCGATGAACATCGCGACCAGCATCGGCAGCATGAGCAGGCCGGCCTGGCTGATGGTGGCGCCGAAGCCGTAGCCCGCGGCCGTCGGGGTCTGCACGAACTGCGGGAGGAACGCGTACACGGAGAACATCGACGCGCCGTAGAGCAGGGCGACCAGGTTGGTGGTCCAGACGCCGGGCAGCCGCATCATCCGCATGTCGATCAGCGGGTTGGTCGACCGAACCTCGGCGACCAGCCAGCCGACGAGCAGCACCACGGCGAGCGCCAGGAGGCCGAGCACCCGGCGGGAGGTCCAGCCCCAGGCCGCGCCCTGGCTGATCGGCAGCAGCAGTGCGACCAGCCAGCCGGAGAGCAGCAGGGTGGCCCGCCAGTCGATCCGCCCGGGGGTACGCACCGGCGACTCGGGCACGAACAGGTGGGCGGCGACGGCGGTCAGCCCCACCACGACCATCGGGATCCAGAACAGCCACCGGTAGTCCAGTGCGGCCACGATCGGGCCTGCGAGGACGACGCCCAGGCCACCGCCGGCGGCGACGATCGCCGAGATGGCGGCGACGGCGGAGGAGACCCGCGCGGCGGGGAACTCGTCACGGATGATGCCGAACGACAGCGGGAATACCGCGCCGCCGACACCCTGCACGACCCGGGCGATGATGAGGACGCTGATGTTCGGCGCGATGGCGGCCAGCAGACAGCCGATGGCGAGCGCGGCGAGCGAGACGACCAGCATCCGCTCCTTGCCGACCATGTCGCCGACCCGGCCGAGGATCGGCGTGAAGATCGACGCCGAC
Organism: Micromonospora sp. NPDC005173; assembly: GCF_040608515.1. Lineage (NCBI taxonomy): Bacteria > Bacillati > Actinomycetota > Actinomycetes > Micromonosporales > Micromonosporaceae > Micromonospora > Micromonospora sp. NPDC005173. The sequence goes on from NZ_JBEXIK010000023.1 coordinate 25,505, forward strand.
AGCAGGTAGGCGGTCAGTACCCAGGTCACGGTGTTCTGGGAGGTGTGCAGATCGTGCTGGATGGTCGGCAGCACCGGGGTGATCAGCGACTGGAGCATCGCGAAGAACCCGGCGCCGGCGGCCAGCACGGAGAAGGTGAGCCGACGCGAGCCGCGTCGGGAGGTCACTGCCACGAAAGGAAACTCCCTGATTGGCGTACGGAAGGAGGTTTTGACGCCCGTCGTGCGCGGCGGGCAGGCTGTCGGGTCCGGGCGATCGGGTGGCCAGGCGGATCGGGCGGTCCCGAGGTAAGCTAACCGGAGGTATGCCTCCGGGATTCCGGAGGGGTGCCTCCACTAAGCTAGCGGAGGGTTCCCTCCGGATGCAACCAAGGTGAGGTGACGCACGTCATGACCAGCGCGGGGCAGGTGCCCGAGGTCTTCGCCCGGCGGCCCAAGCGGGCTGACGCGCGGCGCAACTACGACGCGCTGGTGGCCGCTGCCCGCGAGGCGTTCGCCGAAAACGGCGCGTCCGCATCGCTGGAGGACGTGGCCCGCCGAGCCGGCGTCGGCATCGGCACCCTCTACCGGAACTTCGCCAACCGCCAGGAGATGTTCGAGGCCGTCTACGTCGAGGAGGTCCGGACACTCTGCCGGTCCGCCGAGGACCTGGCCGAACTGCCCCCGTGGGACGCCCTCGTGGCCTGGCTGCACCGGTTCGTCGCGTACGTGGCCACCAAGCGGGCGCTCGCCGAGGAGCTGCTGCGCGACTCCGAGGTCTTCCGTAGCTGTCGGACGGAGATCTACGCCGCCGGCGAGCCGATGATGCACCGTGCCCAGGCGGCCGGGACGGTCCGCGAGGACGTCGGCTTCGACGACGTGGTGCGGCTGATCAGCGGCCTCACCATGGCCCAGTTCCCGTCGACCGAGCAGCGCGACCGGGTGCTTGGCGTGGCCCTCGACGGCCTGCGGCCCGCGCCCGCCGCCCACTGACTCATCCGCCGCGCTGGCGGCCCGACCGGCGACGTGTCGAGCTGACCGGCGGCGCTCGGTGCGCCATCGTGCCGGCGTCAGCGGTCGACGAGCAGTAGCCACTCGTCGTCGAGCCGTTCGACCGTCGTCCCGGCGGGCCAGGCGTGCCCGCCACCGGCCGCCGCCCGGGCCTGGTCGACCTGTGGCGGCTGGCCGAACTGAGCGCCGTCGAACCTGCCCGCGCCGTGGAACCGGGCCCGGCCGAAGTTCGCCGCCCCCTCGAAACGCGCCTGCTCGAAGCACGCGTCGGCCGCGAACACGGTCCACCGGAAGAGCGCCATGTCCGCGAAACGGACCGAGCGGAACCCGGCGTACCCGGCGAACTCGGTGTGCTCCATGGACAGGCCGCCGAGGAATGTGGCCTGCCGGAACCTGCTCCCGTCGCCGAAGCGGGTCGCGTCGAAGCTGGTCGGCTGGTGGAAGGTCGCCCGGTGAAATGACGTCGGGCCGGCGAAGCGGCACCGCCGACAGGACAGGCCGGCGGTGAAAACGGCCTGGTCGAAGCTGGCTTGACCGTCGAAGCGGGCGTCGTCCAGGACCACCTCCGCCTCGGCGGTGAGGTCGTCGAAGGTGACGTCGCCGAAGACCGCCCCGAGGCGGAGCCGCCCCCGGGCGGTCGCGCCGGCGAAGCTGGTGACACCGGTGAACACCGCCCCGGTGAAGTCCGCGTCGACCAGCGTGCAGCCGGCGGCGTCGAAGTCGACCAGTCGGGCCCCGGTCAGATCAAGCGTGATCTCCGGCCAGTTGGCCGGGCCGTCCGCGCGGAGGTGCCGGGTGAGCACCCGCTGCGCGGTGCGTCGGACCTCCGTCTCGCGCGGCTCGTCGTCCGGCGCCGGCATGCGCAGGTACGCGCAGAGCACCGCCGCGATCGTCGGCCGCTGCGCCGGATTGTCCTGGCCGAGGCGTTCCAGCGCGTGCAGCCCGCCGAGGCGTACCGCGGCGCTGTCGTTGCCGAGCAGCTCGACAGCGCGGGTGTAGAGCTCGGTCAGCCGGCGCTCGGCGGCGTCGTGCTCGGCCGCTCCGGACTGCCGGTCCTGGTGCCGCTGCGCGACCTCGGCCGCCGACTCGGCGTGCGTCTGCACCCGGTCCCGGTGGGTCTGGTCCCGGGCGGCGACGCTCTCCTGGTGCCGCTGGGCGCGTTCGGTGATCCACTGCCGGCGGGCGGCCAGCAGGAGCGCCAGCCCGCCACCGGTGCCGGCGACCACGGTCAGGCCGGTGCGGATCGCGTCGATGCGCAGCGTGGCGCGGGTGTCCGGCTGGGTGGCCCGGTCAGCCTCGGTGAGCAGCAGGTCCAGCACCAGCCAGCCCAGGGCGGCAGCGAGGAGCAGGCCGACCAGGACCAGCCACCACGGCATCACCCGCAACTGGCGCTCGGTGGGTTCGTCGGCGGCCACGGCCACAGCATGCCATCCGCCGTTCCGAGCCGGGGTACGCGCGGCCGGCCGGGGTCCGATGTGGAGTCCGCCGATTTGCCGGTTTGCGCCCCCGCCGGAACAACGGGTTACCGGCGCGTAACAAGTCATTGACGTTTCCAAATTGTTGCGCGCATCATCGTCGCACGGTCGACCGGACACCCCCACCCACCTGCCCGGCTCGCCGGGTGCCTCCCCCCGGAGGTGCAGCCATGCTGCTCCGAAAGACCGCCCTCGTCCTGGCCCTCGCCACCGCCGCCCTGCTCGCCACCACCGCCACGGCCACCGCCGCCCCCGCTGAACCCGCCGCACCCGCGGCCGCCCCGGTTGCCGCCGCCGCGGCGGCCAACCCCGTCATCGTGGTCGGCGGGCTCACCGGCGTCGCCGTCGCGTACGAGCCGATCGCCGCCCGACTGCGCGCGGACGGCTACCGGACCTTCATCTACCAACTCCCCGGGCTGGGCTTCGGCGACATCCCCACCTCCGCCCGGGCGTTCGCCACCTACGTCGGCCAGGTGCGCGCCAGCACCGGCGCGGCCACCGTGGACGTCGTGGGTCACTCCGAGGGTGGCTTGGTCGCCCGCTACTACCTCAAGCGGCTCGGCGGCACCGCCAACGTCGGCCGGTACGTCAGCCTGGGCTCGCCGCAGTACGGCACCTACGTGGCGAACATCCTGGCGTTCCTGGGTCTCGGCAGCTGCGCCGGCGTCGTGGCCTGCCAGCAGATGACCATCGGCTCGGCCTTCCTCGCCGACCTCAACGCCGGCGACGACACCCCGGGCGCGGTGCGCTACACCACCATTCGCACGCTGCAGGACGAGCTGGTCCGGCCGACCGGGAACGCCGCCGTCAACGACGGCGCGACCAACGTGCTGATCCAGGCGTACTGCCCGGTGCGGGTGGTCGGGCACCTCGGGTTGGTGCTCGACGGCACCTCGTACACCATCGTGCGCGGCGCCCTGGCCGACGGCCCGGTGCGACCCAACTGCCTCGCGCTCTGACCGGTCCGCGCGGGTGGCCCCGGCCGGGACCACCCGCGCGCCGCGCGCCACCGGCGTCGGTCGGGTTTTCAGCTCGCCTTGGCCAGCGCCTCGAACTCGTCATCGGTGAGCCGCACGTCGCCCGCGGCCACGTTCTCCTCCAGGTGCGCCACCGAGGACGTACCGGGGATCGGCAGCATCACCGGCGACCGGCGCAGCAGCCAGGCCAGCGCGAGCTGCGCGGGCGTCGCGCCGTGCGCGGAGGAGATCGCGTCCAGCGGGCCGCCCGGGCGGGCCAGCTCACCGGTGGCGATCGGGAACCACGGGATGAAGGCGATGTCGTTGCGCTCGCAGTACTCCAGCACGTCCTCGGCGCTGCGGTTCGCGAGGTTGTACAGGTTCTGCACCGAGGCGATGGTGGTGATCGCGCGGGACTCCTCGATCTGCGCGACGCTCACCTCGGACAGTCCGATGTGCTGGATCTTGCCCTCCTGCTGCAACAGCGCCAGCTCGCCCAGTTGGTCGGCGAGTGGCACCTGCGGGTCGATCCGGTGCAGCTGGTAGAGCGGGATGGTGTCCAGGCCGAGGTGACGCAGGCTCAGCTCGCACTGCTGGCGCAGGTACTCCGGGCGGCCCACCACGCGCCAGTCGCCCGGCCCGGCCCGGGTGAACCCACCCTTGGTCGCGATGACCAGATCATCGGCGTACGGGTGCAGGGCCTCGCGGATCAGCAGCTCGGAGACGAACGGGCCGTACGAGTCGGCGGTGTCGATGAAGGTCACGCCCAGCTCCACCGCCCGGCGCAGCACCCGGAGCGCCTCGGCCGGGTCCTTCGGGTCTCCCCAGACGCCCGGCCCGGTGATCTGCATGGCCCCGTAGCCGAGCCGGTTGACGGTGACGTCGCCCCCGATCCGGTACGTGCCGGAAGCCTTCGCGGGCTGCTTGCTGATGTCGGTCGCCATACGCGGATCCCCAATCGTTGTCGTCGTGGCGGGATGGAAACCTCCACCACCAGGTGATCATCCCCCGGAATCCGATCGTCATACCGGGTGTCGGCCGACTGTGTGCGGCGACACGGCACGACCGGATCCGCGTCGCCTTACCGCTAGCGCCCACCGTGTCCGGTCTGCTACGCCTGATCCCAGTCGGTGTGGCCGGTCGGGGGAGGCACGATGTGGCGACGGTTCAGGTCGGACCCGGTGGATCGGCTGCGGGCGCGGCTGGACCGCTTCGGCACGACCAGGGACGCTCGCGCGGTGCTCGACTCCGGGGCGATGCGCGACGCCGAGGCGGTCAAGGAGCTGGTGACCTCCACGCCCCCCGACGGGTCGATGTCGGAGTCGGTCCTCGAGGGCCTCTTCCTTCTCGCCTGTCTGCACTGGTACCGCTACCAACTGCTGCCGCCCGGTGAGGACGCCGACGATCTCGGCCGGGCGGTCACGCTCACCGAGATCCTGCTGCGCATCGCCCCGCAGCTGGTACCCCCGTCGCTGCTGGCGCTGCTGCAGGCGCACCGACCGTCGTCGGACACCGGCCGGGTCCCCGGCCCACGCGTCCCCGGCCGTCCGGCGTCCGCGCCGACCCGTTCGGACCGGGGCGCCGGTCCCGGTCGCAGCGGGCGTACGGCCGGGTCGGCCTCCGGCGAGGCCGGCGCGCTGTTCCTCGAGGCCGTCATGCTGATGGGCGGCGCGGAGACCAACCGCGACTACCGGGTTGCCGACCGGGCGGCGGCGCTGCTGCAACGAGCGGTGGACGGCACACCAGCGGGCGAGCCGGAGCGGCTGCACTACCTGTCCGCCCTCGGCAAGGTGCACCGCGACCAGTTCCGGCACCTCGGCCGGCGGAGTGCCCTGCCGCCCGCCATCGAGGCGCACCGGGAGAGCCTGGAGTCCACCCCGGCCGGTGACCCGGAACGTCCGACCCGGCTGTTCAACCTCGGCAACGTGCTGGGCGACCGGTACGAGGTCGACGGCGTGCCGGCGGACCTGGACGAGTCGATCACGCTGCTGCGCGACGCCGCCCGGGCCGCCGGCGTCAGCCCGTCGGTGCGTGCCATGGCGCGGGCCAACCTCGGGCAGCGGCTGCGGGACCGGTGGCGGCTGCGGAGCCGACCGGCCGACCTCGACGAGGCGGTCGACGCGTTCGCCGCGGCCCGAGCCGGCGGCGATCCCCGGGTCGCCGCGCTGCACGGCACGGCGCTCGCCGAACGGTTCCTGCGTGACCAGGCGCCGGCCGACCGGGATGCCGGGATCGAGGCGTACCGGGTGGCGCTGACCGGGTTCGGCGGGCTCGAACCGGAGCTGGCCGGCACCGCACAGGCCGGCCTGGCCACCCTGCTCGCCGAGCGGCACCAGGCCGACGCCGACCCGGCCGACCTCGACGCGGCGATCGAGGCGTATCGGGCGGCGGCCGGTTCCGGCTCGCCACACGGTGGGTTGGATCCGGCCGAGATCCGGCGTGCGGTGGGCGGCCTGCTGGTGAGCCGGTACGAGCAGCGGCGGCGGACCGAGGACATCACCGAGGCGGTGCGGCTGCTGCGCGACGCGGTCACCGTCGCCAGGGAACCGGGTCAGCGGGCCCGCCGCCTCGCCGACCTCGGCTACGCGCTGGGCCGGGGGTACGCCGACCTGGGCGGGGTGACCGCGCTGCGGGCCGCCCGGGAGGCGCTCACCGAGGCGGAGTCGCTGGTTCCCCGTACCGACCCGCTGCACCATCAGGTGCTCAACAACCTGGGCAACACCCTGCGCGAGCTGTCCGACCTGGCGGGGGAACCGGCGTTGCTGGAGCCGGCCGCCGTGGCGCTGCGGGCCGCGGTCGCCGCCGTCGCGCCGGACGCCGTCCTGCTGCCCCGGTACCGCTCGAACCTGGGCCTGGTGTTGCAGGCCCTGTTCGCCTCCACCCAGGACCTGGCCACCCTGACCGAGGCGATTCAGGTGCTGGCGCAGGTGACCGAGATCGCGCCGCCCGGGCACCCCGACCGGCTGCCGGCGTTGACCAACTACGGCTCCGCGTTGAACCGCCGGGTGGAGCTCGCCCTGGACGGCGCGCTGCCCGCCGGTGGCGAGCCCGCCGACCAGGTCGCGGCCGGCGTCGCCCGAGACTCCGAGGCCGCGGTGACCGCGCTCCGCGAGGCGGCGGAGCTGGCCGAGCGGGAGGCCGAGCCGGCCGAGTACGTCCAGGCGCTCGCCACCCTCGCCCTGGCCCACCTGCTGCGACACCGTCTGCACGACAACCCGACCGCCTTGGACGAGGCGATCCGGCTGCTGCAGCAGTTGAGCGAGCGCCCGCCATCGGTCGACGGGGAGCGGTACCGGGTCCTCACCAACCTCGGTAACGCGCTGGTGCTGCGCTACCAGGCCGGCCGGGACGACGCGGACGCCACCGCCATGCTCGCGGCCTACCGGGGAGCGGTCGAGGAGCTGCCGGCCGAGCATCCCGCCCGCACCATGTGCCTGAGCAACCTGGCCACCGCCCTGGAGGCGGTCGCGTCCTCCGCCGACGACCCGGTGACCGGCCCCGCCGCCGTCGCCGTCGCCGACTCTGCTGTCGCCGCTGCTGCCGTCGGTGATTCGGCCGTACTGGCCGAGGCGACCGCCGCGCTCCACGCCGCCGCAGCGGTGGAGTCCGCGCCGTCGCTGCTCCGGGCGAGTGCCGCCAGCCGGTACGCGGAACACGCCGCGGTGGCCGGCGACCTGCCGGCCGCGCTCGACGGGTACGCCACCGCGATCGAGCTGATCGACCTGGTGGCCTGGCACGGCATGGACTCCGACGACCAAACCCGCCTGCTCGGGCTGTTCCCCGGGCTGGCCAGCGACGCGGCGGCGGTCGCCATCGACCTCGACCGCCCGGAACGCGCCGTCGAGCTGCTGGAGTACGGCCGCGGCGTCCTGCTGACCCGGGCACACGACGCGAGCGCCGACCTGGCCGCGCTGCGCACACGGGCCCCACGGCTGGCGGCCCGCCTCGTTGACCTTCAGGCCGCCCTCGACGGCTTCACCGCGCTGCCGCCCGCCGGCATCGACGGTCCGAGCAGCCGTGTGTCGGCCGGCCCGGTGTCGTCGGTCGACGCGGTGCCCCCGGGTGGGGTGCTGTCGCCGGCCGGGTGGGGGAGTGGCGTGGCGTCCGCCGAGGGTTCGGCGTCGACGGCCGGGGCTGGGCCGACCCCGGAGCAGCGGTACGACCTCGCCATGCGCCGCCGCGACCTGCTCGCCGTGATCCGCGACCAACCCGCCTTCGCCGACTTCCTCCGCCCGCCGCCGTTCGCCGCCCTGGCCCGGGCCGCTGTCGGTGGCCCGGTGGTGCTGGTCAACGTCGCCAGCCGGCGCTGCGACGCACTGGTGGTCGCCGACGGCCAGGTCACCGTGGTGCCGCTGCCCGGGCTGACCCTGGCCGACCTGCTCGCCCGGACGGCCGGTTTCCTGACCGCGATCGCGGTGCTCACCGGAGCGGCGACGCCGGACGGCCCAGAGCCTGCGGTGCAGCGCCGCCGGGCGGCGGCGCGGACCGAGGTCGGCCAGACGTTGGACTGGCTGTGGCGGGTCGTCGCCGCACCGGTGCTCGACGCGGCCACCCCCGCCTCGGCACCGTCCGGCTCGGCGGCCGCCGACCCGGACGGACCCGTACCGGAGGCCGGGGCGGACTGGCCACGACTGTGGTGGTGCCCGACCGGGCTGCTCACCCTGCTGCCGTTGCACGCGGCCGGCCCCCTCGACGGTGGTGACGGGGTGCTGGACCGGGTGGTCTCGTCGTACACCGCGTCGCTGCGGGCGCTGGCGCACGCCCGGCGCGGCGTCCCGGCCCGGCCCGAGCCGGTCGACTCGGCGCTGGTCGTCGGCATTCCGCAGACCCCCGGCCTGTCCGACCTGCCCGGCGTCGACCAGGAGGTGGAGATCGTCCGCCGGCACCTGCCGCGGGTCCGCTCACTGCTCGGCCCGGCGGCCACCCCGGCGGCGGTGCTCGCCGCGCTGCCCGGCCAGCCGATCGCCCACCTGTCCTGTCACGGCACCCAGGATCTGGGCGCCCCGTCCTGGGGTCGCCTCGCGCTGGCCGGCGGCCCGCTGCACGTGCGGGACCTGTGGCGGCCCGCCGGCAACCCGGCCGCGCTGGCCGTCCTGTCCGCGTGCGAGACGGTGCGCGGCGGAGCGGCCCTGCCCGACGAGGCGCTCACCCTCGGCACCGCGTTCCAGCTCGCCGGGTTCCGGCACGTCATCGGCGCGCTCTGGTCCATCTCGGACGCGCTGACCGTGCGACTCTGCGCCGACCTGTACGCCGGCCTGGCGGTGCCCGGCGGGATCGCCCCGGACCGGGCGGCGGTGGCTCTGCACGAGGCCGTCCGCCGGCTCCGCGCCGCCCTGCCCGACCGGCCCGACACCTGGGCGAGCTACGCCCACCTGGGCCCCTGACCAGCTCAGACGTCAGGAAGAGCCTCTCTTGGAGCCGTCCTTACCTCTGGCCCGCAGAGACGGCGGCGGGCGGTGCCTGGCTGGCGGGCGCGTACCAGGTCACCCCGACCGCGGCGACCAGCAGCGCGGTGCAGAGCAGCACCAGCCGCACCCCGGTCCGCAGCGACCGGACCGCCGCCATCGCCTCCAGATGGTCGCCGAGCGGGGCCGGTGGCAGCGTCGCCACCGGGGTCACCGCCAGCCGTCCGTGCGCCGCGCGCAGCAGCGCCAGCGCCCCGCCCACGCCCGCCACCAGCGCGGCGAGCAGCAGGATGCCCACCAGCGCGCCCCACCCCGACGCGAGCGTGGTGACGTCGGTGCGGCCCCGGATCAAACTGAACCCGAACAGTGCCACCAGCAGCCCGCCGAGCCCGTTGCGCCAGGCCACCGCAGCAGCGCGGACCCGCTCCAGCTCGCCGCGCAGCAGCCCGGCCAACTGCTGCGCCCGGTGCAGGTCGGCGACGGTCGCGGGCGGCCCCGGGCGGAGCCGGATCACGCCTCGACCTCCAGCCGCAACGTCCAGTACGCGCCGCAGCCGCGCAGCCCGGTGGGGCGCGCGGGGTGGTCGGTCTCGCACTCGCAGAGCACCGTCCGGTAGCCGGGGTCCTGGGCCGCTGCCGGCGTGTCCCGCCGGTACAGCTCGTCGACCACCGTGCTGGTGGTCGTGTGGTCGCACCGCGGGCACCGCCCGCTGAGCAGCACCGCGAACTCGAACTCCCGCACCGTGAAACTCGCCGCGGTCTGCGCCGCGTACGCCTCGTCGGTGACCTCGGCGTACGGCAGCACGCCCGCCGCCGGCTCGTCGTCGCGCATCCCGACCTCCCCCTGCCCGCGCCCGGACCGTCCACCGTAGCCGGTACCGGCAGCCGGGTCGGCCGACGTGTCGGAGTGCCGCCAGCGACTGGTCGTTCGGGGCGTGCGGCGAGCCCGAGCACCCGTGTCGGCGGTCGGCGGGAGGTCCGACCGGGGCCAGTTGAGCGGAGCGACCGGTGCGACCGCCACCGGCGTGCGACGCTGGGCGCGTGCCGGCGACGCCGGCCCGGGCCGGCGCGTTCCCGGCCCGACGGCGGAGGGAGCACCCATGGCGGGAGTGCCGCAGGTCGACTTCGCGCTCGACACGTACGAGTGCATCGTGCTCTATCCCGGCGCGGCCGGACGGGCCCTGCCCTCCGAGACCGTGCAGCGGTTGCAGGCCGAGCACGCCCAGCACATGCAGGCGTTGCAGCGACGCGGGATCATCCTGGTCGCCGGTTCGATCGACGGGACCACCAGCAACCCGGAGCCACCGATCGGCTTCGGGCTGGCCCGCACCGGCAGTGTCGACGACGTGCGCAGCGTGCTGGAGGCCGACCCGGCGGTGCAGGCCGGGCTCTACCGCATCGACGTGCTGACCTTTCTCTGCCCGGCCGGCTCGTTGGAGTTCCCGCTGGTCAAGACCCAGAGCTGACCGGTCGGTCCATCGGCGGCTGTCGTGATGGTGACGGTGGTCGGCCGCCCGCCGGTGCTACGGTCGCGCCCACCGAGGACCGCCGTCGGGGTGCACCCGGCACCACCGGCCGGCCCCGGTCGAGGAGTCGCCATGAGCTCCGTCGCCAACCCCGATGTCGCCTCGGCCACCGCCCGGCTGCGCGCCCTGCTCGGTGACCGGCTCCACGAGCCGGGAGATCCCGGATTCGTCGCCGCCACCCGCCTCTGGAACGCCGCCGTGGACCGCGCGCCCGCGCTGGTCGCCCGGTGCCTGGACGCCGAGGAGGTGGCCGGTGCGGTCGGCATCGCCGCCCGGTGCCACCTGCCGGTGTCGGTCCGCTCGGGCGGGCACGACTGGGCCGGTCGGGCGCTGCGTGACGGCGGGCTGGTGCTCGACCTGACCGGTTTGCGCACGGTCCAGGTCGACCCGGACGGGGCCACGGTGACCGTGGCCGGCGGCGCCACCGCCGCCGACCTGCTGACCGCCACCCGCCCGTACGACCTGGTGGTGCCCACCGGGGTGGTTCGCGACGTGGGCATGGCCGGGCTCACCCTGGCCGGCGGGTACGGCCCGCTCTGCGGCCGGTTCGGCCTGGCCCTGGACAACCTGATCGGCGCGGAGGTGGTTCTCGCCGACGGCCGTCGGGTCGCCGCCGACCCCCGGCACGACGCCGAGCTGTTCTGGGCGCTGCGTGGCGGCGGCGGCAACTTCGGCGTGGTCACCGCGCTGCGCTACCAGGCACATCGGCTGCCCGCCGTCCTCGCCGGCATGATCATGTTCGCGCTGGCCGAGGCGCCGGCCGTGCTGCGCGGGTACTCGGCGCTGCTCGCCGAGGCCCCGGACGAGCTCACCGTGATGGCGGGCTTCCTGCCCGGCCCGGCCGGCGAGCCGTTGATCTTTGTCTGCCCGTTCTACAGCGGTCCGGACCTGGACCTCGGGCGGCCCTGGGTGGACCGGCTGCGGGCGCTGGGCGTCCCACTGCTCGACCAGGTCGGCCCACTGCCGTACGCGGACGCGCTGCGGATGTTCGACGGCGGGATGGTCGACGGCAACCACTACCTGCTGCGGACCCGCTGGCTGCCCACGCTCGCCGACGGTGCCGTGGACGCGCTGGTCGACGCCGCCCGGAAGGTCAGCTCGCCCTTCTCCGCGGTGGCCCTGCACCACTTCCACGGCGCGGCCAGCAGGGTCCGGCTCGCCAACACGGCGTTCGGCCTGCGCGCCGATCACCTGCTGACCGAGATCATCGCGGTGTGGCCGCCGGGCGGGGCGGCCGGGCCGCACCGGGACTGGGCCGAGCGCACCTCGGCGGCCCTCGCCCCGCACGCCCTGCCCGGGGGCTACCCGAACCTGCTCGCCCCGGAGGATACCGACCGGGTCCGGCTGGCCTACGGCGCGAACTGGACGCGACTGCGCCGGGCCAAGCGGCGCTACGACCCGCGTGACCTGCTCACCGCGGTGCCCACCCTGCCGCCCGCGGCGCACTCCGGGTGAGCCGCCGGCGGGAGCACCCCGAGGGTGTGTGCCAGCGGAGGCGTACGATTCCCGGCGCGCGGTCGCCGATGCCCGTCGCCACAACGTTCCCGGTGCGGTTCTGCCCGCCGGCCCGACGCGCACCGCGCGTTGTTGGACACACGTTCCGCTGCCTGCAAGGGGTCGGCCCCGGGTCCGACCTGAAGGAGAGACTAACCTGATGGGCGTGACACGCCGCGCGAAGATCGTCTGCACTCTTGGTCCCGCCACCTCGTCCCCGGAGCGCATCCGGGGCCTCGTCGAGGCCGGCATGAACGTGGCGAGGCTCAACTTCAGCCACGGCAGCCACGCTGACCACGAGGCGGTCTACCGACTGGTCCGGGAGGCGTCCGAGGCGGCCGGTAAGCCGGTGGCCGTCCTCGCCGATCTTCAGGGTCCCAAGATCCGGCTCGGCCGGTTCGCCGACGGCCCGCACGAGTGGCGCACCGGCGACTCGGTCGTGATCACCGGCGACGAGATCATCGGCACCAAGGATCGGGTCTCCTGCACGTACAGCAAGCTGCCGCAGGAGGTGAAGCCCGGTGACCGGCTGCTGATCGACGACGGCCGGGTCGCCGTCGAGGTCACCGACGTCACCGGCAACGACATCCGCTGCCTGGTCACCGAGGGTGGCCCGGTCTCCAACAACAAGGGCGTCTCGCTGCCCAACGTGGCGGTCAGCGTGCCCGCCATGTCGGAGAAGGACGCCGAGGACCTGCGCTTCGCCCTGGGGCTCGGCGTCGACCTGGTCGCCCTCTCCTTCGTCCGCTCGGCCGAGGACATCAAGCTCGTGCACGGCATCATGGCCGAGGAGGGCGTGTTCCGGCCGGTGCTGGCCAAGGTCGAGAAGCCGGAGGCGGTGGAGCACCTCGAGCCCATCGTGCTCGCCTTCGACGGCGTCATGGTCGCCCGCGGTGACCTCGGTGTCGAGATGCCGCTGGACGAGGTTCCGCTGGTGCAGAAGCGGGCCGTGCAGCTCTGCCGGGAGAACGCCAAGCCGGTCATCGTGGCCACCCAGATGCTCGACTCCATGATCGAGAATTCCCGCCCCACCCGGGCAGAGGCCTCCGACGTGGCCAACGCGGTGCTCGACGGCGCGGACGCGGTGATGCTCTCCGGCGAGACCAGCGTGGGCAAGTACCCCGTGCTGACCGTCAGCACCATGGCCAAGATCGTGATGACCACCGAGTCCGGCTCGATCGGGGTGCCCCGGTTGCAGCACGACCCGCGTACCCACGGTGGCGCGCTCACCGTGGCCGCCTCGTCGATCGCCCGGGCCATCAACGCCAAGGCACTGGTCGCCTTCTCGCAGACCGGTGACACCGTCCGGCGGTTGTCCCGGCTGCACTGCGACCTGCCGCTGCTGGCCTTCACCCCGGTCCCCGAGGTGCGCGACCAGCTCGCCCTGACCTGGGGCGTGGAGACCTTCCTGATGCCGTTCGTGCAGCACACTGATGACATGTTCCGTCAGGTCGACCAGGCGCTGCTCGGTCTCAACCGGGCCAACCCGGGTGACTACGTGGTGATCGTGGCGGGCAGCCCGCCCGGCACTCCCGGCTCGACCAACACGCTGCGCGTACACCAGCTCGGCTCACTGGTCGACGCGGCGTCGGCGCGGGCGCTGCAGTGAGCGACAACCCGGTCGCGGTCGGCCAGGCGGCGGTGGACCAGCTGCTGGAAGTGCTGGACCTCGACCCGATCGGGGAGATGACCTTCCGGGGGATGAGCCCCCCGGTCGGCCCGCAGCGGGTGTACGGCGGCCAGGTCGCGGGCCAGGCCCTGGTCGCCGCCGGCCGTACGGTCGACCCGGAGCGGTTCGTGCACTCGTTGCACGGCTACTTCGTCCGCCCCGGCGACCCGGTCGAGCCGATCGAGTACCAGGTGGAGAACATCCGCGACGGTCGGTCGTTCTCGGTCCGCCGCGCGGTCGCGCTCCAGCACGACAAGCCGATCTTTTTCATGTCGGCGTCCTTCCAGCGGGCCGAGGAGGGTCTGGACCACCAGGCCACGTCTCCGGTGGACGTGCCCGCGCCGCAGGACGTGCCGACGATGTCCGACCGGCTCGCCCGCTACCCGGAGCGGCTGGGCATCTGGGGTCAGATCCCGCGTCCGATCGACGTGCGCTACGTCGGTGAGCCCGGCTGGGTCCGCCCGGGCGACCGGCCCGCCGACCCGCACCAGAGGGTGTGGATGCGCATCGACGGCAAGCTGCCGGACGACCCGCTGCTGCACGCCTGCGCGCTCACCTACGCCTCCGACCTCACCCTGCTGGACTCGGTGCTCTCCATGCACGGCGAGGTGTGGGGGCCGGGCGGTGTCGTCGGCGCGAGCCTCGACCACGCGCTCTGGTTCCACCGGCCGTTCCGCGCCGACGAGTGGTTCCTCTACGACTGCTGGAGCCCGTCGGCGTCCGGAGCGCGCGGGCTGGCCACCGGCCGGATGTTCACCACCGACGGCGCGCAGATCGCCAGCGCCGTCCAGGAGGGTCTGCTGCGCCGCGTCGGCGCGTGAGGCTGTCGGTCATCCCCGCCAGGCATGCACCTGCACCTGGGTGCGTCTTGGCGGGGACGACTGTCTGGGCGAGCCATCACGGCTGATGGATGGCCTCGCCGGCGATCTCGATCTGCACGGTCTTCCCCACCAGAACTCCGCCACTTTCGAGCAGGACGTTCCAGAGCAGACCGTAGTCCTCGCGGTTGATTTCCGCTGTCGCGCTGAATCCGAAAATGTTCTGTCCGTACGGATCGCGACGGGCGCCACCGAAATTCACCTGAAGGTCGACCGCGCGGGTGATCCCCTTCACCGTCAACTCACCGGTGAGGACGAATCGGTCCGGAGCGGGTTCGGACTGTGGCGGGACATTGTGACTTCTGCCTCTTCCGCCGAGTCGGTGGTTTCGTAGCCGGGCCCACTGGAAGATCGGGTCTTCGTTGCCCTTCCAGTTGATGCCCGTGCTTCGATATTCGAGGGTGGGAAAGCGTTCCACGTCAAGGAAATCGGCACTCATCAGGTGCGTGTCCCGGTCAGTGCTCCCGGTGGTGATGCTCGCCGTCTCGATGGTCGCGGTCACCGAGGAGAGCAGGGGATCCTCCGCCACGTAGATCTGCGCCGTCGCCTTGGCGAACTCGCCGCGCACCGGGCTCACCATCATGTGCCGGGATAGGAAACCGATCCGCTTGTGCGCCTGATCGAGCTGATAGGTGCCGGCCACCGGGATGGTCATGCCGTCCCAGGTGCGTGTCGCGATATCGGTCATCGTGTTGCCTTCCCCCCGGGCTGCACCCGGGTGTTTATCAATATGCTGCCGGGGCCCGCGCAAACGGTCAGACAGTCGTACTTCACGCCCAGCATAAGGACGCTCCGGAGCAGCTGTCGGGGCCCCACCTAACGGTGGTTCATGACGCACTTCACCATTTCCCGAAGGCCTCCGGCGACGGGTCCGAGCAGACCGGGTTTTCGTCGATGCGTGGCCGATCGGCCCAGGGTCGCCCACCCGGTTGGCGGAGCAGCGGGCTAACCTTGCCGGCATGCGCCTCTCCGCCCGGGTTGACTACGCCCTCCGCGCGGCCGCCGAGCTCGCCGCGACGGCCAGTGGCCCCGGGCGGGGCCGGCCGGTCACGGCTGACCAGATCGCCCGGGCCCAGGAAATCCCGCCGAAGTTCCTGGAGAGCATCCTGCTCCAGCTTCGCCGGGGCGGCATCGTGCACGCCCAGCGCGGCCCGGAGGGCGGCTACTGGCTGGCCCGCCCGGCTGAGGAGATCTCGCTGGCCGACGTGATCCGGGTGATCGACGGGCCGCTCGCGCACGTCCGCGGGCAGCGCCCGGAGCAGCTCGGCTACCACGGCCCGGCCCGCGCGCTTCAGGAGGTCTGGATCGCGTTGCGGGCCAGCGAGCGGGAGATCCTGGAGTTGGTCAGCGTCGCCGACGTGGCCGCGGGCACGCTGCCCGAACGGGTCACCGAGCTGGTCGCCGACCCGCGCGCCTGGATCTGACCGCCGGGCCGCCGTCCGGCCGCGTCACCCACCCCGTCCGTCCTGGCCGGTCCGCCGTGCTCCGACGCTGACCGCCGGCATCCCATCCACCGATCAGGGTCTTGACCCCGGCCACCCCGTGCCGCATTGTCGACCAAGTCGATAGGAGATGCCGAAAAGACAGGGGGCGCTCGTGCGTAAGCTGCTGGTCCTCGCTCTGGTCGGGCTTGCCGCGCAGTTGGTCGACGGCTCGCTCGGCATGGCGTACGGGCTGACGTCGTCCACCCTGCTGCTGGTCGTCGGGGTCGCCCCGGCCGCCGCCTCCGCGTCGGTGCACCTGGCCGAGATCGGCACCACGCTCGCCGCCGGGGTGGCGCACTGGCGGTTCGGCAACGTCGACTGGCGGGTGGTGACCCGCATCGCGCTGCCCGGCGCGATCGGCGCGTTCGCCGGCGCCACCCTGCTCAGCTCGATCTCCACCGAGTCGGCCGCGCCGTGGATGGCCGGCATCCTCTTCACGCTCGGCGCGTACCTGCTGGTCCGCTTCGCCCGACCGCTGCGTACCGACCGGGTCGGCGGGCGGCTGCGCGGGCGCTTCCTCGGCCCCCTCGGCCTGGTCGCCGGGTTCGTCGACGCCACCGGCGGTGGGGGCTGGGGCCCGGTGGCCACCCCGGCGCTGCTGGTCTCCGGCCGCCTGGAGCCGCGCAAGGTGATCGGCTCGGTGGACACCGCCGAGTTCGTGGTGGCCGGCGCGGCCAGCATCGGCTTCCTGATCGGGCTGGGCACCGAGGGATTCCTGCTGCCCACCGTGGCCGCGCTGCTCATCGGCGGGCTCATCGCCGCCCCGCTGGCCGCCTGGCTGGTGCGCATCGTGCCGGCCCAACTGCTCGGCGCGGCGGTCGGTGGCGTGATCGTGCTGACCAACGCCCGTACCCTGATCCGCGCGGGCGACCTGGGCGGCGCCGTGCCGCCCCTGGTCTACGCCCTGCTCACCGCCGCTTGGCTGGCCGCGCTGGTGTTCGCCGTGCGCGCCCTGCGCCGCACCCGCCGCGCCCGCGCCCGCGCCACCGACGTCGCTCCCACCCCAGCACCCGCCAGCGCAGTCCCGGCTGACCTGGCCACAACGGGTACGCCCACCACGCGCTGAACCTCGCGACAACATCGCCCAGGCGCTCCACGGCGAGGCGGGTATGGCCGCGTCGATCATGGAGTCGTGGTGGGCAGAATGTCGTCACTTGCCCGCTTTACGAGGCACCACAACCCCATGATCGACGCGCGGGAGCCGGGAGGCGGGGCGCGGGGGGCGCGGGAGGGGCGGGGCGGGAGGGTGGTCAGTGGGGGAGTAGGTCGTTGGTGGTGGAGGTCAGCAGCGTCCAGGCCTCGTCGATGTGCCGCTCGGCGGTCTGTGGCGAGCCGACCGCCAGCCGCAGCGTGTACCGGCCGGCCACCCGGGTGTGCGTCAGGTGCACCCGCCCGGTGCGGTTCATCCGGGCCAGCAGTTCGGAGTTGACGTCGTCGTCGGCGCGCAACCGGAAGCAGACCAGCGAGAACGGGTGCGCCGCCGCCAGCTCGAACCGGTCGTCGGCCCGGAGCCGGTCGGCGAACCGGGCGGCCAGCGCCACTCCGGAGCGGATGTGTGCCCGCAGCCCCTCGGCGCCGTACCAGCGCAGCACGAACCACAGCTTCAGGGATCGGAACCGGCGGCCCAGCGGGACCTGCCAGTCCCGGTAGTCGATCACCGCGCCGGACTCGCTGGCCGCATTGCGCAGGAACTCCGGCAGCACGGTCAGCGCCTCGACCAGCTCAGCGCGGTCGGCCACCCAGAACGCGTCGCAGTCGAAGCCGGTGAGCAGCCACTTGTGCGGGTCGAAGCAGTACGAGTCGGCGTACTCCAGACCGGCGTGCGACCAGCGCAACTCGGGGCAGACGGCGGCGGCGCCCGCGTACGCGGCATCCACGTGCAGCCAGATCCCGTACTCGGCGCAGATCGCGCCGATCTCCGGCAGCGGGTCGACGGCGGTGGTGGAGGTGGTGCCGATGGTGGCCACCACGATGGCGGGCACGTCCCCGGTGGCCAGGTCGGCCTCGATCGCGGCGCGCAGTGCGGCCGGCCGGAGCGCCTGGGTGTCCGGGTCCACCTCGATCGTGCGGACCCCGTCGGCGCCCAGCCCGGCGATCCGTACGGCCTTCTCGATGGAAGAGTGCCCGTGGGTGGAGGTGTACGCGCGGTAGCGCCGGTCGATGCCGGTGTCGCGCCAGCGGCCCCCGCTGGCCCGGTGCAGTGCGGCCAGGGTGGCCACCAGGGTCGCCGAGGAGGCCGAGTCCTGGATCACCCCGCCACCGGTACCGGTCGAGCGGAACCGTGGCGGCAGGTCCAGCAGTTGGGCCAGCCAGTCCATCATCACGGTCTCCAGCTCGGTGCAGGCCGGGCTGGCGGCCCAGAGCATGCCCTGCACACCGAGCCCGGAGCTGACCAGGTCGCCGAGCACGCTCGGGCCGGAGGTGTTGGCCGGGAAGTAGCCGAAGAAGCCCGGGTGCTGCCAGTGGGTCAGCCCCGGTACGACGATCGCGTCCAGGTCGGCGAGGACCGCTTCGACCGGCTCGCCGGCGGTGGGCGGCGCGACCGGCAGGGCCGCCGCCACGGTGCCCGGCGGGTCGGCCGGGGTGACCGGGCGCTGCTCCAGCGTGGCCCAGTAGTCGGCGATCCAGTCGACCACGGCGTGGCCGGCCTGGCGGAACTCGTCAGGATCCATGTGTGGGGCGCTCACCCGGACGAGTTGATCAGGCATCGTCCGCCGGGGCAAGACGTCACCGGGCCATCAGTACAGCAACGGGCAAGCGCTTGCCTTACGATGCGCGGTGAGTCGGGTCCGTGAGTTCCAGGGCGTTCATCCCCGATCAGGTCGCCGCCCGCCGCCGTCGCGGCGGACCAGTTCACCGCGCTTTCCCGGGCAGGGCAGGTGGACCCACAGCGGTCACCCCACCGGATCCCCGGAGGCAGTTCATGCACCCGTCCAGACATCGTTTGATCCTGCTCGCCGGCACGACGGTGACAGTCGTCGTGGCCGCGACCCTCGGCACGGTCGTCGCCTCGGCCGCCGCCGTCGGCTGCCGGGTCGACTACCAGGTCACCAACCAGTGGCAGGGCGGCTTCGGCGCCAACGTCACCGTCACCAACCTCGGCGACCCGGTCACCGGCTGGGCCCTCACCTGGTCGTACACCGCCGGCCAGCAGGTCACCCAGGCGTGGAACGCCGCCGTCACCCAGTCCGGCGCCCAGGTCACCGCGCGCAACGTCGACTACAACGCCACCATCGGCACCAACGGCACCGCCGCGTTCGGTTTCAACGGCTCGTGGACCAGCAGCAACCCCGGCCCGGCCAGCTTCGCGCTCAACGGCGCCACCTGCACCGGCGCGCCGCCCACCGACGGTCCGACCACCCCGCCGCCGACCACCCCGCCGCCGACCACTCCGCCGCCGACCACTCCGCCCCCGACCACTCCGCCGCCCACCGGGGGCGGGCTGCAGATGGAGGACCTGGACCGAGGGCTGATCAGCGTCCGCTCCGGCAGCGGCAACCTGGTCTCCTGGCGGCTGCTCGGCACCGAGACCTCCGGCGTCGCGTTCAACCTCTACCGGGGCTCCGCCAGGGTCAACGCCAGCCCGATCGCCGGCGCCACCACGTACCTCGACAGCGGCGCGGCGGTCGGCTCGGCGTACACCGTCCGCGCCGTGGTGGGCGGCGCCGAGCAGGCCGCGTCGGCGCCCGCCCTCCAGTTCGGCGCCGGCTACCTGGACGTGCCGTTGCAGGTTCCGCCGGGCGGCAGCACCCCCAGCGGGGAGAGCTACACCTACAGCGCCAGCGACGCCTCGGTGGGCGACCTCGACGGCGACGGCAGCTACGAGATCGTGCTCAAGTGGGAGCCGTCGAACGCCAAGGACAACTCCCAGTCCGGCTACACGGGCATCGTCTACGTGGACGCGTACACCCTTGCCGGGGCTCGGTTGTGGCGCGTCGACCTGGGCCGCAACATCCGCGCCGGCGCCCACTACACCCAGTTCCAGGTGTACGACTACGACGGCGACGGGCGCGCCGAGGTGGCCATGAAGACCGCCGACGGCACCCGCTCCGGCACCGGCCAGGTGATCGGGTCCGCCTCGGCGGACCACCACAACTCCAGCGGCTACGTGCTGGCCGGCCCGGAGTACCTGACCATGTTCGACGGGCAGACCGGCGCCGTGCTGTCCACCGTCAACTACGACCCGCCGCGCGGCACCGTGTCGGCCTGGGGTGACTCGTACGGCAACCGGGTGGACCGGTTCCTGGCCGGCACTGCGTACCTGGACGGGCAGCGCCCCTCCCTGATCATGGCCCGGGGCTACTACACCCGGGCGGTGGTCGCGGCCTGGGACTTCCGCGACGGCGCGCTGCGCAAGCGCTGGACGTTCGACTCGAACGCCTCCGGCAACGGCGCCGCGGCCGGTCAGGGCAACCATCAACTCTCCGTCGCCGACGTCGACGTCGACGGCCGCCAGGAGATCGTCTACGGCGCGGCCACCATCGACGACAACGGTCGGCTGCTCTACTCGACGGGCAACGGGCACGGCGACGCGCTGCACGTCGGCGACCTCGACCCGAGCCGCTCCGGCCTGGAGGTGTTCAAGGTCGACGAGGATGCCAGCAAGCCCAGTTCCTGGTTCGCCGACGCGCGTACCGGTCAGATCCTCTGGTCCACGCCGGCCTCGGGTGACAACGGCCGGGGAGTCTCGGCGGACATCTGGGCGGGCAGCCCTGGCGCGGAGTCGTGGTCGTCCGCGGTCACCGGGCTGGCCAACACCAGGGGGCAGAACGTCGGCCGCAAGCCGTCGTCGGCCAACTTCCTCGCCTGGTGGGATGGTGACCCGGTGCGTGAGCTGCTCGACGGCACGAAGATCGACAAGTACGGCACCGGCGGTGAGACCCGGCTGCTCACCGGCAGCGACGTGGCGTCCAACAACGGCACCAAGTCCACGCCGGCGCTCTCCGGAGACATCCTGGGCGACTGGCGCGAGGAGGTGATCTGGCGGACCACCGACAGCCGGGCGTTGCGCATCTACAGCACGCCCACCCCGACCAGCACCCGGATCCACACCCTGATGCACGACCCGCAGTATCGGGTGGCGAACGCCTGGCAGAACACCGCCTACAACCAGCCGCCGCACCCGGGGTTCTTCATCGGCGACGGAATGGCCAACCCGCCCACCCCGAACATCTACCTACGCTGATCTGATCCTGGCGGCCCCGAGCGGGGTCGCCTTGGGTGGCAGGCACCGGGCCGCAGCCGCGGAATCCGCTCAGCTCCGGCCCGGTGCGCCACACCGCGGCATTCCCGACCCGTCCCGACCGGAAATGCCGTACCACCACCGGCACCAACGTTAGGCACCGTCCGGGTCGGGGCGGTGACGCTGACATGAAGATCGTGTTTCACGCGTCCCGGCGTAGACCGCCCGCCACCTGCTCGGCGATCAGCTCGTACGAGCGCACCCGGTCCTGCACGTCGTAGACGAGCGTGGTCAGCATCAGCTCGTCCGCACCGGTGCGTTCCTGCAACTCGGTCAGCTGTCGCCGGACGGTCTCCGGCGAGCCCATCGCCTGACCATCGCGGCGCTGCAGCACGAACTCCCGCTCGATCTCGGTGTACGGGTAGGCCGCCGCCTCCTCGGGCGTGGAGAGGGGTTCCGGCCGGCCGGAGCGCAGCTTCAGGAACGACAGGGCGCTCGGCCCGGCCAGCCACTCGGCCCGCTCGTCGGTCTCCGCGCAGACGGCGTTGACCGCCACCATCGCGTACGGCTTGTCCAGCCACTGGGAGGGCCGGAAGTTCTGCCGATAGAGCGCGAGCGCCGGCAGCGTGTTCGCCGAGCTGAAGTGGTGCGCGAAGGAGAACGGCAGGCCGAGCAGGCCGGCCAGTTGGGCGCTGAAGCCACTGGAGCCGAGCAGCCAGACCGCCGGCTGCTCACCGTGCCCGGGGGTGGCGATGATCTGCCCGGGCCGCTCTCCGCTGAAGTAGTTCATCAGGTCGTTCAGCTCGCGCGGGAAGCCCTCGGCCGAGAGCCCTTCCATGGTGCGGCGCAGGGCCAGCGCGGTCACCTGGTCGGTGCCCGGCGCCCGCCCGATCCCGAGGTCGATCCGGCCGGGGTGCAGCGCCTCCAGGGTGCCGAACTGCTCGGCCACCACCAGCGGCGCGTGGTTGGGCAGCATCACCCCGCCCGACCCGAGCCGGATCGTGGAGGTGTTCGCGGCCAGGTGGGCGAGCAGCACCGCGGGGGCGGAGCTGGCGATCGCCGGCATGTTGTGGTGCTCGGCCACCCAGAACCGGTGGTAGCCCAGCTCCTCGGTGCGGCGGGCCAGCTCGGTGGTGGCCCGCAGTGCCGCGCCAGCGGTGGTGCCCTTGGCGACCGGGGCAAGATCAAGAACAGACAACGGTACGGTGATCACAGGGTCAACCAACCCGTCGGCGACCGATTTTGTTCCGCTTGGCCGGCATCCGTCGGGTTATTCACCGCCCCTGCCGCTGCTCAGCCCATCCCGCGGGCCTGCTCGAAGATCAGGCTGGTCTGGGTGTGCTGCACCACCGGATCGACGGCGAGGTGGTCCAGCACGAAGTCGCGCAGCGCGTCCCCGGACGCGGCCCGCACATGCAGCACGTAGTCCTCCGCGCCGGCGACGTGGAACACCGACACCACCCCGGGCAGCCGCACCGACCGGGCCCGGAACGCGTCGACCGCCGCCCGCTCGTGCGCGGTCAGCCGTACCGACACCAGCGCCTGCAACGGCAGACCGAGCGCGGCCGGATCCACCTCGGCGTGGAAGCCGCGGATCGCGCCGCGGTCGCGCAGCGCCCGGGTGCGGGTCAGGCAGGTCGACGGCGCCACCCCCACCCGCTCGGCGAGGGCGTTGTTCGGTAGCCGGCCATCCGCGGCCAACTCGGTGAGGATCGCGCGGTCCACCTCGTCCAGGGTTGGGTGGGACCGCACATCGTTCGGCTCAGGGGGCATCCCGCCATCCTCGCCCGAATCTGTCAGCAAAACCAGCCCACCGGACAGAATTATGTTCCAGGCTATTGCCCATTGGTTGGCGGATGTTCGACGCTACCGCCATGACGACGGTGGACACCCGGGCCGTGCACGCCGGCCGCGACGACCTACGGAC
Organism: Micromonospora sp. NPDC005173; assembly: GCF_040608515.1. Taxonomy (NCBI): domain Bacteria; kingdom Bacillati; phylum Actinomycetota; class Actinomycetes; order Micromonosporales; family Micromonosporaceae; genus Micromonospora; species Micromonospora sp. NPDC005173. Next base: position 48,489 of record NZ_JBEXIK010000023.1, read on the forward strand.
GCTCGGCGTGCACGTACCGCCGATCGACCTGTCCACCACCAACCCGCTGCCCTCGGTCGAGGACGGCGGGAACGCCTACGAGCAGCTCGCCACCGGCGGCCTTCGCCCAGCCGAGGGCGGCTCCGTCTACCAGCGGCTGTGGAACCCCACCGTGGCCCGCTTCGAGACCGCCCTCGCCGAGCTGGAGGGCACCGCGCAGGCCGTCGCCTTCGCCAGCGGCATGGCCGCCCTCACCGCCGCCCTGCTCGCCGCCGGCCGGGACGGCCGTCGGCACGTCGTCGCCGTCCGACCGCTGTACGGCGGCACCGACCACGTGCTGGCCACCGGGCTGCTCGGCACCACCGTCAGTTGGGCCCGCCCCGACGAGGTCGCCGCCGCCGTCCGTTCGGACACGGCGCTGGTCATCGTCGAGACGCCCGCCAACCCCACCCTCGACCTGGTGGACATCGCCGCCGTCGCCACCGCCGCCGGGGACGTCCCGCTGCTCGTCGACAACACGGTCGCCACCCCCGTGCTGCAACAGCCGGCCCGGCACGGTGCCGCCCTCGTGCTGCACAGCGCCACCAAGAGCATCGGCGGGCACGGCGACGTGCTCGCCGGCGTCGTCGCCTGCGACGCGGAGTGGGGCGCCCGGCTGCGCCAGGTCCGCGCGGTCACCGGCGCGATCCTGCACCCGCTCGGTGGCTACCTGTTGCACCGCGGGCTGCAGACCCTGCCGCTGCGCGTCCGCGCCCAGCAGGCCAACGCCGAGAAGCTCGCCGGCTGGCTCACCGACCACCCGTCCGTACATCGCGTGTACCACCCGTCGGTGCACGACCCGGCGGCGTTGGTCGGCCGGCAGATGGCCGGCCCCGGCAGCCTGCTCGCCTTCGAGGTACGCGGCGGCGCACCCGCCGCGGCCGCCGTCGCCGGCGCCTGCCGGCTGATCACCCACGCGGTGTCCCTCGGCGGCGTGGACACCCTGATCCAGCACCCCGCCTCGCTCACCCACCGGCCGGTCGAGGGCGACGCGAAGCCCGTCGGCGGTCTGCTGCGCCTCTCGGTCGGGCTGGAGGACACCGAGGACCTGCGCGCTGACCTCGCCCAGGCGCTCGACATCCTCGGCTGACCGGCCGGGCCGGTCGGCTCAGGCCAGGTCCTTGCCGGCCAGCACCCGCCGGGGCGAGCCCTCCCGGGCCACCCGCAGCATTGCCTGGCCGAGTCGGTCGGTGCTGGTCACCTGGTTCGGGAAGAGCCGGCTCACCACCGGGAACAGCGGGCTGGTCACCGCGTAGAGCACCCGGTACCAGCGCGTCCGTGACACGGCGCCGTGCGTCGGCTGGATGAAGCCCGGCCGGGCCGCGTAGCCGTTGGGCAGGAGATCGCGGACCGCGTTCTCGGTGCGGCCCTTGACCCGCGCCCACATCACCCGGCCCCGCCCGGTGGAGTCGGTGCCGACGCCGGAGACGTAGACGAAGGTGACCCTCGGGCTCACCTCCGCCAGCAGCCGCGCCGCGGCGAGCGGATAGTCATAGCTGATCTTGGTGTACGCGGCCTCGTCGAGGCCCAACGAGGAGACGCCGAGGCAGTAGAAGCAGGCGTCGACGCCGGTCAGGTCGGCGCGCACCGCGTCCAGCTCGCCGACGTCGGCGACGACGAGCTCGCGCAGCTTCGGATGCCGCTGCCCGGTCGGCTTCCGGCCGACGGTCAGCACCTCCTGCACGTCCTCGGCGAGCAGGCACTCGCGCAGCACGCCCTGACCGACCATGCCGGTCGCGCCGAAGATGACCACCCGCATCAGTTCCCACCTCTGTCGTCGATCTCGTCGCCCGGCCGGTCCGGTCGGGCCAGCCGTAGGCGGCGGGGTCCGTCGGATTGTCGACACCGTGCGATCGGCGGAAGCAACGGATGAGAGTACGCGTGCTGCCGACCGGGTGCGGTGGCGGCGAGCGCGGTGGACGCGGGCTCGAGCCCGCGTCTGAGGTGGGTGCCGGGAGCGGGATTCGAACCCGCAAGCCCTTTCGGGCAGAAGTGTTTGAGACTTCCGTGTATGCCGTTCCACCATCCCGGCGAGTGCCGCTTACTGTACCCGACTACGCTTCTGCGGGAGCATGGGTGGTAGCCGTGCAGGAACGATGGTGGGGGTAGGGCTGGTGGCCGAGACGCCGACGGATGCCGAGCGCAGGCGGGTGCTGATCGCCGAGGACGAGGCGCTGATCCGGCTGGACCTCGCCGAGATGCTGGTCGAAGAGGGCTACGAGGTGGTGGGGGAGGCCGGCGACGGCGAGACCGCCGTCCGCCTCGCCGAGGAGTTGAAGCCCGACCTGGTCATCCTCGACATCAAGATGCCGATCATGGATGGGCTGGCCGCCGCCGAGCGGATCGCCGGCGCCCGGATCGCCCCGGTGATCATCCTGACCGCGTTCAGCCAGCGTGACCTGGTCGAGCGCGCGCGGGCGGCGGGCGCGATGGCGTACCTGGTGAAGCCCTTCCAGAAGAGCGACCTGGTCCCGGCGGTGGAGATCGCGCTGTCGCGCTACTCGGAGGTCGCCGCGCTGGAGGCGGAGGTCGCCGGCCTGACCGACCGCCTGGAGATCCGCAAGACGGTGGAGCGCGCCAAGGGTGCGCTGATGACCACGTACGGGATGACCGAACCGCAGGCGTTCAAGTGGATCCAGCGCACGGCGATGGACCACCGGATGACCATGAAGGAGGTCGCCGAGCGGATCCTCGCCGAGACCGCCGGCGGCGAGGTGGCGCAGCCGACCGTCTGATCGGCGTCCGCTTCCCGACTGCCCCGTCGGATCGGTTCCGGTCGTGCGGCACATCGGGGGCCACCGCGCGGCGGCTGCGGGGCATAACATCGAGGCGTGTCCGTCCGACGGGTCATCGCGGTGTTCGGTCTCTTCGTGCTGCTGCTCTCCGGCTGCGACGGGCCCGCCGATCCGGCCGCCGAGACGTCGACCAGCGTGGGGCCGACCGCCGCCGCGCCGGTGCTCCGGCCGGGGTGGCAGCCTCTGACGGTGCCGGCGCCGCCGGGTGGCGAAGGCCGCCTGCTGCTCCGCGACGCGGCGGCCTGCGCGGGCCGTTGGTTCCTGGTCGGTGGTGTCGTCGACGCCGCTGGCGGCACCCGCCCGGCGGCCTGGACCAGCGTGGACGGTACGACCTGGACGGTCGTGCCGGTGCGCGCTGATTCCTTCTACGGCCGGCAGAACGTGCTCTCGTCGGTGGCCTGCCGCGACGGGAGGGCGGCGGTGATCGGCGCCAAGACCGGTGGGGCGCACGGCTATCCGCGGATCAGCACCTGGCGGCAGTTGCCCGACGGCACGCTGGTCGAGGTGCAGGCGTCGTTCGAGACGTTCGGCGGGCCGACGGCGGTCAACGTGTCCCGGTTGGCGGCTGGCGCCCCGGGCTGGCTGATCGTCGGCAATCGCTCGGCGGGCGCGGCCTCCTGGGTGTCCTCGCCGGACGCGGCGGAGTTCGCACTGGTGGAGGGCGCACCGGAGCTGGCCAGCGACCCGGTCGGGGTGACCTGGGCGTTCGACGCCGTGGCGGCGCCGCCGGGCTGGCTGGCGGTGGGTGGCCTGCTGCCGGCCGGCCGGATCGACCGGGATCCGGCGGTCTGGTCGTCGCCGGACGGGCGGTCGTGGCAGCGCACGGTGCTGCCGGGCGGCCCGGAGTACGAGGAGATGCAGCGGGTGACGCTCGTCGGCGGGGTGCCGGTGGCGGTCGGGCTGCGCGGGGCGACGTTCGGCGCGTGGCGGCAGGAGGCGTCGGGCTGGGTGGCCGCCGGGACGTTCGGCCGGCGGGCCGGGGCCGGGGTGCCCGGGGTGGCCTCGCTGGTCGCCGCCGGGGATCGGCTGGTCGCCGCCGTGACCGACGGTGCCCGGCACTCGGTGTGGGTCTCGGCCGATCGCGGCGGGTCGTGGCGGGAGGCCGCGATGCCGCTTGATGTGTCGGCGGGGGTCGATCGGGACGTGGCGCTGGTGGCGGTGGGCGACCGGTGGTGGTTGGCGGCGGACGACGGCACGCGGGCGGGGTTGTGGTCGGCGGCCGGCGTGGGCGCCTGAGCACCGGTGGTCGCGCGGCGCTCTGCTCCGGGTGGGATGTGCCGAGCCGTTTCCGCAGGTCAGGTGGCTTTTCGCCAGGGGGATCCCGGTCCGGGCGTGTGCGGGTGAGCTCCGACCGGACGCCGGCTTAAGGACCGACCGGCGGTTTCACCTGTTACGGACATCGACAAGATTGCGCTCGTCTTCGTAACGGTTTCGCAGACCCCCCGTTCAGGCCTTCCGGGACGGTGTGCCGTGTCGGTACGCTCCGCCATCACGAGCCGTAACGCAGGGGAAGTCCCTGCGGGGTGGGTGGAATTGCGGGCCTGCTGCTGTCGCCGTCGTTTCGGGTCAGCCGCGTCCGCATCTGGAGGAGGTCAGGAAGCCGTGAGGCGAAGCTATGTACGGGCGCTGGGTACCGTTGCGCTCGCCGCGACCCTAGTGGTCGCGGCTGGTTGCCAGGATTCCGGTGGAGGCGATGATGGGACCGCGTCCGGTGACTGCGGTGGCAAGATCGCGATCTTCGGCGCGTTCACGGGTGACAACGCAGGTCTGGTGATCCCGTCGCTGAACGGCGCGAAGCTCGCCGTGAAGCAGTTCAACGAGGCGAACCCGAACTGCAAGGTCACCATGCAGGAGTTCGACACCCAGGGTGACCCCGCGGTGGCGACCCCGTTCGCGAACCAGATCGCTGGGGACAACTCGTTCCTCGGTGTCATCGGTGGTCACTTCTCCGGTGAGTCGGACGCCACGATGCCGATCTACCAGGCCGCGGGCCTGGCGATGATCAGCCCGTCGGCGACCCGGACGGACCTGACCCAGAAGGGCAACACGTCCTTCTACCGCGTCGTCGGCAACGACGGCACGCAGGCCGGTGCGGTGGCGAGCTACCTGAAGACGCAGAGCGCGCAGAAGGTCTTCCTCGTCGATGACGCCAGCGCGTACGGCGCGGGCATCACCGAGGAGCTGGGCAAGCAGCTCGGCCCGCTGGTGGTGAACAAGGACAAGATCCAGGAGCGGCAGGCGCAGTTCGACGCCACCATCTCCAAGATCAAGTCTGCGCAGGCGGACTTCGTCTTCTACGGCGGCTACACCCGTGAGGCCGCTCCGCTGGTGAAGCAGATGCGCGCTGCCGGTGTCCAGGCCAAGTTCGTCGGCCCGGACGGTCTCTACGACCCGGCGTTCCCGGCGGGTGCCTCCGGCGGTGCCGAGGGCGCGATCATCACCTGCCCGTGCCTCCCGGCTGACAAGGCCGGCGGCACCTTCTCCGCCGACTACCAGAAGGAGTACGGCATCGCGCCGGGCTCCTACGGTGCGGAGGGCTTCGACGGCGCCAAGGTCTACCTGGACGCCTTCAAGGACGGCAAGAAGAGCCGGGCCGACATCCTGGCGTACGTGAAGGCGTACGACAAGCAGGGCGTGTCGAAGTACATCAAGTTCGATGCCAAGGGTGACGTCGACCCGTCGAAGGTCGTCATCTGGGCCTACCAGATCAAGGGCACGGCTATCGAGCCGCTGCAGGAGCTCAAGCTCAGCTGACGCCCAGGCATTGGAGTGCGGCCGGGGTGTCTCACCCCGGCCGCGCTCGATTCAAGGAGACCCCCGGTGCATTTCGATGAACTGATCGGCCATCTCGGCCAGCACACGGTCGATGGCCTGTCCAAGGGCGCTATCTACGCCCTGATCGCCCTTGGTTACACCCTCGTCTATGGCGTCCTTCGTCTGATCAACTTCGCTCACTCCGAGGTCTTCATGGTCGGTACCTTCGCGGTGCTGATCCTTTGGACCCAGCTCGGGGTGCAAAATAACCCCCCTGTCGGCCAGGCGATCCTGTTCCTGGTGCTCGGTCTGATCGTCGCGGCGGTCGCCTCCGGCGGTACGGCTCTGGCGCTTGAGCGGATCGCGTACCGGCCGTTGCGGCGTAAGAACGCGCCGCCGCTGATCTTCCTGATCACCGCGATCGGTCTGTCGCTGGTCTTCGTCGAGCTCTTCGGCCAGGTGCTGCCCAAGCTGCTCGGTGGCGTGTTGCCGGAGGCGTTCGGCCGGCCCCGGCAGATCGTCGGTATGCCGACGATCATCCAGCAGGAGACCCTGTTCACCATCGGCAACACGGCGATCACGAACATCCAGGTGATCGTCTTCGTCGCGGCCGTGGCGATGATGGCGCTGCTGGACTGGTTCATCAACCGCACCCGGTATGGCCGGGGCGTGCGGGCGGTGGCCCAGAACCCGGAGACCGCCGCGCTGATGGGCGTCAACCAGGAGCGCGTGATCATGCTGATCTTCGTGCTCGGTGGGATCATGGCCGGCGCCGCCGCTCTGTTGTGGAGCATGCGGTTCGGCTTCACCCAGAACAGCATCGGCTTCGTGCTCGGCCTCAAGGCGTTCACCGCCGCGGTCCTGGGCGGCATCGGTAACCTGCGCGGCGCGCTGCTGGGTGGCCTCTTCCTCGGCATCGTCGAGGTCTACGGCGCCACGCTCTTCGCGTCCAACTGGGAGGACGTCATCGCCTTCGTGGTGCTGATCGTGGTGCTGATGTTCCGGCCGACCGGTCTGTTGGGCGAGTCGCTCGGGAGGGCCCGCGCATGATCGACAAGATTCGCTCCGCTGATCGCCGCCGGGTGAGCCTGCTGACCACGGTCGGCGACCGCTGGCGGGCGCTGACGAAGTGGCAGCAGGCCCTCGGGCTGGCCGCCTTCGTGGCGGTCCTCTACTACCTGCCGCTGCTCGGCATTCCGGGCCTGACCTGGTTGCGTACCGACTCGATCGAGGGCGGTAACAACTGGGCGGGTGTGCTCTTCGTCTGCGCCATCTACGTGCTGGTCGCGATCGGCCTGAACGTGGTGGTCGGCCTCGCCGGCCTGCTCGACCTGGGCTACATCGGCTTCTTCGCCATCGGGGCGTACAGCGTGGCGCTGTTCGGTTCGGTGAACTCGCCGGTGGTGAAGTGGATCCAGCAGGAGTTTGACCTGCCGGCGACCTGGGCGGTGACCTGGGCGATCTGCCTGTTCATCGCGATCGTGCTGACGATGATCTCCGGGGTGCTGCTGGGCTGGCCGACGCTGCGGCTGCGCGGTGACTACCTGGCCATCGTGACCCTGGGCTTCGGCGAGATCATCCGGATCGTGGCCCGCAACGCCACCGGGCTGACCAACGGCCCGGTGGGCATCTCGGCCATCCCCGGCCCGGAGGGTGCGCCGTCAGCGGACAACAAGGTCTTCGGTCTGATCGACGCGAAGCCCTGGTACTGGCTGGCGATCACCTTCGTGCTGATCATGGTTTTCCTGGTCCGCCGGCTGGAGCACAGCCGGGTCGGCCGGGCATGGCTGGCCGTGCGGGAGGACGAGGACGCCGCCGCGGTGATGGGTGTGTACCCGTTCAAGTTCAAGCTCTGGGCGTTCGCCATCGGTGCGGCCCTCGGCGGCCTGTCGGGCTTCCTGTTCGGCAGCCGGAACGCGTTCATCGACCCGACCCAGTTCAACGCGAACCTGTCCATCCTCTTCGTCGCCATGGTGGTCGTCGGTGGCTCCGGCAACATGATCGGCGTCTCGCTCGGCGCGGTGCTGCTGGCGTACCTGCCGGAACGGTTCCGCGACTTCGCCGACTACCGGTGGTTGGTCTTCGGTCTGGCCATGGTGCTGGTGATGATCCTGCGTCCGCAGGGCCTTGTCCCGAGCCGGCGGCGGGCTCGCGAGTTGAAGGACCGCGCGGCGGAGGCAGAGGAGGCACCAGCTCATGTCTGACCAGACCACCAGCACCGCAGCGCCGAAGATCCCGACTCAGGCGGGACCGCGGCCGATACTGCTCGAGGTCGACGACGTCACGCTCCGCTTCGGCGGTGTGGTCGCCCTCGACAAGATCAATTTCCAGATCTACGAGGGCGAGATCCTCGGCCTCATCGGGCCGAACGGCGCCGGCAAGACCACCAGCTTCAACGTGATGACCGGGGTGTACAAGCCGACGTCCGGGGCCGTCCGGTTCCGGGGCCAGAAGGTGACCGGTCGCAAGCCGCACCAGATCAGCCAGCTCGGCATCTCCCGGACGTTCCAGAACATCCGTCTCTTCCCGGAGATGACGGCGCTGGAGAACGTCATGGTCGGCACGGACTCGCGGCACAAGACGAGCGTGCCCGGGGCGCTGTTCCGGCTCTACCGGGTTCGCCCGAAGCCGGAGGAGCTGCCGCAGGTCACCGCCGCGTCCGGGATCGTCCGGACCTGGCAGCAGGTGCGCCTGTCGGCCGCGAAGATCTTCGGCCTGTCCCGGCACATCCTCGAGGAGCGGGCGGCCGAGTCGAAGGCGCTCGAGCTGCTGCGCTTCGTGGGGATCGCCGACCGGGCCAACGACGAGGCGCGCAACCTGCCGTACGGCTACCAGCGCCGATTGGAGATCGCCCGGGCGCTGGCCACCGAGCCGAAGCTGATCTGCCTGGACGAGCCGGCCGCCGGCTTCAACCCGGCGGAGAAGGAGGAGCTCCTCACCCTGATTCGCAGGATCCGTGACAAGGGCCTGACCGTCCTGCTCATCGAGCACGACATGCGGCTGGTCATGGGGGTCACCGACCGGATCGTGGTGCTGGAGTTCGGCCGCAAGATCGCCGAGGGTGCGCCCGCGGAGGTCAGCCGCGATCCGAAGGTGATCGCCGCATACCTGGGGGAGCCCGCCGATGACGCTGCTTGAGCTCGAGAACGTCGCCGTTGCCTACGGCCGGATCGAGGCGCTGCACGGCATCAGCCTGAGCGTCAACGAGGGTGAGGTGGTGGCCCTGATCGGCGCGAACGGCGCCGGTAAGACCACCACCATGCGGGCCATCTCCGGGACCCGGGCGCTCGCCAGCGGGAAGATCACGTTCAACGGTGAGGACATCAGCAAGCTCCGGGCCGACCTGCGGGTGGTCCGGGGGCTGTGTCAGTCGCCGGAGGGGCGGCAGATCTTCCCGGGTATGACGGTGATGGAGAACCTGGACATGGGGGCGTACACCCGGCGGGACTCCGCCGGCATCGCCGCCGACCTGGACCGGGTGCTGACCCTGTTTCCGCGGCTGGCCGAGCGGCGCAAGCAGGCCGGCGGCACGCTCTCCGGCGGCGAGCAGCAGATGCTCGCGGTCGGCCGGGCGCTGATGAGCCGTCCGAAGCTGCTGCTGCTCGACGAGCCGTCGATGGGTCTGGCCCCGTTGGTGATCCGGCAGATCTTCGACATCATCACGGAGATCAACCAGCAGGGCACCACGATCCTGCTGGTGGAGCAGAACGCCCAGCAGGCGCTCTCCCGGGCGCACCGCGGCTACGTGCTGGAGACCGGTCAGATCGTGAAGGAAGGGACCGGTCAGGAGTTGCTGCACGACCCGTCGGTCAAGGAGGCGTACCTCGGCGTGGCCTGAGCCATCCGACCAACCAGCGGCCGGCCATCCCTCACGGGGTGGCCGGCCGCCGGCGTTCCGGCCGGCCGTCTGTTCCGCCGTCGGACGCGCGGTGCCGCCACCCGGGGATGTCGGTGCGACGGACTAGAGTCGCTGCCGTGACAGCTACGACGCCGCGCCTACTTCTCGTCGACGGACACTCCCTGGCATACCGGGCGTTCTTCGCCCTGCCGGTGGAAAACTTCTCCACCACGACGGGCCAGCCCACCAACGCGGTCTACGGCTTCACCTCGATGCTGATCAACGTGCTGCGCGACGAGCAGCCCACCCACATCGTCGTCGCGTTCGACGTCTCCCGCCGCTCCTTCCGCACCGACCGGTACGCGGAGTACAAGGCCGGCCGCAGCGAGACCCCGACCGACTTCAAGGGCCAGGTCAGCCTGGTCAAGGAGGTCCTGGCCGCGCTGCAGATCCCGGTGGTGGAGATGGAGGGCTACGAGGCCGACGACGTCATCGCGACGCTCGCCTGCCAGGCCCGCGACCAGGGTATGACGGTGTTGATCAGCAGCGGTGACCGGGACGCCTTCCAGTTGGTCGGCGACCAGGTCACCGTGTTGTACCCGCGCAAGGGTGTCTCCGACCTGGCCCGGATGGACCCGGCGGCCATCGAGGCGAAGTACGGCGTCGGTCCGGAGCGTTACCGGGACCTGGCCGCGCTGGTCGGCGAGACCAGCGACAACCTGCCCGGCGTCCCGGGCGTCGGCCCGAAGACCGCGGCAAAGTGGATCGCCACGTACGGCGGGGTGGAGGGCGTGATCGCCCGCGCCGACGAGATCAAGGGCAAGGCCGGCGACAGCCTGCGCGAGCGGCTCGCCGACGTGATCCGTAACTACGAGATCAACTGCCTGGTCTCCGACCTTGAGCTGCCGCTGCGCCCGGAGGACGCCCGGTGGGCCGGCTGGGACCGGGAGGCGGTGCACCAGGTCTTCGACACCCTGGAGTTCCGCATCCTGCGCGACCGGCTCTACCAGTATCTGGAGGCGGTCGAGCCGGAGGCCGAGTCCGGCTTCGACCTCACCGGCGAGGTGCTCACCGAGCCGGGCGCCCTGACCGCGTGGCTTTCCGCGCACGCCCCGACCGGCACCCCGGTCGGGTTGGCGATCAAGCTCGACACCGGCCCCAACCGCCGGCACACCGCCTCGATCACCGGCCTGGCGCTGGCCACCGCCGGCGGAGCGGCGGCCTGGGTGGACCCGGCGCGACTCGACGCGGCCGACGAGGGCGCGCTGGCCGGCTGGTTGACCGACGCGCAGCGGCCCAAGGTGCTGCACGACAGCAAGCCAGCCGTGCTGGCCTGTTCCGCGCACGGCTGGGAGCTGTCCGGCATCGTCCGCGACACCCAGATCGCCGCGTACCTGGCCCGCCCCGACCAGCGCTCCTACGACCTGACCGACCTGGCGCTGCGCTACCTGCACCGGGAGCTGCGGGTCGACGCGCCGGAGACCGGCCAGCTCACCCTCGACGGGCTGGGTGACGAGAGCGTGGCCGAGCAAAATCTGATGCTCCAGGCCCGGGCCACCCTCGACCTGGCCGACGCCATCGACGCCGAGCTGTCCCGCGACGGCGAGCAGTCGGCCCGGCTGATGGCCGGCGTGGAGCTGCCGCTGATGCGGGTCCTGGCCGGCATGGAGCGCACCGGCATCGCCGCCGACACGCATTATCTGTCCGAGTTGGAGGCGCACTTCGCCGCCGAGGTGAAGGCCGCCGCGCAGGGTGCGTACGAGGCGGTGGGCCGGGAGTTCAACCTGGGCTCGCCCAAGCAGCTGCAGGAGATCCTCTTCACCGAGCTGGGCCTGCCGAAGACCAAGAAGATCAAGACGGGCTACACCACCGACGCCGACGCCCTGCAGTGGCTCTACGCGCAGACCCCGCACCCGGTGCTGGCCCACCTGCTGCGCCACCGGGACGTGGCCAAGCTCAAGTCGACCGTCGACGGGCTGCTCAAGTCGGTCTCCGACGACGGCCGGATCCACACCACCTTCAACCAGACGGTCGCGGCCACCGGGCGGCTCTCCTCCACCGAGCCCAACCTGCAGAACATCCCGATCCGCACCGAGGAGGGCCGGCGCATCCGCCGGGCCTTCGTGGTGGGTGAGGGTTACGAGTGCCTGCTCACCGCCGACTACAGCCAGATCGAGATGCGCATCATGGCGCACCTTTCCTCGGACGACGCGCTCATCGAAGCCTTCAACTCCGGCGCCGACTTCCACGCCGCTACCGCATCGTCGGTCTTCGGGGTGCCGCTCGACGAGGTCACCCCGGACCAGCGCCGCAAGATCAAGGCGATGAACTACGGCCTGGCGTACGGGCTGAGCGCGTTCGGCCTGTCCCAGCAGCTCGGCATCGGCACCGAAGAGGCGCGCGGGCTGATGGAAAACTACTTCGCCGGCTTTGGCGGGGTGCGCGACTACCTGCAGCAGGTGGTCGCCCGAGCCCGCCAGGACGGCTACACCTCGACCATCCTGGGTCGCCGCCGCTACCTGCCGGACCTGGTCAGTGACAACCGGCAGCGCCGGGACATCGCCGAGCGGATGGCGCTCAACGCCCCGATCCAAGGCTCGGCGGCCGACATCATCAAGGTGGCGATGCTGCACGTCGACACCGCGCTGGGCGAGGCCGGGCTGCGCTCCCAGATGCTGTTGCAGGTGCACGACGAGCTGGTCTTCGAGGTCGCGCCGGGTGAGCGGGACGCGCTGGAGGCGCTGGTCCGGCGGGAGATGGGCGGGGCGTACCCGTTGTCGGTGCCGCTGGAGGTGTCGGTTGGCAACGGCCGGGACTGGAACAGCGCCGACCACTGATTTTCTGGTTGCGGTTGGGGGTTCCGGGGCAGCCCGACCCGCTCCGGACGGTCAGGCTTGATCCCTGCGCGGGTCGGGCTGCCCCGGAACCCCGACTGGGTCTCTGTGGTCGGTGCTGTTCGGCGTTGTGAATCAGAGTGGTTGGGCTGGGCCAGCCTGGTGGGTTACTTGAGGGGGTCGTGGCCCCAGTTCATGAGGGACCAGCGCCATTTGGTGTCGCGGACGTTGCCGGAGGGGCGCTGGGCCATGTGCCGGCGTACGTAGCCGACCACCTTGCGCATGTGCTTGTAGTCGCCCTCGGACAGCTCGCCGCGTTTGCGGCGCAACAGGTTGATGATCTTGCGCCCGGATTCGTGGCCGACTGACTCGCCGCCGCCGGAGCGACCGCCCTTGTGCCAGCCGACCTGCTTCGACTCGTCGGTCTCCAGCCAGGTGGACAGCTCGCCGGGCTTCATGTTCACCGCCTCGGTGAACTCCCGATGGGTGTCCCGCCCATCGTCACGACCCCTCATGACGCAGCACCTCGGGCCGGTGGGCCACGTCGCGGCCCGAGTCGTCGTTGCGGATCCGGTACTGCGGTTCGTCCTCCGTCGCGTTCACGGCGTGTCCGCGTACGTGCGTCCGGTCGGTCAGCTTCTCCTTGACCACGCCGTGCGCCCGGCCGCTGTGACTGGCCCAGGAGACGTGGTCGCCCTCGCGGAATTCCCTCTGCTCGGCCATGCTCCTCGGCTACCCGGCACCGCCGGGGCGAAACGGCCAGCCGAACCGGTCGACTACGGCGTGATCTCGGCGATCGGCAGTTTGATCTCGAACGGCTCGGTCAACTCGATCACGTCAGCGCCGTCGGCGACCAGCTCGTACTGCCGCTCACCGCCGGGCCCCACCCGGTCGCCGACCCGGTACGCGTAGACGTGCACCGGGTCCTGCTCGATCCGCCAGTAGAAGGGAATGCCGGCGGCGGCGTACTCGCCGGGCTTGGCGAAGCGGTCGATCCGATGGGGTGGGGGTCGCGCCGCGCGTGCGACGCGGTCAGCCGGCGGGCTTCTCGGTGACGAAGATGGCGGTGCCGGGGAAGAGCCGTCCGCGCAGCGGGCTCCACTGCCCCCAGATCCCCTCGTGCCCCGCCGGCCACTCCGGCTCCACCAGGTCCAGCAGCCGGAACCCGGCGCCGACCAGTTCGCGGATCCGGTCGCCGAGGGTCCGGTGCTGCTCGACGTAGGTGGCCACGCCGGACTCGTCCTGCTCCACGTAGGGGGAGCGGTCGAAGTACGAGTGCACGGCGGTCAGCCCACCCTCGCCCGGATCGTCGAGGAAGATCCAGCGCATCGGATGGGTCACCGAGAACACCCACCGGCCGCCGGGGCGCAGCACCCGGTGCACCTCGGCCAGCAGGGTCGCCGAGTCGTCCACGAACGGGATTGCGCCGAACGCGGTGCAGGCGAGGTCGAACGACTGGTCGGCGAACGGCAGGGCGAGCGCGTCGGCCTGCACCAGCGGTACGCGTACCCCGGTGCGGTCGGCGGCTTCGGCGGCGTGCCGCAACATGCCGGCGGACAGGTCGAAGGCGACCGGCCGGGCGCCCTGGGTGGCCAGCCAGCGGGCAGCGGCCGCGGCGCCGCAGCCGACCTCCAGCACCCGCCGCCCGGGCAGGTCACCGAGCAGCCGGGCGTCGGCCTCGCGCAGCCCTTCGGGGCACCAGACGAAGTCGACGTCACCGAGGAACGCGCCGTGCTCGGCTTGGTAGTCGTCGGCGTCGGTGTCCCACCAGCCGCGGTTTGCCCGCCGGGCCTCGGCGTCACCCACCCGGCGCCGGGTAACCCGGCTGTCGTCATCCACCCGCTCACGCTAGGCCCCGGGGCGGCTCCAGCGGGCGGTGGGCAGGGCCGACCCGCCGGCACGGTCGCGCCGCCGCCGGGCCACCGGTTGGGTGGGGCCGGTGGGGCCGGTGTGACCCAGGAGACAGCAGGGGTGTTTTCCGGGCGATTGTTCGGCTTTCGCAGGTCATCGAACGGCGAGAAGCTGGGAGGGCTTGCACGCTGTGGTAATGCGCACGGTAGGCTAGACGATGCGCTCGCGGATCGTGTGTCTCGGCAGGGAGCAGGTGCGCGGTCGACGGAGCCACATCATGATCTCACTGTGATCGTTCGGTGTGCCCGGCGACGGATCCGCTGGCGCGAACAGGTCACTGCGACACCAGCCTGCTGTGACAACCCATCCGACCGGAGCAACCGCCCACATGACGAGCAGCATCGAGGCCCCCTCGAGCGCCACCCGGGTCACCCACGACGATCTCGGTTCCGAGGAGGCATTCCTCGCCGCGATCGACGAGACCATCAAGTACTTCAACGACGGCGACATTGTCGAAGGCACCGTCGTCAAGGTCGATCGGGACGAGGTCCTGCTCGACATCGGCTACAAGACCGAGGGTGTCATCCCCTCTCGGGAGTTGTCGATCAAGCACGACGTGGACCCCGCCGAGGTTGTGACGGTTGGTGACCACATCGAGGCCCTGGTTCTCCAGAAGGAGGACAAGGAGGGTCGTCTGATCCTCTCCAAGAAGCGGGCGCAGTACGAGCGGGCCTGGGGCACGATCGAGAAGATCAAGGACGAGGACGGCGTCGTCCGCGGCTCGGTCATCGAGGTGGTCAAGGGTGGCCTCATCCTCGACATCGGGCTTCGCGGCTTCCTGCCCGCGTCCCTGGTCGAGATGCGGCGCGTGCGCGACCTGCAGCCGTACGTCGGGCGGGAGCTCGAGGCCAAGATCATCGAGCTGGACAAGAACCGCAACAACGTGGTCCTGTCCCGCCGGGCCTGGCTGGAGCAGACGCAGTCCGAGGTGCGTACCGAGTTCCTCAACAAGCTGCAGAAGGGCCAGGTCCGCAAGGGCGTCGTGTCCTCGATCGTCAACTTCGGCGCATTCGTGGACCTCGGCGGCGTCGACGGTCTGGTGCACGTCTCCGAGCTGTCCTGGAAGCACATCGACCACCCGTCCGAGGTCGTCGAGGTGGGCCAGGAGGTCGAGGTCGAGGTCCTGGACGTCGACCTGGACCGCGAGCGGGTTTCGCTGTCGCTGAAGGCGACCCAGGAGGACCCGTGGCGGCAGTTCGCCCGCACCCACGCGATCCAGCAGATCGTGCCGGGTAAGGTCACCAAGCTGGTGCCGTTCGGTGCGTTCGTCCGGGTGGACGACGGCATCGAGGGCCTGGTCCACATCTCCGAGCTGGCCGAGCGCCACGTGGAGATCCCGGAGCAGGTCGTCCAGGTTGGCTCCGAGGTCATGGTCAAGGTCATCGACATCGACCTGGAGCGTCGCCGGATCTCGCTGTCGCTCAAGCAGGCCAACGAGGGCTTCGTCGAGGGCGAGGAGCACTTCGACCCGACCCTCTACGGCATGGCCGCGACGTACGACACCGAGGGCAACTACATCTACCCGGAGGGCTTCGACCCGGAGACGGGCGAGTGGCTCGAGGGGTACGACAAGCAGCGCGAGACCTGGGAGAACCAGTACGCCGAGGCTCGTGTGCGCTGGGAGGCCCACACCAAGCAGGTGCAGACCTCTCGGGCCGCCGACGCCGAGGCCGCTGCCAACCCGACTCCGGTCGTCCCGGCCGCCGCTGGGGGCACCACCTCCTCGACCAGCCCGGCCCCGAGCCGGCAGGCCGAGGAGCCGGCCGGCACCCTGGCCACCGACGAGGCGCTCGCCGCACTGCGGGAGAAGCTCGCCGGCGGTAAGTGACCCGCTGAACGACGAAGGGCCCCGTCCCCGCGATCTTCGGATCGCCGGGGGCGGGGCCCTCGCCGTACCCCGGGCCGGCCGCCGGGTCAGCTACGCATTCGCTGCGGCGGTGACGGTGACCGGTTGCCTCAGGATGGTGCGTTGCTTGTCGGGTGCGACCTTGCGGAAGTCGCTGAGGTAGATCTCGTGGTGCCTGCCGACCATCCGTAACCCGTTGCCCGGCACGAACTCGTGGTGCAGGTGCGCCAGCACCTCGGCTTCCTCGTCGAAGGACCCGACGTGCAGCGTCTGTACGCACCGCCCCTCGGAGAGCGTCTCCAGCCGGGTGTCGTCGAGACGCGCCGGGCGATTCCTGGCTCCGGCCTGCTCCATGGCGGCGGTGACCATGTCCTGGTTGATCCAGTCCGGGGCCATGATCATCAGCGTCCAGTCCCACCGTGACTTGTCGCGTTCCGCGGTGAAGGAGTCCATGTCATCGGCCCACCACAGGCCCTCCAGGGGCGGGACGACGTAGTCGCGCCCGAGGTTTCGTTTGCTGGCGAACTTCAGCTTGTAGGCCACTGGGTAGAGGGCTTCGACGGCGTCGGTGAACGCCGGTGAGGTGTTCGGGTCGCCGTGGCCGTCGATCATGAGGTACTGCATGTCGGGCACGTCCACGATCCGGAACTCGCCTCGTCTGGCTTGATAGGCGTCGGTGGTCTTCTTGAAGTCAGTCTTGTCCGTCATCAGGCACCTGGGCTCGGGCGGCGAGCCACTGCCTTTCTGCCTCGAGGAGGCTCAGCGAGTACGAGAACACCTCACGCGCCGGTCGCGGGAGGGCGGCTTGCGCCTGCTGCGCCACCTGGACCGCCTCGATGCGGGCTTCGACCCGCGCCAACCGGGTGCGTAGCGCCTGTGCGTACTCCTGATCGGAGAGCAGGGGCAGGTTGGCGATACCGACGAGAAGCGGGTGCGGGACCGGCCGTGGTTCCTCGATGAGAGCCAGCGCGGTGCGCGCCGCAACCTCTCGGCCCTGGGCGGTGGCGTGGTACACGCGGCGGGACTTTGGGGCGGCGGGAGCCTCGGGAACGTGGACCAGGCCGCGCTTCTCCAGCTTGGCGAGCAGGTAGTAGATCGAGGAGAACCCGACGTCGGACCACTGCCGGATGCCGCGTTGCTCGATCACCTGCTCCAGGTCGTAGCCGTGCCGGGCGCGTTCGATGATCAAGCCCAGCACGGTCAGCTCGGCTGGAGTCAGCTCCATATCAGTATTCTATTACTAGAATAGAGACACCTGGGATGTCCCTTCAGGAGGGGCCCGGCCCCGAGCCGGCAGGCCAAGGAGCCGGTCGCCGCGCTGCCGGCGCCAACGAGCACGATCTCGCCGGGCCGCGGGCGAGTTTGGCGACGGGGCTAGCGATCCGGTTGACTGGTCCGGTGCTGAGGGTGGGATTGACCGGCGGTATCGGGTCGGGCAAGAGCGCGGTGGCCGCGCGGCTGGTCGAGCGGGGTGCGGTGCTCATCGACTCCGACCGGGTGGCCCGGGAGGTCGTCGCACCGGGCACCGAGGGCCTGGCCGAGATCGTCGCCACGTTCTCCACCGAGGTGCTGGACGCCGACGGCGCACTGGACCGCGCCGCACTGGGTGCGGTGGTGTTCGCCGACGAGACCGCCCGCCGGCAGTTGGAGGCGATCACCCATCCCCGGGTCCGTGCCCGCACCGCCGAGCTGGCCGCCGCGGCGGCGCCCGACGCGATCGTCGTGAACGACGTACCGCTGCTGGTCGAGGTGGGTCTCGCGCCGACGTACCACCTGGTGGTCGTGGTGCAGACGGACGTGGCGGCCCGACTCGAACGCCTGGCGCGCGATCGTGGGATGGACCGTGCGGAGGCCGAGCGGCGGATCGCCGCGCAGGCCGACGACGCCCGTCGCCGCGCCGTGGCGGACGTGGTGCTGACCAACGACGGAAGCCTGGCGGAGCTGCATGCCGCCGTCGACGCACTCTGGCACCAGCGGTTGCTGCCCTACGAGCACAACCTGCGGGAGCGGCGGGTGGTTCCGCCGGGCCGGGTCGACCCGACCGGGACCGACCCGAACTGGCCCGAGCAGTACGCCCGGCTGGCCGCCCGGATCCGACACGCGCTCGCCCCGGCCGACCTGCGGATCGACCACATCGGCTCGACCGCGGTGCCCGGCCTCGCCGCCGAGGACGTCATCGACGTGCAGGTGGCCGTGCCCAGCCTCGCCGACGCCGACGGGGTGCTGGCCGACCGGCTGGCGAACGCCGGGTTCCCGCCGGTGCCGGGGCAGTGGTGGGACGATCCCCGTCCGGCCGGCAGCGGCCGGTGGGAGAAGCGGTTGCACGGCAGCGCCGACCCTGCCCGCCCGGTGCGCGTGCACGTGCGGGCCGCCGGCTCGCCGGGCTGGCGGTACGCGCTGCTGATGCGCGACCACCTGCGCGCCGACCCGGACCAGCGTGCGGCTTACCTGCTGCTCAAGCGCGAGTTGGTCGACGCGGCGCCGGCCGGCACCGGATCCGGTACGGCCCGCGACCCGTGGTTCGACGAGGAGTACCTGCGGGCCGAGCAGTGGGCCGCGCAGACCGGCTGGCGGCCCTGAGCGGCACGGCTGACACCGGGGCGTTTCACCGGGCGCGTGCCGCCCGCGTCGCGGGGGATCAGGGTGCGCCGGGACGCCGGGTGCCGCCGGGGGCTGCCGGGCGCGGCACCGGGGTCAGCCGGGGTACCGAGGCGGGGTTGAGGTCCAGCTGCGCCCACGCGCCGGGGGCGGTGTGCAGCTCCAGCCGGCGCAGCGACCCGACCCGGTCGATCCAGTAGCGCAGCCGCGCGTCGGCCGTGCGCAGCTCGACGACGTCCACGGTCCGCCCGCCGGCGACGTCCTCGCGTACCCGCACGGCCGCACCACGCTGCCCGGATGACCCGGCGGCGGCCACCGCGGCCCCGACCAGCAGGCTCAGGTCGTCCGTGCCGGACCGGGTGAACCGCCACGCCCCGGCAGGGGGCGGCAGCGGCGGCCGACCGGGCGTTTCCGCGGTGCCGCCGCCACCGGCCGCGGCCGGCACGTCCACCCGGGCCAGGCCGGCGGTGTCCCGCCGCAGCAGGGTCCGGCGATCCGGTACGCCCAGGTCGGCGGCGGCCAGGTAGGCGGTGCGGGCGGTCCAGTTCAACCAGCCGGCGCCTCGCAGGTTGGTGTCCGTGCCCGTCGGCGCCGTCAACGTCAGCGCGGCACCGCCCTGGGCGCGCAGCCGGGTCGGCAGCCGGTCCAGCCGGTCCTGTTCGGCGCCGGTGAGCGCGCGGGGTTGCCCGGGCCGGCCACCGAGTGCGTCCACCGGGCGCAGCGTCGGCCGGTCCGCCCGGTTGAGGGTCACCGTGATCGAGCCGACGTCGCGCAGCCGGAGGACCAGCTTGTGCAGCCGGGCGTCCTGGTCGAGCCAGTAGCGGGGCTGCCCGTCGACGTCGCCGCCTGCCCTGGTCGTCGGTGCTGTACTTCCCGGCGCTGTGCCGCTGGCGGCGGGTGAGGTTCCGCCGGGTAGCGGCGCCTCAAGGACGTCCACCGGCCCGGCTGCGACGGTGTCCCGGGCCACCCAGCGGGCACCGCTGTCCCGCAGCGCCTGGGCGGGGTCCGGGCGGTCGGCGGCGAGGCCGAGAAGCAGGTCGAGCACGGGTGCCAGGCCCGCGCCGGGTGCCAGGTGGTGCAGCCGCCAGCGGTCCGCCGGGGGCACCAGTGGTGGCGCTGCGGGGGTGGGCACCGCAGCCGGGTCCGGTCGGATCACCAGCAACGGGCCGGCTCTCTGCAACAGGCCTCGCTCGGCGCCCGCGCCCGGACCACCCACGTCGAGGTAGAGCAGCGTCCGCGACCAGTCCACCCAGCCGACCAGTTCGGTACGGGCGGCACCGGCGCCGACCGTGACATGGACCCCGGCGCGCAGGTCCCGCAGATTGGTGACCCGCATCGCGGCCAACCGCTCGCCCTCGGCGACGGTCAGCGGCCGGGCCGGCTCGGGCGGGTCGGGAGCCCAGCTCAACAGCCCGATCACCAGCGCCGTCGCGGACGTCACCGCGGTCAGGCCGAGCATCAGCAGGATTGTCCGTCGGCGGCGGCTGGCCGGGGACGGACCGGCGGGGTCGGCGGTGTCGGTGGGCCGGGACGTGTCCCCGGGATCGATGTCGCGTGCCGGCTTCGGAGAGGTGTCCACGGATGTGAAACGGGCGGGGCGGCGCCGGGGTGACGAGCAGGGCGCTCGCGGCGGCCGGTCTGCGCCTCGAGCGCGACCACACGGGTGCGCACGCCGGACGCGCCGGGTGCTGCGACCCGCTGTGCCGGGGGCGGCCGGCCGAGATGACGGCCTGGCCACCGGCCCGGTCGGCCGCCGCGAGCGGCCTACAGCGAGAGCCTAGTGCCGGTGACATGCGCCACACAATGGGAATATTGAAGCTGATCACGTACCCGGCGTGACGGCCGTTCCTGTCGGACCTCCGGCGTACCGTTGAGGTCATGGCGCTCGACATTCCTCGGCTGGACGGCCGCTTCCAGGTCGTCAGTGAGTTTCAGCCGGCCGGCGACCAGCCGGCCGCCATCAACGATCTGGAGCGTCGGGTTCGGCGCGGCGACCGCAACACGGTGCTGCTCGGCGCGACCGGCACCGGCAAGAGCGCCACCACCGCGTGGCTGATCGAGCGGCTGCAGCGCCCGACCCTGGTGCTCGCCCCGAACAAGACGCTCTGCGCGCAGCTGGCCAAGGAGTTCAGCGAGCTGCTGCCGGACAACGCCGTCGAATACTTCGTCTCGTACTACGACTACTACCAGCCCGAGGCGTACATCCCGCAGACCGACACCTACATCGAGAAGGACTCCTCGATCAACGAGGAGGTCGAGCGGCTGCGGCACTCGGCGACGATGTCGCTGCTCACCCGCCGTGATGTGGTCGTGGTGGCCACCGTGTCGGCGATCTACGGCCTGGGCACCCCTGAGGAGTACCTCGACCGGGCGATCCGGGTCGGCGTCGGCCAGGAGGTCGACCGCGACCAGTTGCTGCGGCGGCTGGTCGACATCCGCTACACCCGCAACGACATGGCCTTCCAGCGGGGGACGTTCCGGGTCCGCGGCGACACGCTGGAGATCATCCCGGCGTACGAGGAGTTGGCGGTCCGCATCGAGCTGTTCGGCGACGAGGTGGAGAAGCTCTACTACCTCAATCCACTGACCGGTGACGTGGTCCGCGAGGTCGACCAGCTGGTCATCTTCCCGGCCACGCACTACGCGGCCGGGCCGGAGCGGATGGAGCGGGCGATCCGCGACATCGAGGCGGAGCTGGCCGAACGGCTCGCCGAGCTGGAGCGGCAGGGCAAGCTGCTGGAGGCGCAGCGGCTGCGGATGCGCACCACCTACGACATCGAGATGATGCGGCAGGTGGGCTTCTGCTCGGGCATCGAGAACTACTCGATGCACATGGACGGGCGGCTGCCCGGCAGCCCGCCGCACTGCCTGCTCGACTACTTCCCGGACGACTTCCTCACCGTCGTCGACGAGTCGCACGTGACGATCCCGCAGATCGGCGGCATGTACGAGGGCGACGCGTCCCGCAAGCGGATGCTCATCGACCACGGCTTCCGGCTGCCCAGCGCGGCCGACAACCGGCCGCTGCGCTTCGACGAGTTCCTGGAGCGGGTCGGCCAGATGGTCTACCTCTCCGCGACCCCCGGCCCGTGGGAGCTGGAGCAGGCTCAGGGTGAGTTCGTCGAGCAGGTCATCCGGCCCACCGGGCTGGTCGACCCGGAGGTCGTGATCAAGCCGACCAAGGGCCAGATCGACGACCTGATGCACGAGATCAAGCTGCGTACCGATCGGGACGAACGGGTGCTGGTCACCACGCTGACCAAGAAGATGGCCGAGGACCTGTCGGACTACCTGCTGGAGAACGGCATCCGGGTGCGCTACCTGCACTCGGAGGTCGACACGCTGCGCCGGGTGGAGCTGCTGCGCGAGCTGCGCAAGGGCGACTACGACGTGCTGGTCGGCATCAACCTGCTCCGCGAAGGTCTGGACCTGCCCGAGGTGTCGTTGGTGGCGATCCTCGACGCTGACAAGGAGGGCTTCCTGCGCAGCGGCCGGTCGCTGATCCAGACCATCGGGCGGGCCGCCCGTAACGTCTCCGGTCAGGTGCACATGTACGCCGACAAGATCACTCCGTCGATGGCGAACGCGATCGACGAGACCGATCGGCGGCGGGCCAAGCAGATCGCGCACAACGAGGCGCACGGGGTCAGCCCGGAGCCGCTGCGCAAGAAGATCCACGACATCCTGGACGACATCTACCGCGAGGCGGAGGACACCGAAAACTCCCGGGTCGGCGGTGCGGTGCGCCAGCTCTCCCGGGGCAAGGCGCCGGTCAAGGAGACCCGCAGCCGGAGTCGGGCCGCCGCCACCACCACCTCGCGGGAGGGGATGGCCCGCGCCGACCTGGCCCAGCTCATCCAGGAGCTGAACGACCAGATGCTGGCCGCCGCCCGCGAGCTGCAGTTCGAGCTGGCGGCCCGGATCCGCGACGAGGTCTCCGACCTGAAGAAGGAGCTGCGCGGAATGGACGCCACCGGCGTGAAGTGACGGCCGCCCCGGCGGCCACAGCGGGTGCGGAACGGCAGGTACGGGCCGGTCCGATCGGTCGCCGGGAGAGGTCAGTCCGGTAGCGGTGTGCGAGCGTGGTATTGCACTGGGTGACCGTCCTGCGTACTCTCCCTCGGTGGGGAGGCGGGGATGCCGTTGCCAACGAGTCCTGTCATTCGACGTGTGCGGCTCGGTGCCGAGCTGCGCCAGCTACGCCGGCGCGAGGCGTTGACCCTGGAGCAGGTCTGCGACCGGCTGGGCTGGGCCTCGACGTCGAAACTGTCCCGCATCGAGTTGGGCCAGAGCCGACCGGACCTCGCCGACGTGCTGGATCTGCTGGACATCTACCAGGTGCCGGCGCCGGCCCGGGACGCGCTGATCGTGATCGCCCGGGACGCGGCCACCAGTCGCGGCTGGTGGAAGACGCTGGGCGAGATGAGCGAGCGGCAGCGTACGTACGCCGAGCTGGAGGCGGGCGCCGCCCACATCGTCGAGTACCAGCCGGCGGTCGTGCCGGGGCTGCTCCAGACGCCGGAGTACGCCCGGTTCCGGGTCTCCGCCGGCGCCCTGTTCACGCCGGAGATCGACGTGGACGCCGAGGTGCGTGCCCGGGGTCTGCGGCAGGAGGTGCTGCGTCGCGCCGACCCAGCGCGCTACACGGTGGTGCTCGCCGAGGCGGCCTGCGACCCGGGCGACCTGCCGGTCCCGGTCTGGCGTGAGCAACTGCGGCACCTGGTCGCCGTGACCGGGCTGGCCCACGTGACGATCCGGCTGTTGCCCCGCGGCGCGGCGGCCGACGGCGGGCTGCACCCGCTCACCCCGTACTCCTGGTATGCCTTCCCCGACCCGGCGGACCCGCGGACGGTGATGCTGGAGGCGTTGACCACCGACGTCCGGTTGGCCACCGTGCTGGACGTCGACCGGTACGAGCGGATGACCGAGGCGTTGCTGGCCGCCGCGTTGTCACCGGCGGAGACGGTCACCGCGCTGGCCCGACGCGTCGGGGAATGAGGGCAGCGGCGCCGCGCGGCCACCGGGCCCGGCGCCCCCGAGCCCGTCGGGACCGGCGGCCGGCGCGTGCGGTGGGCACGATAACCGTGGGGTACGACAGCTCCGCTCAGGCCGGTACGTCGATGAAGTGCTCGACGAGGGGAGGCCCGGCGAAGTGCGGCCCGATCAGCTCGCGCCACCGGGTGAACCGCTCGGTGGCCCGGAAGTTGTCGTTGTGCGCCTCGACCGAGTCCCACTCGACCAGCAGCACGAACCGGGTCGGGGACTCGATCCCCCGGGTCATCCGCACCGACCGGCAGCCGGGTGCCCCGGCGAGCACCGGGTGACCCTGGGCGTACGCGGCGGCGAACTCGTCCTCGTGTCCGGGCAGTACGTCGATCAACGCGACCTCAAGCACCATGTCGGAAGCCTCCCACGGCGGGTCAGCCCGACGGGGTGGTGGGGTCTGTTCCGGTGTCGACAGTGGCCCTAGGGTGGGTGCCCGGGAGGGCACTGTGATGATCGACTGGCTCACCGGCACCGCGTTCCGGGTGGCCGGCACCGGGACCACGTGGGCGGAACTGCTCGGGTTCGCCACCGGCGTGCTCAACGTCTGGCTGGTGGCCCGGCAGCGGATCGCGAACTGGCCGGTCGGCATCGCCAACGTGCTGCTGCTCATGCTGCTGTTCTGGACCGCCGGCCTGTACGCCGACGCCGGGCTCCAGGTCGTCTACGTCGCGCTCGGCTGCTACGGCTGGTGGCACTGGCTGTTCGGTGGCGAGCGGCGGACCCGGCTCACGGTGAGCCGGACCGGGCGGCGGGAGTGGCTGGCGCTGGCCGTCGCAGGGGTGCTGCTCACCGGCGCGCTCTGGGTCCTGCTGGACCGGGCCACCGACTCGACGGTGCCGCTGCCGGACGCGCTGACCACCGCGCTGTCCCTGCTGGCCACGTACGGGCAGACCCGCAAGCGGGTGGAGAGCTGGTGGCTCTGGATCGCCGCCGACCTGATCTACATCCCGCTCTACGCGTACAAGGGGCTGCACCTGACCGCCGTCCTGTACCTGGTGTTCCTCGCCCTCTGCGTGCTCGGGCTGCGGGCCTGGCGTGCGGACCTGCGCCGGGCCGACCGGCCGACCCCCGTCCGGCCCGGCCCGGCCCGGGTCACCGCGTGACCGAGCGGGCACCAGACCGCCGGCCGACACCCCGCCCGCCGACACCCCGCTCGCCGGAGCAGGCGGACGCTGCGGAGTTCCGGCACGGGATGGTGGTGGGGAAGTTCTACCCGCCGCACGCCGGGCACCACTCGCTGATCGCGGCCGCGGCTGCCCGGTGCGCCACGGTCACCGTGGTGGTGGCGCCCTCGCGCCGCGAGTCCATCCCGCTCGAGGTGCGGCTGGACTGGCTGCGGGAGGTGCACGCGGACACCCCGTGGGTCCGGTTCGTCGGCCGGTACGACGACCACCCGGTGGACTACGCCGACCCGGTGGTCTGGGACGCGCACTGCGCGGTGTTCCGCGAGGCGGTCGGACCGGGGGCGGTGGACGCCGTCTTCTCCTCTGAGGCGTACGGCGCCGAGCTGGCCCGCCGCTTCGACGCCGTACCCGTGTCGGTGGATCCGGACCGGCGGACCGTGCCGGTCTCCGGGACCGCCGTGCGGGCGGACCCGGTGGGTCACTGGCGGTGGCTGAGCCCGCCGGTGCGCGCCTGGTTCGTCCGGCGGGTGGTGGTGGTCGGCGCCGAGTCGACCGGCACCACCACGATGGCGATGGCGCTCGCCGCGCACTACCGCACCGGCTGGGTGCCGGAGTACGGCCGGGAGCTGACCGCCCGCAAGCTGGCCCGGCTGCGGGAAGACTCGCCCGGGGCGAGCGTCTTCGACGTGAGCTGGGATCGGGATGACTTCCGCACGGTGGTCCGCGAGCAGCAGGCGGCCGAGGACGCGGCGGCCCGCTCGTCCGGGCCGCTGCTCTTCTGCGACACCGACGCGCGGGCCACCGCTGTCTGGGAGGAGCGCTACCTCGGTGGTACGTCTCCGGCGGTCCGGGCGGCGGCCCGTCGACCTGCGCTGTACCTGCTGACCGACCACCGGGGCGTGCCCTTCGCCGACGACGGGCTGCGCGACGGGGAGCACCTGCGGGGCTGGATGACCGAGCGGTTTCGCACCGAACTGGCCGGGTGCGGCGTGCCGGTGGTGGAGCTGGTGGGACCGCACGCCGAGCGGCTGACCCGGGCTGTGGCTGCCTGCGACGCGTTGCTCGCCGCCGGCTGGTCGCTCGCCGACCCGCTCGCCGCATCCGACACGCACTAGCCTCCTAGGACGCGTTAGACCGTGTGTCGCGGGGTATTCCCGGCCGGCGGGTGGCCGGTAACACCGGCTACCCGGGGTGCGATCACACGGCGTGGTGGGCAAGAATGGTCATCGAGGAGGGGAGTATTCCCTCGCGACGGAGTCGTCAGCACGGTCGACCGCCGGTTTTCGGCGTACGACCCGGCGCCGTCGGTCGCCGTCCCGCTCGCGGGCGGTGGCGGAAGAGACCTCCGACAGTCACCAGAGTGAGCGTGAGCGGCACGCCGGGACCCGCAGGGGCGTACGGTGTGCCCGACGCCGCGTGTCTGCCGGAGGAATGAACGTTGGACGTGTCCGGATTGGTGTGGGCGGGGACCCTCGTCGCACTGACTGCGGTCCTGCTCGTCGACCTGTTGATCATCGGTCGACGCCCGCACGAGCCGAGCGTGCGTGAGTCGAGCCTCTGGGTCAGCTTCTACGTCGGCCTGGCCCTGCTCTTCGGCGCCGGTGTCTGGTTGACCTCCGGGGCCAGCGCGGCCGGGCAGTTCTACACCGGCTGGCTCACCGAGTACAGCCTCTCGGTGGACAACCTCTTCGTCTTCGTGATCATCATGGCCCGCTTCGGTGTGCCCCGGCAGTACCAGCAGAAGGTGTTGCTGGTCGGCATCGTGCTGGCGTTGGTGATGCGCGGCGGGTTCATCGCCGCCGGCGCCGCCTTGATCTCGCAGTTCTCCTGGGTCTTCTACATCTTCGGCGCCTTCCTGATCTACACCGCGGTCAACCTGGCCCGGCAGGGTGAGCCGGACGAGGACGAGTTCTCCGAGAACCTGTTGATCCGGTGGAGCCGCAAGGCGCTGCCGATCTCCAAGGACTACGACGGCGCGAAGCTGACCACGCACTTCAACGGCCGGCGGCTGTTCACTCCGATGCTGATCGTGATGATCGCGATCGGCACCACCGACCTGATCTTCGCGCTGGACTCGATCCCGGCGATCTTCGGCATCACCCAGGAGCCGTACCTGGTCTTCACCGCGAACGTCTTCGCGCTGATGGGCCTGCGCCAGCTCTACTTCCTGCTCGGTGGCCTGCTCGACCGGCTGATCTACCTGAGCTACGGGCTGGCCGTGGTGCTCGGCTTCATCGGGGTGAAGCTGGTGCTGGAGGCGCTGGCCGACAACAACCTGCCGTTCATCAACGGCGGGGAGCACGTGGGCTGGGCGCCGCACATCCCGATCTGGCTGTCGCTGCTGATCATCCTCGGCACGCTCGGCGTCGCCACGATCGCCAGTCTGGTGAAGTCCTCCCGGGACCGGCGGCGCGAGCTGGCCGAGGCCCGGCGCTGACCACCGCCGGCCGGGCGCGGGGACGCGCCCGGCCGGTCAGACCCGGTGCACGCCGACCAGGGTCGCGGTCCGATCGGCCGGCATTGGCTCCTCCACGACCCGCCGCCGCCGGTAGCAGGCGTGCAGCATCCGCCGGTTCTCGTGGTCGCCGGGGACGGCGGTGACGATTCCGATGTGGTGGATCTTCCGGCCGGGGCGGGCGAAGAAGTAGAGGTCTCCGGGGCGTTCCGCGCCCAGCGGCAGCGGGGTGGTCGCCGCCGCCTGGTCGGCCGCGTCGCGGGGCAGCAGCACCCCGAACCGGCGCCAGGCCAGGTGCACCAGCCCGGAGCAGTCGATGCCGTACGAGGAGAGCCCGCCCCAGACGTAGGCCACGTGCAGCAGCCGCTGCGCCACCGCGAGCGCATCGGCGGCGCTGGGCGGCGCGGCCGGTGCCGGGACCAACTGGCCGTCGGGCAGCCAGAGCGGCGCGGCCTGACCGGGGACGTGCACCGGCTGCCAACCGTTGAGCGCCGGACCGGCCGGGACGAGACGGGTGCCGACGACCACTCCGGGCAGCACGACCGGCCCGTCCGGCGCGGCGCGCAGCCCGATGACCGTGGCGTCCACCACCAGCGGGCGGCCGGTGACGGCCGGGTCGACGGGGGCCAGTTGGTCGGCCGGTAGCCAGCCCGGGTAGCCGCGCGGATCCAGCGTGGCGGCGGGCTGCTCGACGGCCACCACCCGCGCCCAACCGTCCGGGCGCAGCTCGCTGATGAGCACCCGCTCACCCAGCAGCAGTTGGCTCAGCACGCAGTCGCCGACCTGCTGGTCGGTGTCCAGGCCGGAGACCCAGGCCGGGATGTCGGCGCGCGCGGTGAGCGCCGGCCCGTCGACGGCGCGGACCGCCTCGGGGCAGGTCCAGAGCGTCGCCACCGCGACCCGGACGACGGCCTCGCGGCCCGGTTGCAGCTCCACGTCAACCCCCAGCTCGTGTCGGCCGTCCTCCGGAAACCATATGAAAGAAACTAACGATCATCAACTGCGGGTCTGTATCTTTGCTTCAGCCAAGCCGGAAATGCCCAGGCCGGGGGCATCCGGAAGCACCACGGTGGCTGCCTCGTAGTGCAGCCCGCCGTGCACCGGCGACCAGGCCAGCCACCAGGCGGCGTCCAGGTCGGAGACTGCGGTGGTGCCGTACGCGGCGACCAGGCTCGCGGCCGCGCCGATGCCGATCTGGGTCTCCATCATCGACCCCACCACCGTGCCGAGCCCGTGCGCGGAGGCCAGATCCAGCAGGGTGCGCGCCGGGTGCAGCCCGCCGCACTTGGCCAGCTTGACGTTGACCAGGTCGGCGGCCCGGCGGCGGATCACCTCCACCAGGTCACGAACCCCGAAGACCGCCTCGTCGGCCAGGATCGGCACGGACACCCGGTCGCTGACCCAGGCCATCCCGTCCAGGTCCCAGCGGGCCACCGGCTGCTCGACCAGCTCCACATCGAGCCCCGCGTCCTCGATGCCGCGGATCACCCGGACCGCCTCCCGGGGCGTCCAGCCCTGGTTGGCGTCGAGGCGGATCTGGACCCCGGCGCCGACCGCCGAGCGGACCGCCCGCACCCGGTCCAGGTCGCCGGCCGCGTCGGTGCCGACCTTCAGCTTGAGCACGCCGAAGCCGTCGGCCTGTCGCTGCCGCGCGGCCGCTGCCAGGTCCACCGCGTCGCCCGCGGCCAGCGTGACGTCCGTGGGCACCCGCAGCCTGGTGCCGCCGAGCAGCCGCACCAGGGGTACGCCCAGCCGCCGGGCGGCCAGGTCGTGCAGGGCCACGTCCACCGCGGCCTTCGCCGCCTCGTTGCCGACCACCGCGCGCTGTACCTCGGCGCAGCGGGTCACCAGGTCGTCCGGGTCGCGTCCGGTGAGCAGCGGCCCGAGCAGCTCCCGCACGCACGCCTCAGCTCCGGCGACCGACGCGCCGGTGACCTGCCAGACCTGCGGCGCCTCGCCGAAGCCGGACCGGCCGTCGGCGTCGACCAGCTCGACGACCAGCGTGTCCACTGTGGTGGTACGGCGCAGCGCGGTGACGAAAGGGGTGTGGAGGGGTGCGGAAACCCGGTGGGTGCGTACCGCCGAGATCGTCATGTGGGGCACCCTATACGCAGGCAGGCGGCGGGAGGGGAGACCGGATGACCGGGCGGGACTGGGAGATGGTGGGTGCGCCGAACGCGCGTGACCTGGGCGGCCTGGTCGGTGCCGACGGCCGACGAGTGCGCGCCGGACGGCTGATCCGTACCCCGGCGTTGGGCCGGCTCACCGACGAGGACCTGCCGGTGCTCGCGAAGCTCGGGCCGGCCTGCGTGCTCGACCTGCGCGACGGCTCGGAGATCGCGGTGGCTCCGGCGGACCGGCTCGTCGGGGAGCCCCGGATGGTGCATCTGCCGGTGCACGACCCGGAGCACCCGGTCTTCACGTACGTCTCGGCGGTGCTGCTCGGCCACGACCTGAACTCGTACGCGGAGTTGGCCCGGCAGGGCACGGCGGGGGCGATGGCGGAGATCTACCGATGGTTCGTCACCGGAGCGTCGGCGCGGGTCGGCTTCGCCGAGGCGGTACGGCTGGCGACCCGGCCGGAGAACCTGCCGCTGGTCTACCACTGCTCCGCCGGCAAGGACCGCACGGGTTGGCTCACCGTCATCCTGCTGACCGCGCTCGGAGTGGACGAGGCCACGATCCGCGCCGAGTACCTGCGCAACAACCAGCTGACCGACAGCCTCCGCGCGGTGATCATCGAGGCGATGCGGCGGCGGCAGCCCGAGCTGGACGTCGACGCGGTGCTGCCGGTGCTGGAGGTCCGCCCGGAGTACCTCGACGCCGGCTACCAGGAGGTCCGCCGGGTGCACGGCTCGTTCGACGGCTACCTGCGCGACGGGCTCGGGCTGACCGACGAGATCCTCACCGGGCTACGGGCGCAGTTGTTGGAGTGACCGGCGCGCCGGCCGGCGTTCCGGCGCGGCCGGCCCGGCCGATGACGATCAGCGCCTGGCCGGCCGCGTAACTCGCCATGACCAGCACCGGCGCGCCAGGTGGCTGTGCCACTCCAGCCACCCCGGTGGCGATCAACAGGTCGGACCCGAGGAACAGCGCGGCGCCGAGACCGACCCGCCAGCCCTGGGTGACGGCGGTGCTGGCCATCGCGGCCAGCGCGAGCGCGTACCCGGCCACCGGAACGGCCAGCCCGGCGTCCGTCAGTCCCGCCCACATCCAGGTCAGCGCGACGACGGTCAGCACCGCGTACACCAGCGGGACCGCGACCAGCGGCGCACGGCGCAGCGCGGTCGCGGCGCCGTGCCGGGTGAACGCCGCGAGGTAGCAGAGGTGGGCGGCGAGGAAGCAGGCCATGCCGGCCATGAACCAGCCGGTGCCGTCGCCCAGCAGCGCCACGTCGCCACCGGTGGAGAAGGCCAGCGCGGCGAGCACCAACCGGTCCGGACGGGCACCGCGCTCGGCGGTGGCCCGCCAGAGGTACGCGGCCAGCAGCGGCATCAGCAGCGGCTTGGTGAGCAGTTCGGCCACCCCGCCACCGGTGGCGTTGGCCAGCAGGTTCGCCACCGTCACGGCGAGGAATGCGGCCAGGAGAGTACGACTGCGGGGCATCAGCGGCTCCGGGGTGGGGGTGCGAGCAGCCTAGCCGGGATCGGCGGGTGCGGGTCAGAGCTGGTGGCGGGCCGCCCAGACCTGCGCCGAGACGTTGGCGATCAGCCGGCAGGCGTCGTCCTCGACCTCGTCTCCGCTCGGGCCGCCGTCGGCCAGGTCGGTGGTGGTGCAGACGACGATCAGGTACGGCGGGGCGTCGTCGGGCAGCACCACCCCGGCGCCGTGCCGGACGCCGCGCACCCAACCGCCCTTGTGCGCGATCCGGGTGCCCTCGGGCAGGCCGGCGGCCAGGTCCTCGCGGTGCTCCTGGGCGAGCAGGACGTCCAGCATGGCCGTGCAGCCGGCCGGCGACGCGAGCCGGCCGGGGGTGGTGGCCCCGGTGGCCAGTGCGCCGAGCAGGGCGGCCAGGTCGGCGGCGGTGACCAGGTTGGTGATGCCGGCCTCGCGGGCGGCGAAGTCCTCGATGCCCCGGCCGGTGACGCTGTACCGGGCACCGGCCAGCGCCCACACCTCGGCCACCGCCGGCAGCCCGACCTGCCCGATGACCAGGTTCGTGGCCAGGTTGCTGGACCGCACGATCATCCGGTCGGCCAGCCAGCGCAGCGGCGCGGTGCCACCCACCCGGTCCCAGACCGCGTCGTCGTTGTCGTAGTGCTGCGCGCAGGAGAATCGGGGCGCGCCGGGCTGGGCCGAGTCGAACTCGTTGACCACCGGGACCGGGGCGTCCAGCTCCAGCGTGCCGGCTTCGGCGGCGCGGTGCAGCGCGGCGAGCACCCCCGCCTTCATGGTGCTGGCGGCGTAGTGGGCGGCGTCGGCGTGGCGGGTCCAGGTCGGGGGCGCGTCGAGCCGGCCCACGTACGCCGAGACGGTGCCGGGCACCTTGTCCAGGTGGGCGTCGAGATCATCCCAGGTCATGCCGGTGACCGTAGCCGATCACGGGCGGGCCGACCGAGTGGGGCCGGCGTACCCCCGCTGAAAAGCGGCCGGGCGCGCCGGCCGCAAGCGGCCGACGCGCCCGGTGCCGGGTGCTGGTGGGTCAGCCGGCGTGCTTACGGCGGGCCGCCGCCCGACCACGCAACTGCTGGTCGAGCATCACCTTGCGGATCCGGACGGCGGTCGGGGTGACCTCGACGCATTCGTCCTCGCGGCAGAACTCGAGCGCCTGCTCCAGCGACAGCTTGCGCGGCGGGATCAGCTTCTCGGTCTCGTCCGAGGTCGACGCCCGCATGTTGGTGAGCTTCTTCTCCTTGGTGATGTTGACGTCCATGTCGTCGGAGCGGGAGTTCTCGCCGACGATCATGCCCTCGTACACCTCGGTGGTCGGGTCGACGAAGAGCTGCCCGCGCTCCTGCAGGTTGATCATCGCGAAGGCGGTGACCGCGCCGGAGCGGTCGGCGACCAGCGAACCGTTGTTGCGGGTACGCAGCTCACCGAACCACGGCTCGTAGGACTCGAAGACGTGGTGCAGGATGCCGGTGCCCCGGGTGTCGGTGAGGAACTCGGTGCGGAAGCCGATCAGGCCGCGCGCCGGGACCAGCCACTCCATCCGGATCCAGCCGGTGCCGTGGTTGACCAGCTGCTCCATCCGGCCCTTGCGGGTGGCCAGCAGCTGGGTGATCGCACCCAGGTACTCCTCCGGCGCGTCGATGGTCAGCCGTTCGACCGGCTCGCAGGTCTTGCCGTCGATCTCCCGGGTGACCACCTGCGGCTTGCCGACGGTCAGCTCGTAGCTTTCCCGGCGCATCTGCTCGACCAGGATGGCCAGCGCCAGCTCACCACGGCCCTGCACCTCCCAGGCGTCCGGCCGCTCGGTGGGCAGCACCCGCAGCGAGACGTTGCCGATCAGTTCCTTGTCCAACCGGTCCTTCACCATCCGCGCGGTGACCTTGGAGCCCTTGACCCGGCCGACCAGCGGCGAGGTGTTGGTGCCGATGGTCATCGAGATGGCCGGCTCGTCGACGGTGATCAGCGGCAGCGCCACCGGGTGCTCCGCGTCGGCCAGCGTCTCACCGATCATGATCTCGGGGATGCCGGCGACGGCGATGATGTCGCCAGGGCCGGCCGAGTCGGCCGGCTTGCGCTCCAGGCCCTCGGTCATCAGCATCTCGGAGATGCGGACCCGCTGGGTGCTGCCGTCGGTGCGGCACCAGGCCACCGTCTGACCCTTGTTGATCGTGCCCTGGCGGACCCGGCACAGCGCCAGTCGGCCGAGGAACGGCGAGGCGTCGAGGTTGGTGACGTGTGCCTGCAGCGGCGCGCCGTCCTCGTACGCGGGCGGCGGGATGGTGTCCAGCAGGGTGCGGAACAGCGGCTCCAGCGAGGTGCTGTCGTCCGGCACCGAGCCGTCGGCGGGCTGGGTCAGCGAGGCGATGCCGTCGCGGGCGCAGGCGTAGACGATCGGGAAGTCGATCTGCTCCTCGTCGGCGTCCAGGTCGAGGAAGAGCTCGTAGGTGTCGTCCACGACCTCCTTGATCCGGGCGTCCGGCCGGTCCACCTTGTTGATCACGAGGATGATCGGGAGTCGCGCCCGCAGCGCCTTACGCAGCACGAAGCGGGTCTGCGGCAGCGGGCCCTCGCTCGCGTCGACCAGGAGCACCACACCGTCGACCATGGTCAGGCCGCGCTCCACCTCGCCACCGAAGTCGGCGTGGCCGGGGGTGTCGATGATGTTGATGGTGACCGGGTCGGAGCCGTCCGCCGGCAGGTAGTGCACGCCGGTGTTCTTGGCCAGGATCGTGATGCCCTTCTCCCGTTCCAGGTCCCCGGAGTCCATCACCCGCTCGGTCGTCTCACCCCGGGCGCCGTACGCGCCAGCCTGCCGCAACATGGCGTCGACCAGGGTGGTCTTGCCGTGGTCGACGTGAGCGATGATGGCGACGTTGCGGAGGTCGGTGCGAAGCTGCATACCCTCTATCCTTCCGCCTGCGCTCGCGCAGGCTGCGTCGGGGTCACCCCCAGGTGCCCCTGATCTCTGGTGAAACTGCTGTCCGGGTCGTTCCCCCGGCTGGCATGCTGACTCCCGTGTCCCGGGGGCCTGAGTGCACGATCTGCTGACCTTGTTGCAGGGTCTGCCCACCCTGTGGATCTACCTGGTCGCCGCGTTGATCGTGATGGGCGAGACCGCGGTGATCTTCGGCCTGCTGGTGCCGGGTGAGGCTACCCTGCTGCTCGTCGGCTTCCTCACCTACAACGGTACCTTGCGGCTGGGCCCGGCGTTGCTCGCGATGATCGTCGCGGCGGTCCTGGGTGATGGGCTGGCGTTCCGCGCCGGACGGCGGTACGGCCCGCGGCTGCGTGCCCGGCTGGGCCACCGGGTCGGGCCCGCGCGGTGGAGCCGGGCGGACGCCATGCTCGCGCGGCTCGGGGGGCGGGGCGTGTTCGCCGCGCGCTGGGTGGCCTTCGCCCGCACTCTGGTGCCCCGGTTGGCCGGGGCGTCCGACATGCCGTACCGACGGTTCGCGCCGTGGAACCTGGCCGGTGTGGTGACCTGGGTGGGCGGGTCGGTGCTGCTCGGTCACCTCGCCGGTGAGTCGTACGACACGGTCTCCCGGTTGCTCGGCCGGGCCACCGGCGCGGCACTGGTGTTGCTGGCCGGGCTGTTGGGGGTGGTGCTCGCCGGCCGGTGGCTGGGCCGCAACCCCGACCCGGTACGGGCGTTGCTCTCCCGGGCCGGCGCGTTGCCCCCGGTGCGCTGGCTCAGCGCCCGCTACGGGGTGCTGTTCTTCCTGGTGGCCATGCGGATTGGACCGGCCTGGACGCTGCTGCTCAACCTCGCCGCCGGGCTGGTGCTGCTCTTCGCCGCCGGGCTCGCCATCGCCGGCCTGCTCGCCGTCGGGGTGCGCAGCAGCGGGCTGGCCACGCTGGACGGGGCGATCGAGGCCTGGTTCGCCGCCCGCCGGACCCCGGGCGCCGCCGACGCCACCATGGTCGTGGTGTCGTTGGTGCGCGGGTGGGTGTTGATCGTGCTGGTGGCCATGGTGGCCGCGGTGCTGGCGTGGCGGAACCGGCCGTGGCGGGCGGACCTGCTCAGCGTGGTCGGCACGGTGGGCGCGTTCGTGCCGCTGCTGGTACTCGCCGTGGTGGCCGAGCTGACCGGTTCGCCGGGGGCCGGCCCGGACGGCGGCGAGTCGGTCCCGTTTCCGACCCAGAACGCGGTGGTCGCGGCGAGCTTCTGCACCCTGGCCTGGCTCGTGTCCCGGGGCGCCCGGTGGCCGGTGGCGGTGGCAACCTGGACAGCCGCCGCCGCAGGCGTGGTCGGTGTCGGCGGCGCGCGGCTCTACCTCGGGCTGGACACGACGAGCGGGACCGCGGCAGCGGTGCTGCTCGGGGTGCTCTGGACGGTGGTGTTCATGGTCGCCTGGGCCACCCGGGACCGGGCGATGGGGGATCGGGAGCAGCCGGCGGACGGGGTCCGGCCACCGTCGCAGGGGCCTCGCCGCCCGGTCGAACCTTGCTAGGGTGCGGCGACGATCACATGGGGGAGGAACGGCATGCATCGACGGAATGGTCGGGTGGGCGCCGGTTTGCTCGCCGGGCTGCTGCTGGCGGGCACGCTGGTCGGCTGCGGCCCTGCGAAGGAACGCCCGCAGGACCAGACCGCGCCAGTCGCGGTGACCGAGGTACCGGTGGAGGCGCCGGCGGAGGTCCCGCTCGATGACGCCGCGGAGCCGAGCCCGTCGGCGACCGGGGCGGCGGGTGCCGCCCCGCAACGCCTCGCGTCCCCGAGCCCGGCAGCGCCGAAGGCGGCGACTCGCACGGCCACCGCGGCGCCGAGGCCGCGCCTGGTGCCCAGACGGCCCACCGAGACCTGGGCTCCGCCGCCGCCGCCACGTCCGCGAGCGAGCCCCTGCACGCCCAGCTACCGGGGCACCCAGGCGACCAGGGCCGAGGCGAAGGCGGCGCTGACCGACGCGGCGGCGCGCACCTACTGGCCGGTGTCCGCCCCGGCCCTGAAGATTCCGCTGAACCTGGTCAAGGCCACCGCCTGGCAGGAGAGCGGCTGGCAGTCCAACATCTACGCCTGCGACGGCGGTGTCGGGCTGATGCAGGTGATGCCGGACACCGCGACCTGGATGAACCAGCGGTTCGAGCAGAGCTACGACATCGACAACTACCGGGACAACGCGTACCTCGGCGGCACCTACCTGGCCTGGCTGACCAAGTACATCGGCGACATGTACTTCGAGTCCGACTACCGGCTCGACGCCGCCCTGTGCAGCACCGAGCTGAATTCCTGCCTGCTCAACGCGGTCATCGCCGCGTACAACTTCGGGCACGGTGCGGTGGCGCAGGAGGGACAGCCGCTGGCCATCCCCAACCCGTCGTACGTGCGCAACGTGCGGGCGCTGATGACCGAGTGCGTCTGCCTGGCGTACTGAGCACGCCGACCGACGCGACGGGGGCGGGGCCGGGGAGACCCGGCCCCGCCCCCGTCGCGGTGCCCGGTCAGTCCCGGGCGGCGGCGACCAGCTCGGGTGGCGCCGGGGCCTCCGCCACGCGCTCGCGGGCGATCCGGCCGGGCCACCAGAAGCGGTCGCCGAGCATGAACGCCAGCGCCGGGACCAGGACCGTGCGGACCAGCAGGGTGTCCAGCAGGACGCCGATGCACACGATGATGCCGATCTGGGTCAGCGTGATCAGGGGCAGCACCCCGAGCACCGCGAAGACCGCGGCGAGCAGGACACCCGCACTCGTGATCACCCCGCCGGTGACCCGCAGCGCGGAGAGCATCCCGTCCCGGGTGCCCGCCTTGCGGGCGTCCTCCCGGGCCCTGGTGACCAGGAAGATGTTGTAGTCCACGCCGAGTGCCACCAGGAACACGAAGGCCAGCAGCAGCACGCCGCTGTCCAGCGCCGGGAAGCCCAGCACGTGGTCGAAGAGAAGCCACGCCGCACCGAGGCTGGCGAAGAACGACGCGATCACGGTGAGCACCAGCAGCACCGGCGCGAGCAGGCCCCGCAGCAGGAGTACGAGCACCGCGCCGACCAGCAGCAGGATGATCGGCAGGATCAGCCGCAGGTCCCGGTCGTTGGCCTCCTCGGAGTCGTAGGTGGCGGCCACGCTGCCGCCGACGATCGCCCCGGTCGGGGCGTCGGCGCCCTCTGCCGTAGGTGGCGCGGAGTTGGGGACCGCGGCGACCGCGGCGCGCAGCGCCTCGATCGTCCGGTTGGAGGCGGTGGTCCCGGGTTCGGAGGCCAGCACCACGTCGACCTGGGCGACGGCCTGGCCGGCGTCGCCGGGGCGGGCCGAGGCGACCCCCGGCACGGTGGAGGCCGCGTCGGTGACCGCCCGCACGGCCGTCGGGGTGGTGAGCACGGCCACCGGCTGGGTGGTGCCGGCGGGGAACGCCCGGGCCAGGGTCTGCGCGCCGGTCACCGCCTCGGGCTGGGCCCGGAACTGCTCGGTCTCGGACAGCCCGGTGCGGATCCCGAGCCCACCCAGCGCCAGGCCGGCGAGCAGCAGCGTGGCCAGCACCGCGACCGGCGCCGGACGGCGTTGCACGGCGGTGCCGAGCCGGCCCCAGAGCCGGCCCTCGCGGACCGCGCCACCGACCTTGGGTACGAACGGCCAGAACAGGCCGCGGCCGAAGAGCAGCAACAGGGCGGGAAGCACGAACAGCGCCGAGAGCATGGCGAAGACCACACCGGTGGCGCAGGCCACGGCCAGTGCGCGGTTCGTCTCCTGCTCACTGAGCAGCAGGGTGAGCACGCCGAGCACCACGGTGCCGCCGCTGGCCAGGATGGGCTCGGCCGTCCGGCGCAGCGCGGCGCGCATAGCCGCGAACCGGTCCTCCTCGCGGCGCAGCTCCTCCCGGTAGCGGGCGATGAGCAGCAGGGCGTAGTCGGTGGCGGCGCCGAAGACCAGCACGCTGGCGATGCCGGTGACCTGGCCCTGCTGGAGGGTGATGCCGACGGCCGGCACGATCGTGTCCACCGCGCGCAGGGTGAGCTGCTCGGTCGCCGCGACCACGACCAGCGGCACGATCCACAGGAACGGGCTGCGGTAGGTGATCAGCAACAGCAGCGCGACCACGGCGGCGGTCACCGCGAGCAGGGTGATGTCGGCGCCCTCGAAGACCGAGGCGAGGTCGGCGGTGAAGGCGGGAGCGCCGGTGACCTCGACGGTGAGGCCGTCGGGCAGGTTCGCCAGCGCGGCGCGTACCTGGCTGACCGTCCCGGTGACTTCGTCCTGGCCACCGGCAGTGCTGAGCGGCACGGCGACCAGCGCCACGGTCCCGTCCGGGGAGAGCTGCGGGGGGCTGACCTGCCCGCTCACCGCGAAGCGGCCCAGATCGCCGGAGCGGGCGGCGACGGCACTCCGGTCGGCCTCGCTCAGCGCACCGCCGTCGCCGCGGCTGACCACCACGATGGCCGGCTGGACCTCGCTGGACGGGAGCTGGTCCTGCAACCGTTCCACCTGGGTCGACTGCCACTGCACGGACAGGCCGCTGGCGGAGATCGGCGCCGGGTTGTTCGGTTGGGGTAGCCCGAAGATCGCCGCGCCGACGACGATCGCGGCGGCCACGGTGAGCCAGGCGGCCAACCGGCCGCGGGCGACTCTGGTGAAGACAGACATCAGGTGACCTCAGGGTCCTTCAGGTGGTCAAGTATCTCGACTATCGAGATTATCGACGGTTGCTCTATGCTGCAACCTGGGGACCGACGACGGGAAGAAGCGGCGCGAGGTGGCGACTCACGGCATGTACCGACGGCGCGACACGCGCCGCGAGCAGCTGGTCGCGGAGATCACCAACAACCTGCGGCGGTACGCGGCGGACGCCCAGCAGGTCGGGCACGCCTTCGCCAACCTGCACGGGCTCAACCCGACCGACCTGCAGGCGCTGATCGCGGTGATGGACGCCGAGCTGTTCGGTGACCCGATCACCCCCGGCCGCCTCGGTGAGCAGCTCAACCTCTCCTCCGGTTCGGTCACCGCCCTGATCGACCGGCTGGAGCGTGCCGGCCACATCCGCCGGGACCGGGACACCGTCGACCGACGCAAGGTGTTCCTGCACTACGCCGACCAGGGGGCCGCGCTGGCCATGCAGTTCTTCCAGCCGCTGGGCGCCCGTACCGACTCGGTGATGGCCCACTTCAGCGACGACGAGCTGGAGGTGCTGCACCGGTTCATGGGGGAGATGAGCCAGTCGTTGCGCGCGCACCGCGACGCGGTCCGCGCCGCCCGGCCCCAGTCGCCCCGACGGCCGACGGACTGACCGGTGCCGCACCGGCTCGTCGCCCACCTCGCCGGCGCCGCGCTGCGGCTGCCCGCGACCAGCCCCGGCCCGGTGCGGGTCACCCGTGACATCCCGGTCCGGGTCCGCGACGGCGTGGTGCTGCGCACCGACCACTACGCCCCGGCCGGCCGGGACGCACCCACCGTGCTGATCCGCACCCCGTACGGGCGGGGTGGCCCGCTGCGGCTGCTCGGCCGGCTGCTCGCCGCGCGAGGCTGGCACGCGGTGATCCAGTCCTGTCGGGGCACCGGGGGCTCCGGTGGGACGTTCGCCCCGCTGGTGCACGAGCGCGACGACGGGCTGGACACCCTGGACTGGCTGCGTCGCCAGCCCTGGTGGTCCGGTGCGCTCGGCATGTTCGGGGTCAGCTACCAGGGCTTCGCACAGTGGGCGCTGGCCGCCGACGCCGGCGAGGAGCTGCGCGCGATGGTCGCGGTGGTGACCGCCTCGGCGACCCGGGATTCGACGTACGCGGGGGAGTCCTTCGCCCTGGACACGGTGCTGACCTGGGCGGAGCTGCTGCACGCGCAGACCGTGCCGTGGCTGGCCCGGCAGTGGGAGCTCAAGCGTGGGCAGCCCCGGCTGGTCGCCGCACTGGAGCACCTGCCGCTGGCCGGGGCGGATCGGGTGGCCACCGGGGTGACCATCCCGTTCTTCCAGGAGTGGCTGCGCCACCACACGCCGGACGCCGTGTACTGGCGGACCCGGGTCTTCGACGACCAGGTGGCCCGGGTGCGGGCACCGGTGGTCATGGTCACCGGCTGGCACGACATCTTCCTGCCCGCCCAGCTCGACGACCACGCCACCCTGCGCGCCGCCGGCGCCCGGCCGCGCCTGGTGATCGGCCCGTGGACGCATGGCAGTCCCGGCCTGTTCGTGGCCGCCCTGCGGGAGGGCCTGGCCTGGCTCGACGAGCACCTGACCGGCCCGGCCACAGCGAGCGGGCCGGCAGTCCGCGTCGACCGGTCCGCGTCGGCCCCGGTCCAGCTCTACGTGAGCGGCGCCGGCGGTGGCTGGCGGGACCTGCCGGACTGGCCACCGCCGGCGGTCGACACCGCCTGGCACCTGCATCCCGGCGGTGTGCTGGCCGCGACCCCCCCGGTTGCATCGGCGCCGGACGAGTTCCGGTACGACCCGAGCGACCCCACCCCGTCGCTGGGTGGGCCGCTGCTCGTCGCGCAGCGGGCCGGCCCGGTCGACAACCGGCGTGTCGAGGCCCGCCCCGACGTGCTGACGTACACCAGCACCCCGCTGACCCAGCCGGTCGAGGTGATCGGCCCGGTGCGCGCCGAGATCCACGTCCGCAGTGAGCTGCCGTACCTGGATGTCTTCGTCCGGCTGTGCGACGTGGACCGCCGCGGTCGCTCGTGGAACGTGTGCGACGGTCTGGTCCGGGTCACGCCCGATCGGTTCGCGGCCGACCCGTCCGGGGTGTGCCGGGTCCCGGTGCCGCTGTGGCCGACCGCGTACCGGTTCGGCGCCGGGCACCGCCTGCGGGTGCAGGTGACCGGTGGTGCCCATCCGCGCTGGGCGCGCAACCCGGGTAGCGGGGAACCCCTCGGTGCGGCCGTGACACTGCGTGCCGGTTGGCGACAGGTTCTGCACGACCCGGCGCACCCCTCGGCGTTGTTCCTGCCGATCGTCCACTCTGGCTCTGCGCAACCTCCAATCTGAACTGACCCCCTCTGAGCTGGGCATTCATCGAAAACGCGGGCTATCGTTGAGTCAACGCCCGGCGCCGTGCATCAGTAAGACCGGGCGCGTTCGCAGCCCTGCACCGCGTACGCGGTGTGACGTCGTGCCCGGTCCCCGCCCGTTGGAGAGGGGGACCCCATGACCCAGGCCCCGGCGAATCTGTTGGCCGTCCGCACCCTGCTCCTGACCCACCTCGACAACGCCCCCGGGCCAGACGATCTGGAGCCGGCGGAAGTCGGCATCGTCGGCGATCCGGCGCACCGGGGCGGCTACCACTGTGGATCGGACCGGGTGGTCACCAACGACTACTCGGTGGTGGAGTCACCCCGGGACCGGGCCGGCCTGACCCTCGACGCGGCAGCACTGGACGTCGGCGGCTTCGACGTCCGCTCCGCTGGCCGGACGCACACCCTGCGCAGCTTCTCGCTCTGGTGCGTGGGACAGTGCGTCGCGAACGCGGCCGACACCCGGGACATCCGCGAGATCATCTACAGCCCCGACGGTACGACCGTGAAGCGGTGGGACCGGCTCGGCAAGCGGAGCACCGGCGACAGTTCGCACCGCTGGCACACCCACATCAGCTTCTTCCGTGACGCCATCAAGGGGGGCCGCGACCAGCGGCCGTTGTTCCGCCGCTACCTCAGCTCCATCGGACTCCTGGAGGAGAACGACATGACTCCCGAAGAACACGCCTGGCTGGCCACCGTCCACCGGAACCTGACCGTGCTGGACGGCCGCAACCCGGTCGGGCAGATCTACACCCGGATGACGATGGGTGAAGATGCCACCGTCCAGAACTACGTGCCGGCGCACCCGACGCTGAAGTCGCTCGCCGCGCAGGTGACCGCCCTGCAGACCGCGCTGACCGCGCTGGCCGGTCGCGACTTCACCGACGAGCCGGCGATCATCCAGGGCGTGCTGGCCGGGTTGACCCCGGAGAAGATCGCCGCGGCCATCCCGCCGACGATGGCCAAGCAGGTCGCCGACGAATTGGCCCGCCGGCTGGTCGCCTGAGCCGCCCCCGGCCGCGTCGGTTGGCCCGAACCTGCCGATCCGCAACGACTGTTTAGCAATATCTGTTGCGTAACAGATGTTGCGGATGACAGGGTCGGTGGCATGGAGAGTCCCGACGTACGACAGGTCACCGACTCGCGGGTGCTGGCCGCCATGGCCCACCCGCTGCGCCGCCGGCTCATGGACGTGCTCAAGGTGCACGGGCCCTCGACCGTCGGCCTGCTCGCCGAGCGCACCGACCAGGCGCCCGCGAACGTCAGTCACCACCTCAAGGTGCTCGCCGCCGCCGGGCTGGTCACCGAGGCCCCCGACCTGGTCCGGGACCGGCGCGAGCGGTGGTGGCGCCTGGTCACCCGGGCGGTGCGCTGGTCCAACAGCGACTTCGACGCCGACCCGGCCGCCCGGGCGGTCGCCGACGCCGCCACGTCGCTCAACCTGGACCGGCACGTCGCCCTGGCCCGAGCCTGGCACGCCGCCGACGAGTCGGCGCAGGCCGCCTGGCAGGACGGCCCGTTCTCCACCGACAAGTGGCTGCACCTCACCCCGGACGAACTGGCCGAGCTGAGCCGCGAAATGATCGACCTGCTGGCCCGCTGGGCCGACCGGCCACTGCCCGACGACGGCCGCGAACGGCAGCCCGTGTTCGTGTTCGCCCACGGCGTTCCGGCCCGGCCGTGACCGCGGCCACCCGCACCGATCCGGGTCCGGTCCGGCCGGCCGGTGGCCTTTTGCGGCACCGGGACTTCCGGTTGCTCTGGGCCGGCCAGGCGGTCAGCAGCATCGGCAGCAACGTCACCACGGTCGCGCTGCCGCTGGTCGCGGTGGCCGTGCTCGACGCCGGCACCTTCCAGGTGGCGGTGCTCACCGCCGCGGCCTGGCTGCCCTGGTTGCTGATCGGCCTGCCGGCCGGCGCGTGGGTGGACCGCCTGCCGCGCCGTCCGGTGATGGTCGCCTGCGACGTGTTCTGCGCGCTGGCCTTCCTCAGTGTGCCGCTGGCCGCCGCGCTGGATCGGCTCACCGTCTGGCACCTGCTGCTGGTCGCGCTCGGCGCTGGCACCGCGCGGGTCTTCTTCGAGACCGCAGACCAGGTGTACCTGCC
Organism: Micromonospora sp. NPDC005173; assembly: GCF_040608515.1. NCBI lineage: Bacteria > Bacillati > Actinomycetota > Actinomycetes > Micromonosporales > Micromonosporaceae > Micromonospora > Micromonospora sp. NPDC005173. The sequence goes on from NZ_JBEXIK010000023.1 coordinate 91,358, forward strand.
GGTCGTGCTGCGACCCGAGCAGCTACCGGAGGGCAACGCGAAGCTGCACGCCACCCAGACCGTGAGCTACGTCGTCGGACCCGGAGTCGCGGGCCTGATCGCCCAGCTCACCGGGGCGGTCGCCGCGCTGCTGCTGGACGCGCTCACCTTCCTGCTCTCCGCGGCCTTCCTGCTGCGGATCCGCACCGTCGAGCCGCGCGCCCGGCGGGCGGACCCATCCCGGTCGCTGCGCCGGGACATCGCCGAGGGGTTGCGCTTCGTCGTCCGCGACCCGTACCTGCGGGTGCTGGCGGTCTTCGGTGCGGCCAGCAACATCGGGCTGATCGGCTACCAGGCCGTCCTGGTGGTCTTCCTGGTCCGGGAGCTGCGGCTCGAACCGGGCCTGGTGGGCGTCCTGATCGCGGTGATGAGCGCCGGCGGGATCGTCGGTGCGTTGCTGGCCACCACGCTGGCCCGGCGCTGCGGCACCGCGCGGGCTCTGCTGGTCGGTGCGGCCCTCACCGGCCCGCCCGCGCTGCTCATTCCGCTGGCCGCGCCGGGTGTCGGGCTGGTCTGGCCGGCCCTCGGCGGGGTGCTGATCGGCCTCGGTGTGGCCGTCGGCAACGTGGTCAAGGGCAGCTTCCGACAGATGTACACCCCGCACCACCTGCTCGGCCGGGTGACGGTGAGCATGCACCTGCTCAACTACGGCACCATCCCGCTGGCGGCCGTGCTGGCTGGCGCCCTCGGCGCGCGGTACGGCGTCGAGACGGCGATCAGGGTGATGACCACCTGGTTGGCGCTCACCCCGTTGATCCTGCTGATGGGGCCGCTCCGGCGGCGGCGGGACCTGCCCGCCGCCCCGGCGGCGTATTGAGTGCGCTGCGGCGGCGGCCGTCGACCGGCCGCCGCCACCGGCACGGAGCTACATCGGGCGGACGTTGTCCGCCTGCGGACCCTTCTGCCCCTGGGTCACCTCGAACTCGACCTTCTGGCCCTCGTTGAGCTCCCGGTAGCCGCTCGAGGCAATGGCGGAGTAGTGGACGAACACGTCCGGCCCTCCACCGTCCTGCTCGATGAAGCCAAAGCCCTTTTCCGAGTTGAACCACTTAACCGTGCCGGTTGCCATGCATCTCTCCCTGTTCAAAGCGGCTGACCCTCGGCCTGTGGCCGATGATCGCCCGTACCAGTCCGACAGTAACGGGCAAAACCCGGATCCGCCGGCCGAAGTGCCGTAGGCACTCGGGTGAAGTCGGGTGAACTCTACGTGCCGCCATGCGAAACCCCGCCCCCGCCACCCGCCACTGGGGCATGCTTGCGCCGATGAGGGGTGCCGCAGCCACCGCGCTGTCCGAGCTGGAGCGCGAGATCGACGCGCCCGGCGACGGCCTGGACCGGCTCCGACTGGTACCAACTCCGTTCGTCCCCGAGGTGCGGCTGCACCTGGCTGAGGACGCGATCGTCTGGTGGGCCCGGATGGAGGCCGCCGCCGGGCACGCCCTGCCGCCGCCGTACTGGGCCTCCGCCTGGGCCGGAGGTCAGGCCCTGGCCCGCCACCTGCTGGACCATCCGGAGCTGGTCGCCGGCCGGCGGGTACTCGACCTCGCCGCCGGGTCCGGGCTGGTGGCCATCGCCGCCGCGCTGGCCGGCGCCGCCAAAGTGGTCGCCAACGACATCGACCCGTACGCCGTCGCGGCGGTCACGGTCAACGCGCGGGCCAACCGGGTCGCCGTCGACGCCAGCGGGAGTGACCTGCTGGACAGCGGCGACGCGGAGGCGGACGTGGTCCTCGCCGGTGACGCCTTCTACAGCCGCGCACTGGCCGACCGGATGCTGCCGTTCCTGCAACGGGCCGCCGCCCGCGGTGCCGAGGTGCTGGTCGGCGACCCCGACCGGGGGCACCTGCCGGCGGACCGGTTGACGGTGCTGGCCGACTATCCGGTGCCCACCACGGAACCGTCCGTGGACTCGTCGCTGCGCCGGGTGCAGGTGCTGCGACCCGACTGAGGCGGGATCCCGATCTCAGGGGCGACCCTGAGGCGGACACCAGGGGTCGCTGGGGGGTGCGACCTGATGTCGGGGGTGGTGCGGCGGTCATAGCGTACGGGGTATGACGCAATGGCTGGCCGAGGTCGGAGAACTGCCCATCCTGCTGCTGATGGGCGCGCTCGGGCTGGTCATGCTCTTCGACGCCATCCCACTGCTCGGCGTCCTGGTCCCCGGTGACGTGGCGATCCTGGCCGCGGTCGGGGTGGGCCGCCCGGCCACCGGGCTGGCCACCTTCACCGCGGTGCTGGTCGGCTGCCTGGCCGGGTGGTCGCTGAGCTTCCTGGTCGGTCGCGTGTACTCCGAGCGGCTGCGACGCAGTCGGGTCGGCGGCTGGATCGGCGAGGCGCGCTGGACGGCGGCGGAGGGGATCCTGCGGGGTGGTGGTGGCCGGATGATGGTGGTGGCGCCGTTCCTGCCGGTGTTCAACGCGCTGCTGCCGCTGGCCGCGGGCGGGCTGCGCATGTCGTACCGGCGGTTCCTGGGCTGCGCGGCGCTCGGCGCGGCGGCCTGGGCGGGTCTCTACCTCGCGCTGGGCACCGCGTCCCGCTCGCTGGCCGGGCTGCTGCCGGGGGAGTCGAGCCCGCTGCTGGTCACCATGGGCGTGGGGCTGGTGCTCGCGACTGTGGTGCTGCTGGGCACCCGGCGCCGGCTGCGGGCCGTCACCGCGGCGCCGACGCCCTGACCGGTTTGGCCCGACGGCGGGTGCGGGGTGCGTCCGCGCGTCGGGTGGGGGGAGCGGGGCCGGCCGGGGGGCCGGCCCCGCACAGGGTTACCAGCCGCGGGCGCGCCACTGGGGCAGGGCCGGGCGTTCCGCGCCGAGCGTGCTGTCCTTGCCGTGACCCGGATAGAACCAGGTCTCGTCCGGCAGCCGGTCGAACAGCTTCCCCTCGACGTCGTCGATCAGCGCGGCGAAGCGCACCGGGTCCTTGTCGGTGTTGCCCACGCCGCCGGGGAAGAGACTGTCGCCCGTGAACAGGTGCGGGGTGCCGGTCGGGTCGCGGTAGAGCAGCGCGATCGAGCCCGGTGTGTGCCCCTTGATGTGGACGACCTCCAACGCGCAGTCGCCGACCGGCACGCTGTCACCGTCGGCGAGCCGCTCCGCCTCGATCGGCAGCCCGGCCGCGTCGTCGGCGTGCACCAGCGCCCGGGCGCCGGTCTTGGCCACCACCTCCTCCAGCGCCACCCAGTGATCCATGTGCTGGTGGGTGGTCACCACGGCGGTGAGCCCCCGGTCGCCGATCAGGTCCAGCAGCCGGGGCGCCTCGTTGGCGGCGTCGATCAGCACCTGCTCGCCGGTGGCCGTGCAGCGCAGCAGGTAGGCGTTGTTGTCCATCGGGCCCACCGACAGCTTGCTGATGGTGAGCCCGTCCAGCTCCCGCACCGCCGGCGCACCGCCGTTGGTGACGTCTCCGCTGTATGTCATCAGGTGTCTATATCCATTCCGGTGGAGTAGGCAGGGGACCGTCGGGAGTGACGGCGAGCGCGTCGCCGCCGTCGCGGCCGATCAGCCAGGCGGCGAGGTCGGGGGCGGGACCGGCGATGATCGGGGCGTCGGCCCGCTCCCCGATAACCAACTCGTGCCCGGCGCCGTCGAAGCGCAGCACCATCGACGGAGTTGCTGGCTGGTCGGCGTGATGTGCGGCCACCTCGTGCAGCAGCCGGTGGGCGAACGCCTCCGACCAGTCGGCGGGCCGGTAGTCGGCGGCCAGGTCGAGGTGGTGCACCTCGATCTCGCGCAGCCGGCCCCAGACGAGCAGGGCGGCGGGCCACGGGCCCCGGCGGGTCTGCACCGTCGCCGCCCACGCCTCGACCGGCATGGCCGCGACGGCCTCGGTGAACCGGTTCGCGCTGCGTCGCAGGTCGTCCAGGTGCTCGGCTGGCGGCCGGCCCGCGCCGGCCTCGATGTCCGCCGCCCGGGCCTCCGGCGACGCGTACATCGGCACCGGCTCGCCGGTGCGGGCCGCGGTGAGCAGGTTGACGAAGCCGTCGGCGTTGCGCGCCAGGTGGGCCAGCACGTGGCCGCGTGTCCAGTCGGGCAGCAGCGACGCGGCCGCGAGGTCCGCGGCGTCGAAGGAGGCCGCGGTACGCAGCAGCCGGCTGGTCGCGTCGTCCACCTCGCCCGTGAGCAGGAGCGGATCGGTGGTCACGCGTCGACCCTAGCGGTCCGCCGTCGCGCCGTCGCCGGGGAAATCGCTTTCGGCGCGTCGGCGCGCGTCCTACCGTCGGCGACATACGCGGCACCGGGACGTCGGACGGAGGTGGTGATCATGCCGGCCGTGACACGCGTGTTCCGCCATCACCAGCTTCGACACCGATGAGGATGCCATGACGATCGATCTGACCGCCCTCGGCTGGGACGCCGAACGGGCGGCGTACGCCGCGCGGCGCGGTGAGCACCACCCGGGCCGGGTGGCCCGGGTGGACCGGGGGGTCTGCACGGTGCTCACCGCGGCCGGCCCGGTCCGGGCCAGCCTGGGCGGGGCGGTGCTGGCCGCCGCCGTCCGGGATCCCTCCGCGCTGCCCTGCGCGGGGGACTGGGTGCTGCTCACCCACTGGCCGGACCGCCGCACCACCGTGGAGGCGGTGCTGCCCCGGCGGGCCGCGTTGATCCGCCGTACCGCCGGCAAGGACGCCAGCGGCCAGGTGCTGGCCGCCAACCTCGACGCCGCCGCCGTGGTGGAGCCGGTGCACCCGGAGCCGGACGTCGGTCGGATCGAGCGGCTGCTGTCCCTGGCCCACGAGTCCGGGGCCCGGCCGCTGGTCGTGCTGACCAAGGCCGACCTCGCGGCCGATCCGGCCGCGCTGGCCCGTCAGCTCGCCGCGGTCGCCCCCGGGGTGCCGGTGCTGCCGGTCAGCGCCGAGCGCGGCGTCGGGCTGGAGCCGCTGCGCGCGGAGGTGGCGCCGGGCCGCACGCTCGGCCTGCTCGGGCCGTCCGGGGCGGGCAAGTCGAGCCTGGTCAACGCGCTGGCCGGCGCGGTGATGATGCCGACCCAGGCGATCCGCCGGGTCGACGGCAAGGGTCGGCACACCACCACCTGGCGGGCCCTGGTGCCGATCCCCGGTGGCGGCGCGGTGATCGACACGCCCGGCGTGCGGGCGGTCGGCCTGCTGGACGGCGTGGCCGGGCTCGACCGGGCGTTCGCCGACATCGCCGGGCTTGCCGAGGGCTGCCGGTACGCCGACTGCGGGCACGACGGCGAGCCGGCCTGCGCGGTCGGCGAGGCGCTGCGCACCGGGGAGCTCTCCACCCGCCGGTGGGAGAGCTGGCGGCGGCTGCAGCGGGAGGTGGCTCAGGAGAGCCGGCGGCGGGAGGCGCGGCTGGCCGCGGAGCGGCGCGGTGGGTGGCGCTCGGCCCGGCGTCGGGCGGCCCGACCGCCGACGCCCGGGGGCTACTGACCGGCCCGGCCGACCGGGCTGAGCTGGGGGAATGTGCGGGCGGGGAAAACTGTCATACCTCGGGGCTAGAGTTGCCGAGGCGTGTTTTCCGCGCCCGCACCACCGCTCAGAACCACCCCAGAGCGGGACAGATTCTCCGCTTCATCTTCTCCCGGGAGTACACGAACCGTGGCCGACCGACTGATCATCCGTGGCGCGCGCGAGCACAATCTGCGTGACGTCAGTCTCGACCTGCCCCGGGACGCACTCATCGTGTTCACCGGGCTGTCCGGGTCGGGCAAGTCGAGCCTGGCCTTCGACACGATCTTCGCCGAGGGGCAGCGGCGGTACGTGGAGTCGCTCTCGTCGTACGCCCGGCAGTTCCTCGGCCAGATGGACAAGCCCGACGTCGACTTCATCGAGGGGCTGAGCCCGGCCGTCTCGATCGACCAGAAGTCGACCTCGCGCAACCCGCGTTCGACCGTCGGCACCATCACCGAGGTCTACGACTACCTGCGGCTGCTCTACGCCCGCATCGGCGAGCCGCACTGCCCGGTCTGTGGCGAGCGGATCTCCCGGCAGAGCCCGCAGCAGATCGTCGACCGGGTGCTGTCGATGGCCGAGGGCACCAAGTTCATGGTGCTCGCCCCGGTCATCCGCGGCCGCAAGGGCGAGTACGTCGACCTCTTCTCCGAGCTGCAGGCCAAGGGTTACGCCCGGGCCCGGGTCGACGGCGTGGTGCACCCACTGACCGAGCCGCCGAAGCTCAAGAAGCAGGAGAAGCACACCATCGAGGTGGTGATCGACCGGCTCACCGTCAAGCCGAGCGCCAAGCAGCGGCTGACCGACTCGGTCGAGGCCGCCCTGGGCCTGTCCAGCGGCCTGGTGCTGCTCGACTTCGTCGACCTTCCGGAGGACGACCCGGACCGGGAGCGCCGCTACTCCGAGCACCTGGCCTGCCCCAACGACCACCCGCTCGCCATCGAGGACCTGGAGCCCCGGGTCTTCTCCTTCAACGCGCCGTACGGCGCCTGCCCGGAGTGCACCGGCCTGGGCACCAAGAAGGAGGTCGACCCGGAGCTGCTGGTGCCCGACCCGGAGCGCAGCCTGCGTGAGGGCGCCATCCAGCCCTGGTCCACCGGGCACAACCTCGAATACTTCCTGCGCCTGCTGGAGGCACTCGGCGAGGCCCAGCACTTCGACGTCGACACCCCGTGGCGGGCGTTGCCGGCGCGGGCGCAGAAGACGATCCTGCACGGCTCCGACGACCAGGTGCACGTGCGCTACCGCAACAAGTACGGCCGCGAGCGCTCCTACTACACCGGCTTCGAGGGCGTGGTGCAGTGGATCGAGCGTCGGCACTCCGACACCGAGTCCGAGTGGTCCCGCGACAAGTACGAGGGCTACATGCGCGACGTGCCGTGTGCGGCGTGCGGCGGCGCCCGGCTCAAGCCCGAGGTGCTCGCGGTGACCCTGGCCGGCAAGAGCATCGCCGAGGTCTGCAACCTGTCCGTGGGGGAGTGCGCCGACCTGCTCGCCGGCATCGAGCTGACCGACCGGCAGAAGATGATCGCCGAGCGGGTGCTCAAGGAGATCAACGCCCGACTGCGGTTCCTGCTCGACGTCGGCCTGGACTACCTCTCCCTGGACCGGCCGGCCGGCACCCTCTCCGGTGGCGAGGCGCAGCGCATCCGGCTGGCCACCCAGATCGGCTCCGGGCTGGTGGGTGTGCTCTACGTGCTCGACGAGCCGTCGATCGGGCTGCACCAGCGTGACAACCACCGGCTGATCGAGACTCTGATCCGGCTGCGTGGGCTGGGCAACACGCTGATCGTGGTGGAGCACGACGAGGACACCATCCGTACCGCCGACTGGATCGTCGACATCGGGCCCGGCGCCGGCGAGCACGGCGGCGAGATCGTGCACAGCGGTTCGGTGCCGGCGCTCCTGGAAAACCCAGAGTCGATCACCGGGGCGTACCTGTCCGGGCGCCGGTCGATCCCGACGCCGAAGAAGCGTCGTCCGCAGACCCCGGACCGGGAGCTGGTGGTGCACGGCGCACGCGAGCACAACCTGCGCAACCTGACCGTCTCCTTCCCGCTGGGCCAGCTGATCGCGGTCACCGGGGTCAGCGGCTCGGGCAAGTCGACGCTGGTCAACGACATCCTGTACGCGGTGCTGGCCAACCAGATCAACGGCGCGCGGCTGGTGCCCGGCCGGCACACCCGGGTCGCCGGTCTCGACCACGTGGACAAGGTCGTCGGCGTGGACCAGTCGCCGATCGGCCGGACGCCGCGCTCCAACCCGGCCACCTACACCGGGGTCTGGGACCACGTCCGCAAGCTCTTCGCCGAGACCACCGAGGCCAAGGTGCGCGGGTACGGCCCGGGCCGGTTCTCGTTCAACGTCAAGGGCGGGCGCTGCGAGGCGTGCTCCGGCGACGGCACCATCAAGATCGAGATGAACTTCCTGCCCGACGTGTACGTCCCGTGTGAGGTCTGCAAGGGCGCCCGGTACAACCGGGAGACCCTGGAGGTGCACTACAAGGGCAAGACCGTCTCGGACGTGTTGGAGATGCCGATCGAGGAGGCGGCCGAGTTCTTCTCCGCCATCCCGGCCATCCACCGGCACCTCAAGACGCTGGTCGACGTCGGCCTCGGGTACGTCCGCCTCGGCCAACCCGCCCCGACTCTCTCCGGCGGTGAGGCGCAGCGCGTCAAGCTCGCCTCCGAGCTGCAGAAGCGCTCCACCGGGCGGACGGTCTACGTGCTCGACGAGCCGACCACCGGCCTGCACTTCGAGGACATCCGCAAGCTGCTGATGGTGCTGGAAGGGCTGGTCGACAAGGGCAACACGGTGATCACCATCGAGCACAACCTCGACGTGATCAAGACGGCCGACTGGCTGATCGACATGGGTCCGGAGGGGGGCCACCGGGGCGGCACCGTGCTCGCCACCGGCACCCCGGAGGAGGTCGCCGAGGTGCCCGAGAGTCACACCGGCGAGTTCCTGCGCCAGGTGCTCAAGCTCGACGGTGAGGCCAAGGGCGCGGCGGCGGCCACCAAGCGGGCCGCCCAGGCCAACGGCGTCACCAAGACTCGGGCGCCGCGCAAGGTCGCGGCCACCGCGCGCTGAGCGGACCAAACGCCGGCGGTGCCCCATCGGGCATCGCCGGCGTTTCCCATTTCCCGGGTCGAGGCCACACCGCCGTGAACCATCCGGCACAGTTGCCCGTGTTGACCAATGTGGCCGGCTGATCGGGACCGGCGCAGCAGCCCAGAGAGAGGCGAGGCATGAGTGACGATCAGGCGCTGACCGGTCCGGGTACGCAGACCCGTCGGACCCTGCTCACCGGTGTCGGGGCGATCGGCGCAGCCGTCGTACTGGCTGCCTGCGGCAGCGACGACGACAACGACGCCGGCAGTGGCGCTCCCACCAGCGGCGGCCCGGCGGTGCCCAGCACCGGCGACGCTGGCGGCGGTGACCGGCAGGACGCGCAGTCGGTGGCCACCACCACCGACATCCCGGTCGGCGGCGGCAAGATCCTCCCCGCGGGCGTGGTCATCACCCAGCCGACTGCCGGCCAGTTCAAGGGCTTCAGCGCCATCTGCACCCACCAGAACTGCCCGGTGACGAACGTCGACGGCGGCACCATCAACTGCACCTGCCACGGCAGCAAGTTCTCGATCGAGGACGGTTCGGTGAAGGCCGGTCCGGCCACCAAGCCGCTGCCGCCCAAGAGCATCAAGGTCACCGGCGACCAGATCTCGCTGGCCTGACCGGCCGGCGCGTCCAGCCCGCTCCCGTCGGGTCGGGCCGGCGCGGCTCAGCCGCTTGATCGACTCGCGTTCCGGGAAGTCGGGGTGTGCGGCGCCCGTCGGCACGCCGACTTCCCGGAGACCGAGTGGATCTTGCGTGATGGTGCCGGACGGGGTCGGTGTCGGGGGGCCGGACTAGGCTTGCTGGCGTGGCTGACCCCTCGACCTACCGTCCCGCACCCGGCACCATTCCGGAGTCGCCGGGGGTCTACCGCTTCCGGGACAGCACCGGCCGGGTGATCTACGTCGGCAAGGCGAAGAACCTGCGCAGCCGGCTCAACTCCTACTTCGGCGACGTCTGGAATCTGCACGAGCGCACCCGGCAGATGGTCACCACCGCCGAGTCGGTTGACTGGATCACCGTCGGCACCGAGGTCGAGGCGCTCCAGCAGGAGTTCACCTGGATCAAGCAGTACGACCCGCGGTTCAACGTCCGCTACCGCGACGACAAGTCCTACCCCTACCTGGCCGTCACCCTCGACGAGGAGTACCCGCGGCTGCAGGTGATGCGCGGCGCGAAACGCAAGGGCGTGCGCTACTTCGGGCCGTACTCGCACGCCTGGGCGATCCGGGAGACCCTCGACCTGCTGCTGCGGGTGTTCCCGGCCCGGACGTGCTCCGCCGGGGTGTTCAAGCGGGCCGGCCAGGTCGGTCGCCCCTGCCTGCTCGGCTACATCGGCAAGTGCTCGGCGCCCTGCGTCGGCACCGTCTCCGCCGACGAGCACCGGGCCATCGTCGACGATTTCTGCGACTTCATGGCCGGTCGCACCGACACCATGGTCCGCAAGATCGAACGTGAGATGACCGAGGCGAGCGAGCAGCTGGAGTTCGAGCGGGCTGCCCGGCTGCGGGACGACGTGGCGGCGTTGCGCCGGGCGATGGAGAAGCAGACCGTGGTGCTGGGCGACGGCACCGACGCCGACGTGGTCGCGTTCGCCGACGACCCGCTCGAGGCGGCCGTGCAGGTCTTCCACGTCCGCGACGGCCGGGTCCGCGGCCAGCGCGGCTGGGTGGTGGAGAAGACCGAGGAGTTGAGCACCGGCGACCTGGTGCACCACTTCTGCACCCAGGTGTACGGCGGCGAGCACGGCGAGGCGGACGTACCCCGGGAGCTGCTGGTTCCCGAGCTGCCCGCGGACGCCGACGCACTGGCCGACTGGCTCTCCACCCACCGGGGCAGCCGGGTGTCGCTGCGGGTGCCCCAGCGCGGCGACAAGCGCTCGCTGATGGAGACCGTGGAGCGCAACGCCAAGGACGCGCTGGCCCGGCACAAGCTCAAGCGGTCCGGTGACCTGACCACCCGGGGGAAGGCGCTGGACGAGATCAGCGAGGCGCTGGGCATGCGCACCTCGCCGCTGCGCATCGAATGCTTCGACATCTCCCAGATCCAGGGCACCGACGTGGTGGCCAGCATGGTCGTCTTCGAGGACGGGCTGCCCCGCAAGAGCGAGTACCGGCGGTTCATCGTCCGGGGCGCCACCGACGACCTCTCCGCGATGTCCGAGGTGCTGCGCCGTCGCTTCGCCCGCTATCTGGACGCGCGTTCGGAGACCGGCGAGGTGGGGGTGGAGTCGGCCGACGACCTGGAGGCCCCGTCCGGCGCTGAGGAGCCACGGATCGGCACCCTCGTCGACCCCACCACTGGCCGGCCACGCAAGTTCGCGTACCCGCCGCAGTTGGTGGTCGTGGACGGCGGCGCGCCGCAGGTCGCGGCGGCCGCCCAGGCACTCGCGGGGCTGGGCATCGAGGACGTGGCGCTGTGCGGGCTGGCCAAGCGGCTGGAGGAGGTCTGGCTCCCCGACGACGAGTTCCCGGTCATCCTGCCGCGTACGTCGGAGGGGCTCTACCTGCTGCAACGGATCCGCGACGAGGCGCACCGGTTCGCCATCACCTTCCACCGGCAGCGCCGCTCCAAGCGGATGACCGAGTCCGCGCTGGACCACGTGCCCGGCCTGGGGGAGGTGCGGCGCAAGGCGCTGCTGCGGCACTTCGGCTCACTCAAGCGGCTCTCCGCCGCCACGGTCGAGGAGATCACCGAGGTGCCCGGGGTGGGCCGCCGCACGGCCGAAGCGATCCTTGCCGCGCTCGACAAGGGCACGGGGGTCGTCGAGGGCGTCGAGGCGACGCCGAGTTCGTGAACCCGCCGCCATTCGGCATTACCGCCACACCCTGACCCACCCGGCGCGGGCGAACCCACCGCCAGCCGCCGAACGGCGCGCGTTTGCCTCATGATCGTGCTCGATCCTGGATGTAGTGGCCTCGTTCGCGCCGCGTGGGGACTATTTCCTGGATCGAGCACGATCTCGCCCGGGCAGCCCGCGCTGTCCGCGTGCCCCCGCGCTGTCCGCGTGCCGCTTGCCGTCCGCGCACCTGCGCGGTCTGTGGACGCGGCGCGGTCTGCGCACCCCGTGCTGTGTGCCCCCGTGCCGTCTGTGGCCGCGCGCCCTCGGGGCAATCGCGTCGGCTGCGAACGCGCCGTTTGCACCCGGCACGACGCGAGCGGCGGCCAAGATCTGTGCAGTCCGTGCCGTCTGTGGCCCCGCGTCCGTGGCCCGCGCCGTCGCGCACCTGCGTCGTCTGCCAACCCCGCACTGCGTTCCGTGTCGCGCCCGCGGCCTCGCCTCACCCGTCACCCCAGACCTCACGGGGGCGAGCCCGGCTGGGAGACCGGCGGTCGGGCGGGTCGACGGCGGGGGGACATCCGCATGGTTGAGCGTGATACCTGAGAGTCATATTGATACCTCAGAGTCATCACGCTCAAAAGCACGCACCCGCCCGCCGAGCGGCGGCCTCTTAGGTCTGCGCACGTTCCGGGAAGGTGTGGCCTCGGCGTGCCGGGGAGGCAGCGTTTTCCCGGAAAGTGCGTGGCTGGACGCCGGTCGACGTGGGCGGCCACGTGGGTGTGGTGTCCGGTTCGGGATGCGAGTCCGATCGGGTGTGACGCGCTCGGGGTAGATCGCCGGTGGGTCCCGGTTGTGGGGGCGGACGGGCGGGTTGGGGTTGTCGGCCCGTGACGGGCTGGGGGTGTCGTCCCGTTTGGGGTGGGCCGTCCCGTGGTCGGGGCCACCCTCAGCGTGGAATCGTGGGCTGGCCCGGGTCGTTATACCTGGCATGCGACCGTGGCCCCCTGGCCCGGTGCGCGGCAGCCGCCGGGAACACCGGCCAGGCCGCCCCGGTTACATCCCCCTGTAGCCAGCCGCCAGCCCGCCGGGAACACCCGCCAGGCCGGCACGGTTACACCCCCCGTAGCCAGTCGCCAGCCCGCCGGGAACACCCGACCGGCCGGCACGGTTACACCCCCGGAACCCCGAGCAGGTCCCCCCGGATCGCCGGACCGTTCCCCCTCTCTTGAACTTCCCTCGTGCGGCGCACCGTCCCCCGTTGTCGCGTGCCGCGCACCCCCGATGCAGAGGAGCACGCCATCATGCGTACCGATCTGATTCGTAAGACCGCTCTGACCGCTGCTGGACTCGCCTTCACCGGCGGCGCG